>NZ_JBHVYO010000002.1:376855-392136 GCF_042880655.1 Streptomyces sp. NPDC058295
GCGGGACACTGTAGACAGTCTGCGACCAACCGGACACACACAGGCGTCCGGATACACACGAGAGACCGCGCAGCGGTCGTACGGCTCCGGTGGGCTCAGACCCCGCCGGAGCCGCTCGGCGTTCCCGGGCGTCCCGGACCCCACTTGCCGGCCGGGGTGCCCGCCGGACCGCCGCCCTCCCCGGGCGCCCGGCCCCCGGCCGGAGCCCGGCGCGGGGGCCGGGCGTCGTCGACTCCGACGGCCCGTTCCCTCGCCCCGTCCCGGGTGCGGCCCGGGGAGACGAAGCGGCGCGGGTTACGGCGCAGGTACTCGCCCTCCAGCTGGGCCATGCGGCCGTTGTGGGCGCGCAGGGCGTCGTTCGAGCCGTACAGCAGGGTGTCGTGGCGCGTGCGGTGGATCGTCTCCAGCTCTTTCATCAGCTGCTGGTCGTCCAGCCGGTCCGGGTCGACTCCGGTCATGGTCATGCCCCGCTCGTCGTGTTCGTCCATGCGGTTCGGGTACCCCACCCGGGAGCACGTCTCCGCCTCCACTGTACGAACATTCCGGCCCCCGGGCCCTCCGTGCGGGCCGGCTCCCTACCTGGCCCGCTCCACGCGCCGCTCGTCCCACACGGGCTCCGGGGTCTCCCGGACGCGGCCGTCGCTGCCGAAGACCAGGTAGCGGTCGAAGGAACGGGCGAACCAGCGGTCGTGGGTGACGGCGAGGACCGTACCGTCGAAGGCCTCGAGGCCCTCCTGGAGGGCTTCGGCGGACTCCAGGTCGAGGTTGTCGGTCGGCTCGTCGAGGAGCAGGGCCGTGACGCCCTGCAGTTCCAGCAGCAGGATCTGGAAGCGGGCCTGCTGGCCGCCGGAGAGCCGGTCGAAGCTCTGTTCGGCCTGCTGGGTCAGCTCGTAGCGGCGCAGCCGGGACATGGCCGCGCCCCGGTCCTGGGAGTGTTCGCTCCACAGGATGTCCAGGAGGGTACGGCCCAGGAGCTCGGGGTGGGCGTGGGTCTGGGCGAAGTGCCCGGGCACCACGCGCGCGCCGAGCTTCCACTCCCCCGTGTGCGTCACGGTGTCGCCGGCCAGCAGCCGCAGGAAGTGCGACTTGCCCGAACCGTTCGAGCCGAGGACGGCGACCCGCTCGCCGTAGAAGACCTCCAGGTCGAAGGGCTTCATCAGACCGGTGAGCTCGAGTCCCTTGCAGGTGACCGCCCGCACACCGGTGCGGCCGCCCTTCAGGCGCATCGTGATGTCCTGCTCGCGGGGCGGCTCCGGCGGCGGTCCTGCCTCCTCGAACTTGCGCAGCCGGGTCTGGGCGGCCTGATAGCGGGAGGCCAACTCATGGCTGATGGAGGCGGCCTGACGGAGGCTCAGGACCAACTTCTTCAGTTGGGCGTGCTTCTCGTCCCAGCGGCGGCGCAGCTCCTCGAAGCGGGCGAAGCGTTCGCGGCGGGCCTCGTGGTAGGTGGCGAAACCGCCGCCGTGCACCCAGGCGTCGGCGCCGGCCGGGCCGGGCTCGACGGAGACGATCTTCTCGGCGGCGCGGGAGAGGAGCTCGCGGTCGTGGGAGACGAAGAGGACCGTCTTGCGGGTCTCCTTCAGCCGTTCCTCCAGCCACCGCTTGCCGGGCACGTCGAGGTAGTTGTCCGGCTCGTCGAGCAGCAGCACCTCGTCGGTGCCGCGCAGCAGCGCCTCCAGCACGAGCCGCTTCTGCTCGCCGCCGGAGAGGGTGCGGACGAGGCGGAACTGGGCCTTGTCGTAGGGGACGCCGAGCGCGGCCGTGGTGCACATGTCCCAGAGCGTCTCGGCCTCGTACCCGCGCACCTCGGCCCAGTCGGAGAGGGCCTGCGCGTACTGGAGCTGCGCGGCCTCGTCGTCGACGGTCATGATCGCGTGCTCGGCCTTGTCGACGGCCCGCGCGACCTCACGGATGCGGGGCGAGGCCACGGACACCAGCAGGTCGCGGACGGTCGTCTCGTCCCGCACGGAGCCCACGAACTGGCGCATCACGCCGAGGCCGCCGGACACGGTGACGGTCCCGCCGTGCGGTTTCAGCTCGGCCGAGATCAGCCGCAGCAGGGTCGTCTTGCCGGCGCCGTTGGGTCCGACCAGCGCCACCACGGCCCCTTCGCCCACCCGGAAGGACACGTCGCCGAGCAACGCCCTCCCGTCGGGGAGGTAGTACTCGAGGTGCGCGGCTTCCAGGTGTCCCATGGGGAGGCATTCTGCGGTCCGCCCACGGGATGCGGCAAACCGTTATGCGCGGCGGGCCGGGGAGGGCGCGCCGCCGCCCGTCAGCCGCCGGCGCCCGCCACCGGCTGCCCCGCCGGGCCTGCCTGGCCCGCCGGCACGACCGTCGCTCCCGCCCAGGACAGGGCCTTCCAGCCGTCGGCCGGGGAGCCCTCGAGGACGACGGTGCCGGTGTTGGCGAGCCGGTTGGCCGCGGCGAAGGGAACGTCGACGTTGTCGGCGCGGGTGGCCGCCCAGGCGCGGATCGCGGCGCCGTGGCTGACCATCACGACGGTGCCCGCGCCGCTCGCCGCGGCCTCGGCGACCACGGCGTCGTACCGCGCCAGGAACTCGGTACCGCTCTCGCCGCCCGGCATGCGCAGCTCGACGTCGCCCGCCGCCCAGGCGAACACCGTGCGCATGTAGAGCTCGCCGCGCTCCGAGTTGCCGGGCACCATCTCCAGGTCGCCCGCGGAGATCTCCCGGATGCCGTCGCGGACCAGGACGTCGAGACCGCGGGCGGCGGCCAGCGGGGCGGCGGTCAGCCGGGTGCGCACCAGGGTGGAGCCGTAGAGGACCTCGATGTCCTCGTCGGCGAGGGCCTGCGGAAGGGCGGCGGCCTGCTGCGCGCCGAGTTCGGTGAGGCCGGGCCCGGGAACGGCGGTGTCGAGCAGGTAGTCCACGTTCGAGGGGGTCTGGCCGTGGCGGACGAGCAGCAGTCGCATGCAGTGACCCTCCGATGTCGAAAGCCGCCCCCGCACAAGAAACGGCCACTTCAGGGTACCCGCAGCGCATGATGCCCGACGTCGATCTCACCGTCCTGAAGCCCGGCCGGCACGGCCCGCGCGATCTGTTTCTCGCCCTCGACGACCAGGTGTTCGCGTTCGCCGCCGAGCGGCACTGGCCGGCCGCCGAACCGATCCTGCCGCGACTGAGCCGCAGCGCGAACCACGGCGTGCTCTGGTTCGCGACGGCGGCGGCCGTCGCCGTGTCCGGCACGCCCCGGGCCCGCCGCGCCGCCGCGCGCGGGCTGGCCTCCCTCGGCTTGGCGTCCCTCACCATCAACACCCTCGGCAAGCGTTCGGTGCGCCGGTCCCGGCCCGGGCTGGACGCGGTGCCGCTGGGGCGGCGGCTGAAGCGGCAGCCGATCACCACCTCCTTCCCGTCCGGTCACTCCGCGTCGGCGGCCGCGTTCGCGGCCGGCATCGCCCTGGAGTCGCCGGTCTGGGGCGCGGTGGTGGCGCCGGTCGCGTTCTCGGTGGCGATGTCCCGGGTGTACACCGGCGTCCACTTCCCGAGCGACGTGCTCGCGGGCGCGGCGCTGGGCGTCGGCGCCGCGTTCGCCGTCCGGCACGCCGCGCGCCTGCGACGGCGAAGTCACCCGGGCGCGGAAGACGCCTGACGAACCGTCAGCCCACATTCCAAGACGATCGGTCTCACCATCCGAGCATCGGCGTACCGTGTGGGAACCGGGGACCCGGTTCGTCGAGAAGGGGTAGAGCCATGCCGAAAGCACAGGAGACGGCCGTCTACACGCACGGACACCACGAGTCGGTGCTGCGTTCGCACACCTGGCGGACCGCCGCCAACTCCGCGGCCTACCTGCTCGGTTCGCTGAAGCCCCACATGAAGATCCTGGACATCGGCTGCGGTCCCGGCACCATCACCGCCGACCTGGCCGCCCTGGTCCCCGACGGGCACGTCACCGGCGTCGATCACGCGCCGGGAATCCTGGAGCAGGCGCGGGCCACGGCCGCCGAGCGGGGTCTGGCCAACATCGACTTCGCGGTCGCCGACGTGCACGCCCTGGCCTACCCGGACGACACCTTCTGCGTCGTCCACGCCCACCAGGTGCTCCAGCATGTGGGCGACCCGGTGCAGGCGCTGCGCGAGATGCTGCGGGTGACGAAGCCGGGCGGGTACGTCGCCGTCCGCGACTCGGACTACGCGGCGATGACCTGGTACCCCGCCTCGTCCGGGATGGACGACTGGCTGGACCTGTACCGCCGGGTGGCCCGGGCCAACGGCGGCGAACCGGACGCCGGGCGCCGGCTGAAGTCCTGGGCGCTGACCGCGGGGTTCACCGACATCACGGCCACCTCCGCCACCTGGACCTTCAGCACCGCCGAGGAGCGGGCCTGGTGGAGCGGCCTGTGGGCCGACCGCACCGTGGCCTCGGCGTACGCCGAACGCGCCACGGAGGGCGGGCACGCCACGGTGGAGGAACTGCACGCCGTGTCGGAGGCCTGGCGGGAGTGGGGGCGACGGGAGGACGGCTGGTTCAGCGTCCTGCACGCGGAGATCCTGTGCCGGAAGGCCGGCTGATCCGCGGACCGAGCGGAAGGAATCACGTGTGCATCACGCACGCGGCATGCGGACGTCACGGATGTGCGCACGCGTCACGGAAGATCCGCGGACGGCTCGTGGACGATTCGTAAATGACGCGCGAATGATTTCCGGAATCCGGGAAACCCGCATTGCAGGAGGTTGACACTATGGTTCCCGTTCTGCTGGTTCTGCTGCTGGTGCTGATTCTTTTCGGCGCCGGATTCGCGGTGAAGTTGCTCTGGTGGATCGCACTCGCGGTCCTCGTCCTCTGGCTGCTCGGCTTCCTGGCTCGCGGAACCAATTCCGCGGGAGGCAGGGGTCGCTGGTACAGGTGGTGAACCGAGGCACCGAAGCGATAAAGCAATAAGCAACACCCGCTTCCCCGGGCGTGAGCGACTCACTCCCGGGGAAGCAGCGGTCCCAGCGGCCCGAGGTCCAGATTCAGGTCCTCGGGCCGCAGTCCGTAGCGTTCGCGCAGCTCGGTCATGCGGTCGTCGAGCAGCATCAGAGTGAGCCCGATCCGCTCCTCCTGCTCCTCGTTCAGGTCACCCGTGTCGAAGCGGCGCAGCGCCTGCCGCTCCATCAGCTGGCGCAGCAACTCCACGACGGTCAGGACGAGTTTCACCAGATCGCGCTCGACGGTGTCCGGCTCGAGGTCGAGGTGGTTGCGGCGTTCGGTCACGGCGAATCCCCCCATGGCGACGGTACTTGCTCATTGACGGAGCTGATCAGCGCGTTGAGGTCGATGCGGACGAGGTCGACGTCCGCGATGCGCAGCGTGATGTCCCCGGTGATGACGACCCCGCCGGCCAGCAGCCGGTCGAGGAGGTCGACGAGGGCGACCTCACGGCGCTCCACCACGGTCATGCGCCCTCCCCCGGCTCACCGGCGGACTCCACGAAGGAATAGGCGGCCCATGGCCCCGTGAGTTCGACACGCATTCCGGATTCCTCCCCCTTGGTGCGGTCCACCATTTCCACGAATTCCTCGGACTCCGCACGCGAAACGAGATAGGCGGCGTTCAGGACATTCTGTCCCGACGCCTTGGAAAGGGCGGAGTTCTGCGGCGGGTGGAGGCGGGCGTCCTCGGCGTGCGCGGACAACGTCTCGTGGAGACTTCCGGCGAACCGCTCGGCCCGCTGCCAGGTGTCGTCGTGGGCCCGGGCCTTCGTGCGCCGCTGCATCAGGTAGTCCCGGCCCGAAGCGGGCTTCGTCACGGCCTGCTCGGCCTCCTGCGCCTCGGGCTCGACATACACCTTCACCCCCCACTCGACCCGCCCCGCGAGCCGGTCCAGGACGCGCCGGAAGTCCTCCTCGCGCTCCTCCATCATCACGCGGACCCCGCTGTCGTCCCGGAACACCGTGGCGAGCCGGAGCGGCAGCGGAGTGGTGACGGCCGTGAGGGAGTCGATCACCTGCTGATGGGCGCGGGCGGTCTCCGTCAGCCAGTCCAGGTCCTCCAGGCGGCGGCGCAGTGGCTCCTCCGCGAAGTCCCGCTCCGGCACATGGCTGACCACGGCGATCAGGCCGCGGTGGGTGAGCAGTCGGGGCGGATCGCCCGCCACCCCCGGCAGGTCGGCCTGGAGAGGCGCGCCGAGGGGGTGGCAGACGGCGTACACGTACCGCAGTCCGGTCATGGTGACTCCTCTCGGACGTCCTGCGGGGCCCGGCTCTCACTCGGAGCCCGGCCCTTCTTCGGTGCGCGGCTCTCCTCCGGGGCGCGGCCCAGCTCCAGTTCCTCCAGCCGCGCCAGCCGCTCTCGCAACTCGGCGTTCTCACGCGCCAGTTCGTTGCGGCGGGCGCCGGAGGAAAGGGCCGGGTCGTCCTCCCACCAGTCGATGCCCATCTCCTTGGCTTTGTCGACGGAGGCGACGATGAGCCGGAGCTTGATGGTGAGCAGTTCGATGTCGAGCAGGTTGATCCGGATGTCGCCCGCGATGACGATGCCCTTGTCGAGGACGCGTTCCAGGATGTCCGCGAGGTTGGCTCCGCCGCCCTGGCCGTACGGCTCCGGCATCCGGCTCGGCATGCTCATCGACGGGCCCTGGCCTTCTCACGGGTGTCCTCGGCCCGGGGCTCCTCCTCGGGCTCCTCCTCGTCGTCGTACTCCTCGTACTCGTCCTCGGCGGCCTCCGGCTCGCCCTCCTCGGCTTCGTCCTCCTCCTCGTACTCGCCCTCGGGCTCCGCCTCCTCGTCCTCGGCGGTCGGGCCCTCGTCGTCCTCGTACTCCTCATCGTCCTCCGGGGCGGTGTCCTCGGCATCCCGCGCCTCGGCACCCTCCTCGGGCTCCTCGTTCTCCTCGTTCTCCTCGTCCTCCTGGGCGACCGCGTCCTCGTGGGACGTGACGACCTCGCCGTCGCGGATCTCACCGCGCCAGCTGTCCTCCGCCTCCCCCTTGATGGTGATGAAGCGGGCGAAGTTCTTCAGGTCGAGGCGGGCACGGCGGCCCTGGGCGCGCCAGATGTTGCCGGTCTTCTCGAACAGACCCGTCGGGTAGTACTCGATGACCAGCAGGATCCGGGTGAGGTTCTCGGCGAGCTCGTGGAAGGAGACGACGCCCTTCGTCGTGCCCTTGGCGCCCTCCGACGTCCAGGCGATCCGGTCGTCCGGCACCTGCTCGGTGGTCTTCGCCTTCCAGCTGCGGTTGGACCAGAAGACCTTCGCCTGCCAGTCGCTGGTGACGTCGTCGGCGCGGTTCGCGCTTTTGACGCCCTTGGCGAAGGTGCTGAAGTCCTGGTACTGCGTCCACTGGTCGTAGGCGGTGCGCAGCGGCACGCCGACGTCGATCGTCTCCATGATCACGGTCGGCTTCTTGCCGGCGCTCTTCTTGCCCTTGCCGCCCTTGCCGCCGAGGTTCTTGAAGGCTCCGGTCACCTTGTCCTTGACCCGCGAGCCGCCGAGCTCCAGCGCGGTGCGCAGCGGTCCCTTGCCCTCGGCGACCTTGCGGCCGCCTTCGAGGGCGAGCTTGGCGAAGCCAGGGCTGTTGCCCTCGGCGATGTCGTTGAGCTTGCCCGTGGTCTCCCCGAGCTTCTGGCCGACACCGGTCAGCAGGCGGGTGGCCTGCGCGGCGAGGTACTCCTGCACCTCTTCCTTGAGCCGGTCGGCGGCCTCGCTGTGGGCCACGCCGGAGAGCGGGTTGCCGCCCGCCGCCTTGCCGGCCGCGGAGGTCGCGGACTTGGCGGATCCGAGGGTTTCGGTCATCGGTCACCGCCTCCCTTCGGCCGCCGGGCCCGGGAACCGGTACCGGAGGCGGCCCTAGATGCGGTCCTCGCGCCCGTCTTGCCGGCCGACGCGGTCTTCTTCGCGGCCGTGGCGCGGGCCGGGGCCTTCTTGGCGGGCGCCTTCTTCGCGGGGGCCTTCTTGGCGGGCGCCTTCTTCGCGGGCGCCTTCTTCGCCGTCTTCCTCGGCGGTTCCTCCTCTTCGCCCTCGTCGTCCTCCTCGGAGGCGTCCTGCGGCTCCTCGTCCTCCTCGGCGTCCTGAGGCTCGTCGTCCTCCTCGGCGTCCTGAGGCTCGTCGTACTCCTCGTCCGCCTCGTCGTCCGCGTCCTGCCCGGGCACGACTCCCTCCAGCTGGTCGCGCACCTCGGCGGTGCGGCCGTGCAGCCGGTCCGCGAGCGCCTCGATCTGCCGCTCGACCATGGCGCCGGAGGCGGCCTTGCCGACCCCGCGCAGGTCCTGGCGCAGCTGGTCGCCGATCTCCTTGAACTGCGGGTTGTCCTGCAGCTGCTTGGAGACCAGGTCCGCGATTCCCTTGGGGGTCAGGTTCATCCGCTTGCCGGCCACCAAGGAGCCGACGGCGAAGGCCAGTTTCAGTTTCTTGGTACGTCCGAGGAAGTACCCGGCCCCGACCGCGAGGCCCAATGCCGTTCGGTTCATCCTGTCCACCCGTCGTCCGTTCCCGCGCTTCTGCGCGTCGCGCTCTCCAGCCGGTCGAGGAGTTCGTCCTCCTGCTCGTCGAACTCCTCCTCAGTGATCTCGCCGGCGTCCAACCGCTCTTCCAAACGGGCGAGTTCGGCCCGGACCGTGGAGGGGTCGTAGTAGATCCGCTCGGCCTCCTGGACCACCTGTCCGATCACCCAACCGCTACCGCGCACCGGGGCGAACGGCAGCAACAGCACCTCTGAGATGAGTCCCATGGCGCACCTACTCCGTGGTGGTGCCCGCCGGTTCGGCCGGGCCGGGCTCGACGAAGCTGTACGGCGGCAGCGGCCCGTTGACGCGCAGTTCGAGGTGCGGACGGCCCTTGCGGAGCTCCTCCGCGGCCTCCAGGAACTGGGCCGCCGAGTCGCGGTCCACCAGGAACGAGACGTTGACCAGCCAGCCGGTGGACTCGGGGCCCACACTGGTGGCCGCGGCCAGCGGCTCGAGGTTCTGCTGCACGTCGGCCGCGTCCTCGGCCTCCTTGGCCTTCACCGCGGCGGCCACCATCTCGCCGAGCTGCAGCTTCTGTTCGTAACTGCCGCCGCCCGACTGCCGGTTGGCCTCCGCGAGGCCCCGCAGTTCGGGACTCTCGGCCATCACCTGGTGCAGAACGGCCTCCTCGACGTGCGAGGCCTTGATGTTGTACTCGACCTTGCCGTCCAGTGCCCGCAGGCGCTCCTCGTAGTGCTCGGTGCGCTCGGCCAGGACCCCGGTGACGGAACTGTCGTCGGGGGCGACACTGCCGAACCGCATGGGCAGCACACAGCCGTCGGCTCCCGCCTCGGCGAGCACGGTCTGGTGGGCGAGCAGCTCCCTGCGTTTGGGCCGCAGCCCCTCGGGAGCGTCGCTGACGACCGCCGCCAGGGTGCCCTCCTTCAGGACGCGCACCGGCAGGGCCGGGTCGCCGACACCGGCCAGGCCGTCCGGAAGGTCGGGGTGCGAGCTCGCGACGATGCCGTACACGTAGGTGCTCACTCCTGCTCCTCCTTCCGGCGCGCGGTGGTGCTCTTGCGGGCGCGCGGCCTGGAGGTCCGCTCCTCCTGCTCGGAGCCCTCGTCACGGGCCTGCTTGAAGGCGCCGGAGATGGTCTCCGCGGCGCCGGACAGCGCGCCCTTGGACTTGCCGCGCGCGCCGGACTCGGTGATCTCGCCGACCAGGTCGGGCAGGCCCGGGCTCTTGCGCGGCCCCGCCTCCAGGTCCAGCCGGTTGCACGCCTCGGCGAAGCGCAGATAGGTGTCGACGCTGGCCACCACGACCCGTACGTCGATCTTGAGGATCTCGATACCGACCAGGGAGACCCGTATGAACGCGTCGATGACGAGACCCCTGTCGAGGACGAGCTCCAGCACGTCGTAGAGGCCGCTGGAGCCGCCTCCACCGCCGGACTGCTGGGCCGGAACAACGGTCATGTCGACCGCGCCTCCTTGTCTGGGATTGGATGATCGGGAACGACTGCGGGCCGGCGACCTAGCGGCCGCCCGGCCGATGTGCGTCGGAGCGCCCCCGCTCGTAGCGGCGGACGCGCCGGTAGCCGGTGAGCTGTCCACCGGGATCGAGCTCGACCTGGTAGCTCGCCATCAGGCTCATCGTGTCGGGCACGCGGGACAGCTCCAGGACCTCGACGTCCAGGGACCAGCCGTCCTCCGTCTGCTCGAAGGACGAGACACTCTCGGCGGTCATCCCCGTCAGCTCGGTGAGCTGGGCGCGCGCCTGGCGCAGCACCTCCATGGGGCTCGGCCGGTCGTCCGCCACGTCGTCCTGTCCTTCCTTGCTCGTCCGAGTCCGCGAAACCTCCGGACTCTCCGAACGGGATGATCTCTGTGGTCTCTTCGGTCGCTTCGGTCTCTGCGTCGGTCCCGGTGAACCCTGCGGGCTTCGCGAGGTCCCTGAGGCCTCCGCGGTCCGCGAGGTTCGTGAACTTTGTGGATTGTGTGATTCAGGTGATTCATGCGCGTCGCGTGCATTGCGTGACGCATGTGACTGTGCTGTGCTTTTTGTGTTCACCATGGCCACCTCTTCTTCCGGGTGGCCCAAAGGCTCTTGGTCAAACCTTCACGCGGCACGGAGTGCGTCGAGCCGACGCCGGGCCGGGCCGAGGGCACGCCCGCGGCCCGGCAGCGCCGACCAGGGACGGGCGTGGGCCTGCTCGGCGGCGTCGGCGATGGTCCAGCGGCGCGGGCCCAGCTCCGGATCGTGCAGCTGCTCCCAGGTGATGGGCGTGGCGACGGGCGCCCCCGGCAGCGCGCGCACCGTGCAGGGGGCGACGGCGGTCTGCGCGTAGCCGTTGCGCTGCACGTCCAGGTAGAGCCGGTCGCCGCGGTCCTTCTTGCGGGCTGCCGTGGTCAGCCGGTCGGGGTGCTCGGCGACGAGCAGTTCGGCGGCGTCCCGGGCGAAACCGCGCACCTCGTCGAAGTCGTCGTGCCCGTCGACCGGGACGACGACGTGCAGTCCGCGCGAGCCCGTCGTCATCAGGGCCGAGGGCAGCCGCAGCTGGTCGAGGAGCTCGCCGAGCCATTCGGCGGCCTCCCGGACGGCGCCGAAGCCGGAGCCGTCGGCCGGGTCGAGGTCGAAGACCATCAGGTCCGGACGCTCCTCCCGGCCGACCCGCGACAGCCAGCGGTGCAGGGTGAGGCACGCCTGGTCGGCGAGGTAGGCGAGGGTGGCGGACTCGTCGCAGACGGGGTGGCGGACGGTGCCGCCCTCCTTGGCCACCTCGGCCCGCGGGATCCACTCCGGGTAGTGCTCGGGAGTGTTCTTCTGCATGAAGCGGGGCCCGTCGATCCCGTCCGGGTGCCGTTCCAGCATCAGCGGACGGCCGCGCAGATGCGGAACCATGAACGCGGCGACCGACCGGTAGTACGCCACCAGATCGCCCTTCGTGTACTGCTTCGCCTCCGCGCCGCCCGGGAAGAGCACCTTGTCCGGCCGGTGGACCTCGACGCTGCGTCGGCCCACCCGCACCTTCCGCACGGCGTCACCGCTCACGGCGCGATCGCCTGCTCCACCAGCAGCCGGGCGGACGCGGCGATCGACTCGGCGTCGATGCCCGCGGCGTGCAGCTGCTCGGCCGGGCTCGCCGAGCCGGGCATCGTCCGGACGGCGAGCCGCACCAGCCGGGGCACCGGCCGCCCGTCGAGGAAGGCGTCGAGGACCGCGTCCCCGAGGCCGCCCTGCTCGTGGTGGTCCTCCACGCTCAGCAGCAGACCGGTCTCCTCGGCGGCCCGGCGCAGCGTGGCCCGGTCGACGGGCTTGACCGAGTACAGGTCGATCACCCGGGCCGCGATGCCCTCGCCGTCCAGCGCCTCGGCGGCCTTCAACGCCTCGTGCACGGTGACGCCGGCCGCGACGATCGTCAGCCGGTCCCGGTCGGAGGAGCGCAGCACCTTGCTGCCGCCGACGGGGAACTCCTCGTCCGGCCCGTAGAGCACCGGGTCGGCGCCGCGCGAGGTGCGCAGGTAGCGGACGCCGTCCAGGCCGGCCATGGCGGCGACGAGCCGGGCGGTCTGGTGGGGGTCGCACGGGTACAGCACGGTCGAGCCGTGCACGGCCCGGAACATCGCCAGGTCCTCCAGACCCATCTGCGAGGGGCCGTCCTGTCCGATGGCGACCCCCGCGTGCGAGCCGACGAGGTTGATGCCGGCCCCGCTGACCGCGGCCATCCGGACGAAGTCGTGGGCCCGGGTCAGGAAGGCCGCGAACGTCGAGGCGTACGGCACCCAGCCGCGCGTCGCGAGGCCGACCGCGGCGGCGACGAGCTGCTGTTCGGCGATGTAGCACTCGAAGAACCGGTCCGGGTGCTCCTTGGCGAAGGCTTCGGCGCGCGTGGAGTCGCTCACCTCGCCGTCGAGGGCGACGATGTCCTCGCGGGCGGCGCCGAGAGCGGCCAGGGCCTTGCCGTAGGCGTCACGGGTCGCCACGCCCTTCTCGCGGTCCTCCCCCTCCCAGCGGGGCAGCACGAGGGGCCCGGTCGGGACGGAGTGCAGCATGCGGGCCTCGGCCGGCTCCCGTACGTGGACCCGCAGGTCACGGAGGCCGCCCAGTTCCTCGATGGCCTCGTCGGCGTCGGGCAGCGGCTTGCCGTGCAGGCCCTCGCGGTCCTCGACGGACCCGACGCCCTTGCCCTTGAGGGTGCGGGCGAGGATCGCGGTGGGCTGCCCCAGGGTGGAGGCTGCCTCGCCGTAGGCGCGGTCGACGGCGTCCACGTCGTGTCCGTCGATCTCGATCGTGTGCCAGCCGAAGGCCTGGAAGCGGCGGGCGTAGGCGCCGAGGTCGTGGCCGTGCCGGGTGGGGCCGCGCTGGCCGAGCCGGTTGACGTCGACGATCACCGTCAGGTTGTCGAGGTGTTCGTGGCCCGCGTGCTCGGCGGCCTCCCACACCGAGCCCTCGGCGAGCTCGCTGTCCCCGCACACCACCCACACGCGGTAGCCGATGCGGTCCAGCCGCTTCCCGGCCAGCGCGATGCCGACGCCCACCGGAAGACCCTGGCCGAGCGAGCCGGTGGCCGTCTCGACCCACGGCAGCCGTTGCGGGGTGGGGTGCCCCTCGAGCCGGCTGCCGAGGGCGCGGAAGGTCAGCAGTTCCTCGTCGTCGATGGCCCCGGCGGCCTTGTAGGCCGAGTACAGCAGGGGGGACGCATGGCCCTTCGAGAGGACGAAGCGGTCGTTGCCCGGGTGCGCCGGGCGGTCGAAGTCGTAGCGGAAGTGGTTGGCGAGCAGTACGGCCATCAGGTCCGCGGCCGACATCGAGGACGTCGGATGCCCGGAGCCCGCGGCGGCGGAGGCACGCACACTGTCGACCCGCAACTGCTGGCCGAGTTCGGTGAGTTCGGCGGTGTCCATCTGGCTACCGGTCTCCCTTGGCGTCGCGGGAGTCGCGGGGGTCGCCGCCCTCTACGGGGCCGGGGGCCGGCTTGCCCTCGGCGGTCCCGTCGCTCCCCTCGGTCGCCGGTCCCGAACTGTGCCGCCCCACCTCGGGGGTCGGCGAGTCGATCGACTGGGAACCCTCCTCCGGGGACGACTGCCCCACCCGGGACCCGTTCCCGCCGCCCGAATGCCGTCCCACCTCGGGTGTCGGCGAGGTGATGGACTGGGAACCGTCCTCCGGGGAGGGGTGATGCTCGCCGGATCCGTCCTTCGCCTTGTTGCCGTCGTTCACGTCGTTCACGTCCTTCACGTCGTTCTCCTCGTTCCTGTCGTCCGTGCTCTTGCCGAGCGCGTTCTTGCCGTGCGCGTTCTCGTCGTCCGTGCCGTCCGTGCCGTCCGTGCCGTCCGCTTCGCTCCCGGCGTTCACGTCCTCCTCGGTGGCCGCGCCGGGGCCGGAGGCCGTGGACTGGTGCCGCTGGTCCCCGGGTACCCGCGCCAGTTCCGGCGACGCGGTGTCCAGCGGTACCGACCAGGACCGGACCAGGCCCAACTGGACGTCCTGACGCGGAAGTACGGCGTCCAGCAGCCAGTCGGCGGCGACGCGCACCCGGTTGCCGGGCATGGCGGCGAGATGGTAGCCACGGGCGACGGCGCCGGCCGCGGGGCCGGACAGGTGGACGCCGAGCGGATTGGCGGCGGCCTGCACCCCGCCCAGGTCCACGACGAACCCCAGGTCCTTGTGCCGGTAGGGCCGCAGACCGGTCGCGCCGCCGCCCTCGACGAGAGAGGCGGCCACGTTCCGCCCGGCCACCTTGCCCTGCCGCCAGGCGTGCTGCGCGGTCATCGGCGTGTACTCCCCGGGCCTCTCCAGATCCGGTACCGCGGCGGCGTCACCGCACGCGAACACCTCGGGCCTGCCCGGTACCTGGAGCGTCGGCTCGACGAGCAACCGCCCGCGTTCCATGGGCAGCCCGAGCGACTCCGCGAGGGGATCGGGCCGTACGCCCACGCACCACGCCAGGGTGCGGGTGTCGACGAACTCGCCGTCGGTCAGCAGGACCCCCTCACGGGTGGCCTCCTTGACGGAGGTCCCCATGCGCACCTCGACGCCCCGTGCGCGCAGCACCCGGTCGGCGGTGCGGGAGAGCCGTTCGTCCAGCTCGGGCAGGACGCGCGACGCGAGGTCGAGGAGCAGCCAGCGCGGCCGTATGCCCCGCCGCAGGGGGTGGGCGCGGACCAGGGCGTCGGTGAACAGCTGTCCCTGCGCGGCGACTTCGGTACCGGTGTAGCCCGCGCCGACCACGACGAACGTGCAACGCGCCGTGCACTCGTCGGCGTTCGTGCCGGAAGCCGCCAACTCCACCTGCCGGGTGAGGTGATCGCGCAGATAGAGGGCTTCGGGCAGGCCGCGGAACCCGTGCGCGTGCTCGGCGACCCCGGGGATGGGCAGCAGCTTGTTGACGCTGCCGGCGGCCAGCACGAGCCGGTCGTAACCGAGCGTGCCCCTGTCCCCCTCGGGGTTCGTGTAGTGGACGGTGCGCGCGTCGAGGTCCACGTGCTCGGCCTCGCCGAGCACCGGCCGCACCTCGCGCAGGGTCCCCGACAGGGAGACGGTGACCCGGCGCGGCTCCAGGATGCCCGCCGCCACCTGGGGCAGCAGGGGCAGGTACAGGAAGTAGTCGGTCGGGTTGAGCAGAGTGATGTCGGCCCGGCCCCTGGCCGCCCGCGCCAGGGTCCGGGCCGTCCGGTACCCGGCGAAGCCGGCTCCGACGATCACGATGCGGGGACGCCTCACGGTGGGCCTCCGAAGGGGTTCGGACGGTTGTCGTACGAAGGTTTCCGCGTCCCCCCGGCAGGAGCCGCCAAACGTGCGCCGGTGTCCCCTCCGGGCGCCCGGCGTCCGCGGCGCGACGGCCCCGGAGGCACCGGGAACGCCCGCACGCACCGGGCGGCCCCGCGGC
>NZ_JBHVYO010000003.1:0-75511 GCF_042880655.1 Streptomyces sp. NPDC058295
GGACCTGCGGCGCGCCGAATGGCAACTCCCCCGCTGCGCCACGGCTTCTGACCGCTCCCCGTGCCGACCATGTGTACGGGGACGCGAGCCGAAGGCCGGCGCCGTGCCTGAGGCCGGTACGCGGCGCTTCCTGAATGTCGCCTGATGCTGTCACCCATCAGACGCGAGCGGCTCCGCCGGGCGACCCTCCCACTCCCGCTGCCTGGCGGCCAGGGCCCTGGCCAGCATCTTCGCCCGGTAGGGGTTAGCCGTACCGAGGGCCTTCGCCACCGCCACCGCCTCGTCCAACAGGGCCAACCGTCGCTCAGGCAACGCCCGCACCAGGGGCGACGCGCTCGCCTCCACCAGGACGTACGCCAGCTTCGACCCGTACGCCTCCGGCTCGACCTGTGTCAGAAGGCGGTAGATCCACAGCCCCTCTGCCCCGCGCACCACCCGCCGGTTGGCACTGAGCAGCCTGACCCTCGCCAGCACAACCATGTCCTGATCCATCGATCCCCCTACGTCCCGCCACCCCCCGGCCGGTGCACATCACACGGCGAGACAGCACGGCGAACGCACCGACAGCCGATAGAGGCTGCCGACACGTTGGCCGGAGAGTGGATGACGACGAGTCTGGCGCGCGATACCAGCTGCCACAAGGTCGAACGGACGTGCGCTGAGTCCTACCGAAACCGCCTCCGAACAGCCATGATGGACCTGACACTCACTCAAGGATGTCCGCGAACACCACAGCCTGCGCGTGCCGTTCACGCTCCGCGCGCCGCAAGGACGACCAGAGAGCGGGAGCCGAGGGGTTGTCGGCCTCGTTCACCGCGCTCCCACTGAGGCGGTGGATCGCCGACATCACGCACCGGGGCGCCTCCGCGCAGCGGGAAAAGGCTGAGGCACTGGGAACGCGTCCCTCGACAAGGCGCCTCAAGCACGCAGAACAGTGCGTCGCCCGTGAAGGACGGCCCACCGACAGGGGCTTTACGACGGCGGGCGGCGCCTCAGGCTCCCGCCTCCGGGCGTCCGGCAGGTCAGTGGCAGCCGCCGCGGCGGTGGCCCCAGGCCCTCGGGCGCCGCTGCGCCGGCCGCGACACGCCACGGTGGTCGGACAGCACTCAGGCGGAGGCGGAGGCCACGGAAAACGGAGTGGCGATGAGGAAGCGGCCGGTCTCGGCGCGTCGGCGCTGTTCAGCGAGCCACTCGTCCGCCTGGTCGCGGCTGATGGCGCCGCCGCCGCAGGCCGGCTCGGCGAGCCTCTTGAGCAGCGAGAGCCTCGTGGGGTCGGTGATAACGCTGGTATGTACCTCGATCGCGACATCGTCGAAGCCGTCGGCCAGGAGCGGGCTGCGGTACTGACGGGCGGCGCGGGGCGTGCCCAGGAGGTCGGCGCGGTTGATCATTTTCATGTTGTTCAGGGACGACACGGACCCCCGCTCACCTGGTTGCCGTGGGCCCTGGTGCGCGGGGTGGCGGTTGGGCAGGCTAGTTTGCTCGGGTGAGTCTCCTTGATGATGTAGCTGAGCGCGACGGCTGGCGGTGCTGGGTGTGCGACGAACCGGTCGACCCCGACAAGTCGGTGAACGACCCGCAGGGGCCCAGCGTTGACAGCAGGACCGCCGACCGGAAGGCCAAGGTCGCCGAGCGGCTCGCGCACCGCGGGTGCAATTCCCGCAAGGGCGCGGTCAAGGTGGTCATCGCCTGGCCGGACCGCCTGTACGTGGTCGAACCCGCGCCGCTGATCACCGTCGCCGCGAGGCTGGAGCGCAAGGGGGGCCGCGAGATGGTGGGTCGTTGTCCGACCAGGAAGGACGCCCAAGAAGCGGCGGATTGGCTGGTCGACAGGTTCGCCCGACTGACACCGGGGCTGCCGGTGACCGCCGACATCGAGGCGGGGGGCGGCCAGTTCCTCGTCATCCTGGCCACCGGCCGCCGCTGACCTGGCATCACCAGCGCACCCTCGCGTCGATGTGAACCGTCGGCCCACATCGCCTGTCCTGGCACGAGCCGACCCACGGGCGCGCGGCGGGGCGGCTGCCGCCCCGATCCTCGACGGCCTCCCCGGCGACAACGGCCTGCGCGGCCGCGCCCACGGGGCCTCGCTGCTCGGCGCCGGGATGCCGTTCCGGTACATCGCCTCGCTGGAGCTCTCGTAAGGGCGGCGTCGGCCATGCTGTCGGTGAAGGGGGCTGGTCATGCCGCAGAAGAGGAGGACAACAGTGAACTGGACACTTGGCGAGGAGTTCGAGACCCCTGAGGGGATGGTGCGGTGGAAGGTCCTCGGCAGCGGGGACCCGGTCGTGCTGGTGCACGGCACCCCGTATTCCTCGTTTCTCTGGCGGGACATCGCCCCAGCGCTCGCCCGTACCCGCACGGTCTTCGTCTTCGACCACCTCGGCTTCGGCCAGTCGGACCAGCGTGAGGGCCAAGACCTCAGCCTGGCGGCTCACGGGAGAAACTTCGCCCGGCTCCTCGACCACTGGGAGCTGTCCGGCCCCAGCGTCGTCGCCCACGACATCGGCGGGGCCGTGGCGCTCCGCACGCTGCTGCTGGAGGAGCGGAAGTACCGGGACCTGACCCTCTTCGACGCAGTGAGCGGCGGTGAGTGGGAGCGAGGACTCTTCCGGCTCATCCTGGAGCACGCGGACGTCTTCCAGCAGCTTCCGGACTACGCGCACGAAGCACTGGTCGCCAGCCATCTGCGGCACGCGACGCACACCGGCTTCCGGCCGGGGGTCCTCGACGCCTTTCTCGCGCCGTGGCGGGGGGCCGAAGGGCAGGCCGCGTTCTACCGCCAGTACAGCCAGATCAGGCAGGCGGACACCGCCGCGTACGAGAACCTGCTGGGCACCATGTCGCTTCCGGTGCGCATCATCTGGGGCCGCGAGGACCGCATCCTGCCGCCGAAGTACGCGGAGTGGCTGCACGCGCGCATCCCGCACGCCGAGTTGCACTGGATCGACGGGGCGGGTCACCTCCTCCAGGAGGACGCGCCAGGCCGGCTGTCCGCCTACCTTGCCGCCGGGTTTCCCTCCGACAGGTGAGAAGGGACAGCGAGCGGCGCGGGGCCGGCCACTCAACGGGGGGCGGCGCGAGCGTCTGCCGGTCGACGAACGCCGGGCGACGGATGGCGCGGGCGCGAGGAGGCAGGCGGCCGGGTGGTCAGGGGGTCTCTGTCATCATGAGGCCCGGATGCGTGACCACCGGGAGGCGCCATGGCGCGGGAAACAGGACGACGCGGGACGTCCGCCGCGCCGCGCAGCATGGACGTGGCCCGGCTGGCAGGCGTCTCGCAGAAGACGGTGTCCAGGGTCTTCAACAACGAGGCCTACGTCTCCGCGGAGGTGCGCGGACGCGTGCTCGCGGCCGCCGAGGAACTCGGCTACCGGCGCAACAACGCGGCTCGCGCCCTGGCCTCGGGCCGGACACGTTCCATCGGCGTGGTGACGCTGGGCACCGCTCTGTACGGACCCGCGTCGTTGCTCATGGGTGTCGAGCGAGCCGTCCGGGACACGGGATACGCGCTGCGTGTGGTCAACACCGTGGAGGGCGACCCGACGGGCATCGCCGGCGCCGTTGACTCGCTCCTGGACCAGGGTGTCGACGGCATCGTCATCTCCGAGCCGATCGACGAGAGCGGGAACGGGGGCGGGGCCGGGGACGGGGACGGGGACGGGGACGGGTCGAAGGTCTCCGTTCACGTCGACGTACCGGTCCTCGTCTGCGGCGCGCCACCGCCGTTCGCCGCGCCCAAGGTGCTGGCCGCGGGGGTCGGCGCCGACCTGATGGCGCGCACGGTCACCGAGCACCTGCTCGGCCTGGGACACCTCACCGTCCATCACCTCGCCGGCCCGCAGCGGTGGTACGCCGCCCGGGACCGGCTCGACGGATGGCGGGCGGCGCTGGCGGCTCACGACCGGCGCGAGCCGCCGCTGATCGAGGGCGACTGGTCGGCCGCCTCCGGCTACGCCGCGGGCCGTGAACTGGCCTGCGACCCCGACGTGACGGCGGTCTTCGCAGCCAACGACGACATGGCCATCGGCCTGATCCGCGCACTGACCGAGGCCGGCCGACGCGTTCCGGGAGACGTGAGCGTCGTGGGTTTCGACGACATCCCCGTCGCCGCCTATGTCACCCCTCCCCTGACGACGGTGCGCCAGCCGTTCGACGCGGTGGCCCAGGACGGCCTCAAACGCCTCGTGCACGCCATCGAGAACCCGCGAGCCGCCCCCTTGGCGGCGAGTGAACCACCGGTCGACCTCATCGTCCGCGCCTCGACCGCACCTCCGCCGACGGGCCGTGGCGCTCCCGCCGACCACTGAGCGGTGCCGGTCGGCGAGCGCCGTCGCGTCTGTCCGGGCACGATCCGTGTCACCCGGTCTCCAGCTGTCGTCCTACCGGACGAGTTCCCAGTCCTGGGAACCGTCCGTGAGCGCGGTCTGCAGGGTCAGCTGCGCCCCGGCGGTCGCACCGGTCAGGTACAGGCCGGTGTTCTTGACGGACTGGAGCTTGTAGAACCCGTCGGCGCTCCTGACGAGGTTCCAGCTGCCGGTGTCGTTGTTGTCGACCCACTGGCCGATCTTCTGGCCGGCCGTGGCGTTGCCGGTCCAGATCGCCGCCGCGCGGCCGCCCGACTTGTTCAGCAGGCTCACGCCGCCGGTCGGTTCGGTCGTCAGGTGCCAGTACTGGGTGTCCGCGTTGCCCGCCGAGCCCGGGGCCTCGAGCCGGACGTCGGGCACGTCGGCGTTGCCGATGATCGCGTCGTTGGTCTTGTTCCCGGTGCCGATCACCTGGTCGGTCTTGCGGTTGACCAACTGGTGGTAGGGGCCGTCGGAGTGGCCGAGGTCGACCTCGGCGTAGGCGATCGTGGAGGTGCCCTGGTTGTTGAGGATCGCGATGCGGCCGGTGCCGTCGACGTACTGGAGGTTGCGGCTGTAGCCGGCCGGTGAGGTCGTCTGGTACTCCTTCCACGTGCTGTCGCCGCGCCCGCTGTCGTTGACCCAGACGTTGCCGCTGCCGGCCGCGTTGTAGACCAGGCGACCGCCGGGAAGCCGGATGAGGACCGGGCTGCCGCCCGTCGCCAGGGGGTGGGAACCGGCGTCGAGCGGCAGGGTGTCGACACCCGTGCCGGTGGCGGAGCCGGTGTAGAACTTCAGCGGGTCGTCGGCGAGCACGTACCTGGTGTTGGCTCCTCCGCCCCAGTACTCGAAGGTCAGCAGCCAGCTGCCGTCGGTCGTGCGGACGACGTTCGCCATCCCCGGCCGCCCGCCGCCGATCTCCGTCTTGCCGCCGCCCATGTCCTGGATCGCTCCCGCGATGTCGACCACGGGCGCACTCCACGCCGCGCTGAGGCCGTCCCAGGTCTTGTGGGCGAGGATCTGGCCCTGCGAGTCCGCGGCGGTGTCGTTGGCGGGGTCGAGGGTCGGGACACCGGTGGTGGCGTTGAAGCCGGTGTAGTCGTTCTCGTCGGAGTAGTAGCAGACGAGGCGCCCCTTGTGGACCATCAGGTACGGCTCCCAGACGGGGTCCACCTGGTGGTGGGTGTTCGCCTCGGCGATGTTCTGGCCGACCGCGCCGGCACTGCCGCCCTGCCAGCCGCCGGTCGCGACGACGTTCTCGACCTTCCACGTCGTGCCTTCGTCGGTGCTGGAGTACAGGGCGATCGCGAGGTCCTTGCGGTCGCCGTCGTTGGTCGGCGTCCAGTTCGGGTCGGCCGCCTTGTGCTCCCTGTAGTAGTGGTCGTCGCCCGACACGACGCTCGCGAGCAGCAGCGTGCCCTGCTTCAGCTTCCCGACGTCCTGCGGAAGGACGTACAGGTACGGGTTGGTCCAGTTGCTGGTGTACTTCGCGTACTGGGGGTCGCCGGAGAGATACGCCGGAGCCCTGACCTCCGACAGCGGCTGCCACGTCGTTCCGTGGTCGTCGCTCCTGTAGACGGGGAGGGTCTGTTTGTCGGCGCTCCCGGTCGCCGTCACGACCGTGGACTTCTCGAACGACGCGACCAGACGTCCGCTCGGCAGTTCGGCCGACTTCGGGTAGACCGCGCAGTTGCCCCGGCCCTTCAGACACGGCTCGCCGCCGAGCTGGTACATGATCCCGCCCGTCGGGTCGTACGCCTGCGCGTGGACCATGGGTATCGCGAGGATCGCGGATGTCGCGGTGAAGACACCGAATGCTCGTCCGAGCGTTCTTCGTGGCATTGCCCCTCCTCGGGGGATGGATCAGGAACGGTTGGCTGCTTCGGGGCCCGGCGCGCCGTCGGCGTCGGCGTCGGTGGAGACGAGTACGCGTACGTCCCAGGGGCCGAGGTCCAGCGCCGAGCCCGAGTGGACCGAGGTGCCCGTCAGGGCATCGGAGAGGTCCGCCGGGGCGGGAACGCTCACGGGCTCCCAGCTCCAGTTGTGGACGATGTGCACCCGGCGCCCGTCGGTCGAAGTACCCGTGGTCGCGGTGACGGAGGCGGGCAGGTCGCGCCACCCGCTGCCGGCGGCCGGGGCCAGCCACTCGGCCAGCGTCCGGGCCAGTTCGCGGCCGGGCACCGTGCCGACGCAGGTGACGCGGCCCTCGCCGTGGCGCCGCGTGGTGACGGCGGGCGAGCGGCCGTGGTGCGGATGCTCGTACTGGGCGAGGACGTCGGCGTCGACGACCGTGAGGCCCTCGATCCACCGCGTCGCCGTGGCGTTCTCGGGGACGTCGAGCGGCCCGCCGGGCACGGCGCGCACCGGGATGTGGCCCGTGAGGTTGCTGAACTCGTCGTACCGGACACCGGCGGCGAGGACGAGACGCCCGGGTGTCGGCTCGTGGCGGGCCCGGGCCTCGTGGTCGGCATAGGCGGTGCGCGGGCCGAGGACCAGGTGGCCACCTGCCCGGGCGTAGGCCTCCAGCCAGTCGAGCGTGCCGTCGTCGACGACGTACAGGGCGGGGGCGACGAGGACGGGGTGGCGCTGTACCGCCTCCTCGGGCGTCATTCCCCTCTGCTCGCCGCGCGGGTCGTGCAGTTGGCGGGCGTGGACGATGCGGACCTGGCGGCCGGCGTCGAACGCGCCGCGGTAGAAGGGGTCGAAGAACCGGTGGTAGGCGGTGGCGTCCGGTTCGCCGTCGGCGGTCGCGAGGGGCGGGTACTTCTGCATCAGCCACTTGCTCGGCATCGAGTAGACCATCGTGATGTCGGCGTCCGGCTCGAGGCCGGCGACGAGCGGGCCCGCCGCCTCGAACTCCGCTCCGAGAAGGGCGAGTTCGGCGTACGTACGGCCGGGCTGCCCGCTGTGCGGAAGGACGCCGCCCCAGTAGGTCTCCGCGCCGAAGCGCAGGGTCTGCCACTGCCAGTACTCGATCATGCGGGCGCCGCGGCCGACGAGGGCCCAGGCTGCCTGACGCCACTGGCCGTCGTAGCCGGGCCGGTTGTCCCACGGGTAGCCGATGCTCTGGGCGTTGGTCTCGGTGACCAGGAACGGCTCCTGGCGGGAGGAGAACATCCAGTCGGCGGTCTGGTACATCGACCAGACGCCGGTGCTCTTCCACTTCTGCTCGTGGTCGTCGGGGGTGGGGTCGGGCAGGAGCAGGCCGTCCTGCATGTCGTAGTACGGGTTGCCGGAGGCGATGTCGAGGCCGTCCGACAGCTCGTCGTCCTCCACCCCTTGGCGGGTGTAGGAGATACAGGTGGTGACGAAGTGCTCGGGGTGGGCGTACTCGCGGACGATGTCGGCCTGCCAGCCGATGAACTCGGTGACCTGCCGGGCCTGGAACTCCCGCCAGGCGACGTCGTACTGGGGCTGTTCGTTGCCGTCAGGCGTCCACAGGTCGGCCCAGGTCGACAGCCGGTGCGACCAGTAGACCAGACCCCATTCGCGGTTCAGGGTCTCGACGTCGCCGTACTTCTCCCGCAGATGGTCCACGAAGCGCTGGAAGACACCGCGGTTGTGGAAGAGGTGCAGGCCGGGCTCGTTGTCCACCTGCCATCCGATCACCGCCGGGTGGTCGGCGTACCGGGCCACCATCGCGCGGATCACCCGCTCGGCGTGGAACCGGAAGGCGGGGTGGGTGAAGTCGGCCTCCTGCCGGGCGCCCCAGCCGATGCGCTCACCGGTGCGCCGCTCGCCGGTGATCTCCGGGTACTGGCGGGCGAGCCACGGCGGTACGGCGTACGTCGGGGTGCCGATGATGACGGAGATGCCACGCTCGTGGGCGCCGTCGAGGACGGGCCGCAGCCAGTCGAGGTCGAACCGGCCGTTCTCCGGTTCCCAGGTCGACCAGACCGACTCGCCCACCCGGATCACGGTGAAGTGCGCCTCGGCCATCAGGTCCAGGTCGGTCTTGAGCCGTTCGTCGGGCTGCACATGAGGGTCGTAGGCGGGCGTGTACTCGTGGTAGTAAGCGGCGCCGAAGAGGACGCGGGCAGGCAGAGCCGCCATGAGGGGGAACCTCCGAGGAGACGGGAGTGGAACGAGGACCGGGCGCTACTGCTTGACGCCACCGGCGGCCAGGCCGCTCTGCCAGTACCGCTGGAGCATCAGGAACGCCACGACGAGCGGAATGATCGAGATCAGGGAGCCGGTCACGACCAGCGCGAGCATGTCGCTGCTGGAGCCCGCTCCGCCGTTCTGCGCCCGGGCGGCCCAGGAGGAGAGCCCGACCGTGATCGGGTACAGGTCCGGGTCGTTGAGCATGATCAGCGGCAGGAAGTAGTTGTTCCAGGTCGCCACCAGCGTGAACAGCAGGACCGTCACCAGGCCGGGGCCGAGCAGCCGGAGAACGATCCGGAAGAAGATCCGCAGCTCGCCGGCCCCGTCGATACGGGCGGCCTCCAGGAGGCTGTCGGGTACGGCGTCCTCGGCGTAGACCCGCATCAGATAGAGGCCGAACGGGTTGACGAGGGAGGGCAGGATGACCGCCCAGGGGGTGTTGACCAGGCCCGCCTTCGCGAAGAGCAGGTAGGTGGGGATCGCCAGCGCGGTGGCCGGGACCATGACGGCGCCCACGACGAGGTTGAAGGCGGCTCGGTCGCCGCGGAAGCGGAACTTGGCGAACCCGTACCCGCCCGCCGCCGCGAGCAGCGCGGCTCCGAAGGCGCTGACACCCGCGTACACGGCCGTGTTGAGCAGCCAGTGCACGAAGACCCCGTTGTCCTGGGTGAAGGTCTCCCGCACGTTCGTCAGCAGCTGCGGGGCGTGCGAGAACCACAGGCCGAAGCTGTTGAACAGGTCCTGGGTGCTCTTGGTCGAGGCGATCAGCAGCCACAGCAGCGGCAGGAGGAAGTAGGCGAGGGCGGCCAGCATCGCGATGGTCAGCGGGGTGCTGCGGCGGGCCGACGGGGAGCGGCGCCGCTTCGGGGGTGTCGCGGGAGCCACGCCCGCCGAGGAGGCGGCGGAGGCCGTCGGAACGGTGGTCGTCACGAGGTCCTCCTGCGGTTCGCGGTGAGCAGGACGGCATAAGAGACGATCACGATGACGAGGCCGAGCAGGAAGGACACCGTGGCCGCGTAGTTGACCTGCTGGCCGGTGAAAGCGAGCGTGTAGGCGTAGAGGTTGGCGGTGTAGGAGCTGCTGATCACGTCCGGGGCGACCTTCATCAGCAGGTTCGGCTCGTTGAACAGCTGGAAGCTGCCGATCACCGAGAACAGCAGGGTGAGCATCAGCGCCGACCTGAGGGCCGGCAGTTTGATGGACCAGGCGATCCGCCAGGCGCCGGCCCCGTCCATGGCCGCCGCCTCGTACAGCTCGGTGGGGATGGTGCGCAGGACGGCGTACAGGATGATCATGTTGTAGCCGACGAACTCCCAGGTCACGATGTTCGCCAGGCTGCCGAGCATCCAGCCGTCGCTGAGGAAGTCCGGTGCGGGCAGGCCGAGTTCGCGGCTGAACTGGGCGAAGGGGCCGAAGTCCGGCCCGTACAGATAACCCCACATGAGTGCGGCGACCACGCTCGGGACGGCGTACGGGACGAAGATGCCCAGCCGGATCACCCGGGCCAGCCGCAGCAGACCGCTGTCGAGGGCCAGGGCGAACGCCAGCGCCAGCAGCAGCATCACGGGGACCTGGATCACGAAGAACAGCGCGACGCGTCCGACGCCGTGGATGAGCTGGGGGTCATCCAGGGCCCTGACGTAGTTGTCGAGCCCGACGAACGCCGTTCCGCCGACCAGGCGTTCCTGGAAGAGGCTCAGGTAGGCGGCGTAGCCGAGCGGGGCGAGGAAGAGCAGGAGGAACAGCACCATGAAGGGAGCGACGAACAGTGGCCCTGCCGACCGGCGGCGGCGCAGGCCGCCGCGCCGGGGGCGGGTGGGCCCGTCTCGGCGCCGCCCCCTGGGGGAGGCCGCGGTTGTGGCAGTCATCATCGAGCCTTTCCGAGGGAGGGGACGGTGCTTGCGGGCGGCCCCGCGCCGCTGGGCGGAGCCCGATGTGCCGTCAGGACGTGTGGACCGTGAAGCCCTGGGTCTTGGCGTACGTGGTGAGCCGCGACTGCCAGGTGCCGAGCGCGCGAATGGTGTCGGTCCTGTCGGCGAGGGACTTGCCTACGGTCTCCGTCCAGTCCGTCGCCGCCTGGTCGAGGAACGGCGGCCACTGGAACGTCGTGTTGACCGTGCTGCCGATGCCGGCGAAGACCTGGTTGACCTTCTGGCCGCCGTAGAACGGGGATTCCTGGCCGACGAAGGACTTGTCCGCGAGCAGTGCCTTGGTCGCGGGGAAGAAGAACTGCTCGTCGGCGAACATCTTCGCGCTGGCCGGGTCGGTGTTGAGGAACTGCGCGAACACCGCCGCCGCGATCGGGTTCTTGCTCGCCCGGATGACCGCGGTCGTCGAACCGCCCCAGTTGCCCGAGCGGGGCTTGGCGGCGTCCCACTGCGGCAGCGGGGCCGCCCGCCACTTGCCGGCGGTGGACTTGGCCGACCCGGAGAGGAAGACCGGCCCCCAGGCGGCGGTGAGCCAGGTGGCGTACTTGCCCTTGTCCAGCCCGGCGTACCAGGAGTCGGTGAAGTCCGGCTCGACCCCGATGACTCCCTCCTTGGCGAGGGTCCCCCAGTACTCGCCGAGCATCTTGGAGACCTTGTCGTCGACGCTGACGGTGATGTCGCTCTTGCCGGACATCACGTACGGCTTGGCGTCCGCCTGCCAGAGCAGTCCGTGCCAGGCCGCGGCCTGGTTGGCGGCGAGGTTGGTCAGGTAGACGTCCGGGTCGGCCTTGTGCAGCTTGCGGGCCGCCGCGGCGAACTCGTCCCAGGTGCCCGGCACTTCGATGCCGTGCCGGTCGAAGATGTCCTGCCGGTACAGCATGCCCATCGGGCCGGTGTCCTGGGGGATCGCCCAGACCTCGCCCTTGCTGCCGCTGACCTGGCTCCAGGTCCAGTCGACGAACCGGTCCTTCAGCGCGGACGCCCCGTACGGTCGCAGGTCCAGCAGGCTGTTGGTGATCGTGAAGGTGGGGATGGCCTGGTACTCGATCTGCACCATGTCCGGTGCGCCGCTGCCTGCCTTCAGAGCCGTACGGAGCTTCGTGTACTGGGGGGTCCCCTGGCCGGCGTTGACCACCTTGATCTTGACGGCCGGGTACTTCGCCTCGAAGAGCGCGACCTCCTTGTCGATGTTCGGGACCCAGGTCCAGAACGTCAGCTCGGTCGGCGTCTTCATCGCCTTGTCGATGTCGGCCTGGCCGACCGGCTCGGCGGAGGTCCCGCCGCTCGTGTCGTCTCCGCCGCCGCAGGCGGAGAGCGCGGTCGCCAGTGTCAGGGCCCCGGTCGCGGCGAGGAAGCCACGACGGTTCAGGTGGGCCGAGGAGGGGGCTGTGAAGAATCTGGACATGGTGGACTCCGCAGGGGTGCCTAGGGGATGCGCGCGCTGGGCGGCGGCGTGCTGAAGGGATGCCAGGAGGTGGATTCGGGCGTGAGGGGCGGGGCACGGTAGGGCGAGTGCGTTGCTCGCGGAACCAGGACCGAGCACGTCACGCTCGCCGACCGAAGGGGGCCGGCGCCGGTGAGGGCGTGAGACGGGGGCGGAGGCCTGGGCGGTGATCGGCTCATGGGGGCGCCCGGGCCGCGGCGCCGAGTGAGTGGGTGCGACGACCACGTACCGGGGGTCGGCTGGCGCACTCACGGGCGGCGGTCGAAGCGGGTGGCGTGGTGGACGAACTGCCGGTGGACGGACTCCTGGTGGACGAACTGCCGGTGGACGGACTCGTGGTGGGCGAACTCCTGGTGGGGGAACTGCTGGTGGGGGAACTGCTGGTGGACGGAACTCCCCTCGGGGTGGGGGGGAACGGTTTGACGGGGACTCAGGCCGTGGTGCGCCGGGATTCCGGGATCGTCCGGAACGGCGGGGGCGCGGTCGACGCCCGGACGACGAGGTCAACCGGCGGGTCCTGCTCCGGGATCGGGTCCGCGTCCGGATTCTCGATGGCGTGCACGAGCCGCTTGAGGCCGTCCTGCGCCATCGCCTCGAACGACTGCCGCACCGTCGTCAGAGGGGGAGACACGTAGGCCGCGACCGGGACGTCGTCGAGACCGACGACACTGATGTCCTCCGGTACGCGCCGGCCGGCTTCCAGCAGCGCGCGGATCAGACCGATGGCCATGTCGTCGTTGGCGGCGAAGACGGCCGTCACGCTGTCGTCGGCGGCCAGTCGGCGACCGGCCGCGTAACCGGAGGCGGCCGACCAGTCGCCCGTGATGACAGGCGGTTCTCGTCTGCCGTGCGCGGCCAGCGTCGCTCGCCATCCTTCCAGGCGGTCCCTGGCGGCGAACCAGCGTCGGGGACCGGCGAGGTGGTGGACGGTCGTGTGTCCCAGTTCGAGCAGGTGCTCCGTGCCGGCCCGCGCCTGCCGGTGGGCGACGAGGCCCGCGGCCACCACCCGGGAGGCGGCGAACGGCGGCGGTGCGCCGAGGACCAGAACCGGCACGTCGACGCGGACGGAGAGGTCCGCGCCGTTCTCCTCGTCGATCGGCTCGGAGATGACGATGCCGTCCACGCCCTGGTCGAGGAGCGAGTCGACGGCACCGGCGACACCCGAGGCGTCGCCCTCCATCGTGTTGACCACGCGGAGCGCGTAACCGGTGTCCCGGACCGTGCGCTCGATACCCATCAGCAGGGACGCGGGACCGTACAGCGCCGTCCCGAGTGTCACCACCCCGATGGACCGGGTCCGCCCGGAGGCCAGCGCACGGGCGGCGTGATTCAGCCGGTATCCGAGTTCTTCGGCGGCTTCCAGGACACGGCGGCGCACGCCGTCGGAGACGTACTGCTCACCGTTCATGACCCGGGACACCGTCTTCTGCGAGACGCCCGCCAGCTGCGCCACATCAAGGCTGCGTGGTGCGGTGCCGGCGCTGCGGCTTGTCAGTCGTGCCATGGGTGTCTCCCGGTCTCGGGCAGCCGGCGGCTTGGCCTGTTCTCGTCTGACTGCGCTGCCATGACTGCGCAGACATATCTACGCACTGGGCCGAGACACGTCAAGGGTTCGCGCAACATCCCCGTCATCGGCGAACGTGCCGATCGCGCCGGAGAGACCGGTTGCTAGCATCCGGCAACGTGAACGACAGCGTGTACGTGGGCAACGCAGGCAAGGACGCGCCGCTGGACAAGGGGTGGCTTCTCGGCCACTTCAAGGACGTCGGCGATCCGCGTCACAGCGACACCGTAGAGATCAAATGGGGCGTCCACCCCCGCGGTGACGAGCGATCGGAGTGGGTGCGGGGCGAGGAACGCACCGCGCTCCTGGTGCTCGTCAGTGGCCGCTTCCGCGTGGAACTGCCCGGCCGCAGCGTACTTCTGGAAGAGCAGGGTGATTACGTGGTCTGGGGGCACGGGGTCGACCACTCGTGGTTCGCCGAGGAGGAGTCGGTGGTACTGACGGTTCGATGGCCGTCCGTGCCCGGCTACGCAGTGGCCGAGAACGGCCAGGAACGCGTCCAAGGCTGAGCACGCGAGTTTCGCTTTCCTGCTCTCGTAGCGCGTACGTCTGCGCGCCGGGAATCATCGTGTCGACCGAGTCGATGAACTCCATCACTTTTGCCTTGAAGGCCGGGTTGGTGGTCTCGGTTCGCTCGACCTGGTCACGCCCCGTCGCACGGCCGATCCCCCCCCGACCGGACCCGTCGCGAGAAGTCGCTTTCCGATGAGTAATACTCTCCTGATGAACTCAGGCATTACGCCCAGAGGCGGGCCGATCACGATACGCCGGGCCGTGGCGCGGGACGCCAAACGGCTCACGCGGCTCGTGCGTGGCTCACGCGCGTACGAAGGTCAGTACGCGCCCATGGTCGCGGACTACCGGGTGGGTCCCGACTACATCGAGACCCACCGCGTCTTCGTGGCCCTCGCCGCCGACGAGCGGCCCGGCCCTGTCCTCGGGTTCTACTCGCTCGTCCTCGCGCCACCGGAGCTCGACCTGCTGTTCGTGGCGGACGGAGCTCAGGGACGTGGCATCGGACGGCTGCTCGTGGCACATATGAAGTCCGAGGCCCGCGCCGCCGAGCTCGACCGCGTCCTGGTGGTGTCGCATCCTCCCGCCGAGGGCTTCTACCGCAGCGAGGGTGCGGTACGCACCGGGACCGCGTCCGCGAACCCTCCGGCCGTGGCATGGGACCGCCCCGAGTTCGAGTTCCTCATCCCACCCGAGGTGGCGGGGTCGCACGGCAGCGCATTCGAGTGATTCGAGTGAGCTGACGACGCTGCCGGCTCGGCGACCCCATCGGATGGATCTGGCCGACGCCGGATGGCCGGCGGCCCGCCGGCGCACGTCCAGGGTGCGCGGCTCTTCGTCTGTCAGTACGGTGGCGTCCTGGTGTTCGACCTCCGACAGGGTGGGGCTCCGGAAGTCGTCGGCGTTGGATCAACGGGCGGTGGAGGCGGCATGGCCGGCAAGGACGCGGCGCGGCTGCCGCGCAAGGCGTACGAGAAGGAACTGCTGCGGCTGCAGACGGAGTTGGTGAAGCTCCAGGAGTGGGTGCGGGCCAGCGGCACCCGGCTGGTGGTGGTCTTCGAGGGACGGGACGCGGCGGGCAAGGGCGGGACGATCAAGCGGGTCGCCGAGCACCTCAACCCCCGTGTCGCGCGGATCGCGGCGCTCCCGAAGCCGACCGAGCGCGAACGCACCCAGTGGTACTTCCAGCGGTACGCGGAGCATCTGCCGGCGGCCGGGGAGATCGTGCTGTTCGACCGGTCCTGGTACAACCGCGCCGGGGTCGAGCACGTCATGGGCTTCTGCACGAAGGAGGAGCACCAGCTCTTCCTCCGCCAGTGTCCGATCTTCGAACGCATGCTGGTCGAGGCCGGGGTCCTGCTGCGCAAGTACTGGTTCTCGGTGAGCGACACCGAGCAGCAGGAGCGGTTCCGGCGCCGGCTGGAGGACCCGCTGCGGCGGTGGAAGCTCTCGCCGATGGACCTGGAGTCGATCACCCACTGGGAGGCCTACTCCCGCGCCAAGGACGAGATGCTGGTGCACACCGACATCTCCGAGGCGCCCTGGTACGTCGTCGAGAGCGACGACAAGCGCCGGGCGAGGCTGAACATGATCGCCCATCTGCTGTCGTCCGTGCCGTACCGCGAGGTGCCGCCGCCCGTGCTGGAGCTCCCGGAGCGGCCACCGTCCACCGGCTACCAGCGCCCGCCGCGGGATCTCCAGACCTACGTTCCCGACCACGCGGCGAGCCTCTGAGCCGCCGGGCATCCCTCTCGCCCCCGCTCGGCCACGACCGTGACGGCACAGGCTCGGCGGTACGGCGCCGCGTGCGAGACGCGCCCCGGCTGAGCCCGAGCCCGCCGACGTCGGCTACGAGAGTCATCGGGAGTGAGCGGGGGTGGGTGGGTCAGTCAGCCATGGTCGGTGTCTGAGACCCCCCTCACGCCGGTCGCGCAGACCGCGCGGCGACGGATGCCGTAGGTCCATGTCGGGGAGGGACCGAACGGCCCTGCTTTCCAAGGACGTTGAGGCGATTGCGGCACGCCGGGCACCCGGGCTCTCGCCGTAGCTCTCGCGTCCGGTGGATCATGAGGGCAGACGACGGAAGGCGGCACATGTCCAAGGCCTCGGGCAGACACGTCCCGCAGTGGCGCCGGCTGGTGCCCGGTCTCGTCGCGCTCCTCGGCTACCGGCGCGCGTGGCTGACGGGCGATCTGCTCGCCGGGGTGACCGTGGCCGCTTATCTGGTGCCGCAGGTCATGGCCTACGCGGGCGTGGCCGGGCTGCCGCCGGTAGCCGGTCTGTGGGCGATCCTCCCGGCCCTCGCGCTGTACGCGGTGTTCGGTTCCTCGCGGCTGCTGTCGGTCGGCCCCGAGTCCACGACCGCCCTCATGACGGCCGCCGTGGTCGCACCGCTCGCCGCCGGGGACACCGGGCGTTACGCGTCGCTGGCGGCGGCGCTCGCCGTCACGGTCGGGCTGCTCTGTCTGGTCGCCCGGGCGGTGCGGCTGGGCTTCCTCGCGGACCTGCTGTCGCGGCCCGTCCTGATCGGCTATCTCGCGGGCGTGGCGCTCATCATGATGGTGGACCAGCTGCCCAAACTCACCGGCGTGCGGACGACGGGCGCGGAGTTCTTTCCCCAGATGTGGTCCTTCCTCGTCCACCTGCCCGACGCGGACCCGGCGACCGTCGTCTTCTCCGCCGTCGTCCTCCTGTTCCTCTTCGTGACGGCCCGTCACGCCCGCGCCGTGCCCGGCCCGCTGGTCGCCTTCGTCCTCGGGACCGCCGCGGTGGTGGTCTTCGACCTCGACGGGCGGTACGGGCTCAAGGTGATCGGCGAGGTTCCGAGCGGTCTGCCGAGCCCTGCCGTCCCGGACCTGAGCGAGCTGCCGCACCTCGTGCTGCCGGCGCTCGGCGTGCTGCTGGTCGCCTACACCGACTTCATCCTCACCGCGCGGGCGTTCGCCGGCCACGACGACGAAGGCCCCGGGCTCGACGCCGACCAGGAGTTCCTCGCCCTGGGCGCGGCCAATCTGGGCGCCGGGGCACTGCACGGCTTCCCGGTGAGCAGCAGCGCCAGCCGCACCGCCCTCGCCTCCTCGGCGGGCGCCCGCAGCCAGGCGTATTCGCTGGTGGCCGGAGTGGTGGTGCTCGCCGTGCTGCTCTTCCTGAGCTCGCTGCTGGCGCGGACTCCCTCCGCGGTGCTCGGCGCGCTCGTCGTCTACGCGGCGGTCCGCATGATCGACCTCACCGGCTTCCGGCGGCTCGCCTCCTTCCGCCACCGGGAACTGCTCCTGGCGCTCGGCTGTCTCGCCGGCGTGCTCGCCCTCGACATCCTGTACGGGGTGATCGTGGCCGTCGGCCTGTCGGTGGCCGAGCTGCTGACCCGGGTGGCGCGTCCGCACGACGCCGTCGAGGGCCTGGTCCCCGGCGTGGCCGGCATGCACGACGTCGACGACTACCCACAGGCCCGGACGATCCCCGGCCTGCTGGTCTACCGCTACGACTCGCCTCTGTTCTTCGCCAACGCGGAGAACTTCCGGCGCCGGGCCCTGGCCGCCGTCGACGAACAGAGCGACCCCGTCCGCTGGTTCGTCCTCAACACCGAGGCCAATGTCGAGGTCGACATCACCGCCCTCGACGCGGTCGACGCCCTGCGCCGCGAACTGACCCACCGCGGCATCCTGTTCGCCCTCGCGCGGGTGAAGCAGGATCTGCTGGACGACCTGGAGGCGTACGGCCTCGCGGACACGGTCGGCGCGGACCGGATGTTCCCCACGCTCCCGACCGCCGTGGCCGCGTACCACGCGTGGCTCGGCCGGCAGTAGGCGGTCACGCCCTCAGGGGCCGCGGAGGGAAGCGACAGGAGGTGCGGGTGACCGGCGTGCGGCCGTCGTTTCCGGTGCCGCGGCCCGCCCCCGGCCTCGCCCGTGACCCGCCGGACGCACCTCAACGGCGCCCGGTCTCCGCGGCGAAGGCGTCGAGCAGGGAGAAGGTGCGGGCAGGCTGTTCGAGATGGGGCAGGTGGCCCGCTTCCGGCACGACCTCGAAGCGGGCGTTGCCGAACGACGCGGCGTACTCCTTGCCGTATGCCGGGGTCGCGATGCCGTCGCTCTCGCCCCACAGGACGAGGGTGGGGGTGGTGACGGCCGCGAGGCGGGGGCGGAGGGTGGGGTCGCTCATCGCGGGGCCGCCGGAGAAGACGCGCAGGGCCGCCATGTTGGCCTGGAAGGCGGCGAGCCGCTCGGCGGGGACGGTCGCCGGGTCGACGTAGAAGCGCTCGGAGTCGTGGTACGCGTACTCGGCGACGCCGCGCGCGTCGAGGGTGAAGAAGTCCCGGATCGGTTCGCCGTCGACCTCGATGCCGACCGAGTTCACCAGCACGACCCCGCTGATCAGGCCCTGGGTGTCGGCCATGGCCAGTTCGGCGGCGATCCAGCCGCCGAGCGAGGAGCCGATGACCAGGACGTCGGACAGGTGGCGGTCGCGGAGGAGGCGGAGGTAGGCGGCGGCGAGGTCGGCCACGTGGGTGAGGCCGTCGGGCCGGGGAGTGCCGTTCCAGCCCGGGTGGGTGGGCAGCAGGGTGTGGGCCGTGGTGGCGAAGTGCTCGGCGATCGGGGCGACGGTGGCGGGGCCACCGCCACCGTGCAGGACGAGGACGGGGCGGCCGGCGGCGGGGCCGGATTCGATGAGCGTCAGTTCCGGAGTCATGACGAGGACTGTAACTAAGGATATTTAGATAAGCAAGTTTAGTCAGAGTGCTAGCCTGAGGAGCATGTCCGTTGAACCACAGATCCTCGGCAGGGCCGTGAAGGCCGTCCAGTACCGCCAGCACCGAGCGCTCGACAGCCGCCTCGCGTCCGTCGGCAGCACGCTCGCGCAGTGGGACGCGCTACGGGCGATCGGCCGCACGCCGGGCTCCAGCGCACGGGAGCTGGCGGCGGCGACGTTCCAGACCGAGCAGGCGTTCGGCACGCTGGCCGGACGCCTGGTGGCGCAGGGACTGGTGGACCGGCGCCCCGGGCGGGGCCGGCGTTTCGAGCACCACCTCACTCCCGATGGGGAACGGGTGCTGGAGGCGGGCCACGAGGTGGCGGACTCCGTGCTCACGGAGTGCTTCGAGGGTCTGACGGAGACGGAGCGAGAGGCACTGCTGGGACTGCTGCGGAAGATCGAGGAGTGCTGAGACCTCACCGTCCAGGCGGGCAAACGCCGCCTGGACAAGCCTGGGTCGGGCGTCCGGTGCCCAGCCGGGCTCATGCCACGAGGGCGCGGCCCGTCCCGGGCGCCGGAAGGATCAGCTCCCGGTGCCCGCCGACCAGAGCACGGTGTCGCCGGACGTGATCACGACGTTCCCGTCGGCCTGGAACACGAGGACCGCTCCCGGGTGGCCATCGGTCCGTGAGGCCCACACGGGCTGCCCGCCGCTGTTGTAGACGACCAGGTTGCCGTCCGCCTGGAAGCGGGCGGAATTGCCCTCACCGCGGGTCCTCGAAGCCCAACGCGCCTTGTGGTCCTGGTCGTAGATCACGAGGTTGCCGTCCGCCTGCATGACCAGACTCCTGGCCCCGGTCCCCACGGACTCCCCGGTGGCCAGCTCGAACGTCGCCGGTACGACCTTGGGTGCCGCGTCCCCCTCCTGGGGCTCCTGGCTCTTCTGGGCCTCTCGGGACGCCTGGGCCGAGGCGGACGGCTCCTCGCCCGTGGTCGCCGGGGCGGCCGAGCCGGACGGCCGTCCCTGCGCGGACGGAGAGGAGTCGGCCGAGGAACGCTGCGTACCGAAGTGGACGGCGGCCACCACGGCCACCCCGACCGCGACCGCCGCGAGGGCCGTGGTCAGCAGCCAGGCGGGCCGAAGCCGTCGGCGGGGCTCCGCCGGGGCGGCGAGGAGGGTGTCGGACCTCGTCGTCCTCGGGGCTGGGTCCTGACCGGCGGAGACCGCCGTGGCGTGCTGCGCGAGGTCGACCAGGGTGCGCGCCGCATGCTCGGTCTCGGTCAGCTCTCCGGCGAGAACCGTCGGGCATTCGTCAGGCCAACGCCCGGTCCTGCCGCCCCTCTCCTCCAGCCAGGCGCTCAGCCGGGCCGCCGTCGGACGCGCGGCCGGGTCCTTGGCCAGACCCGCGGCCAGCAGCGGCACCAGCTCCGGGGGGACGCCCGCGAGGTCGGCCTCCTCGTGGACCACCCGGTACATCAGGGTGGCCGCGGGGATCTGCTCCCCCGCGCGCGAGAAGGGACCGCGTCCGGTCGCGGCGTACACCAGCGTGGCGGCCAGCGAGAACACGTCGGCGGGTTCGGCGGCGACGCTGCCGATGGCCTGGTCCGGCGCGAGAAAGCCGGGGGAGCCCACGGACACACCGAGGCGGGTGTGGCGACTGTCGTCGGCGGCCCGTGCGACACCGAAGTCGATCAGCCGTGGACGGTCGCGTGCCAGCAGGACGTTGCCGGGCTTGACGTCCCGGTGCGCGAGGCCGGCCTGATGCACGGCCTGCAGGGCGCCGCACAGTTCGGCGGCGAGGGCGAGCAACGCGGACTCGGGCAGCGGGCCATGGGCCGCGACCCATTCGGCGAGCGACGGCGCGGGGACGTACTCGGTGGCCAGCCACTGCGGGCGCCGGCCCGGGGCGCTGTAGTCCACGACGGTCACGGTCCACGGCGAACGGACGCGGTCGCTGTTGCGAATCTCGCGGGCGAACCGCTCCTCGAACCCCGGCTCGGAGCTGAGATCGTCGCGGATCGTCTTCAGCGCGAGCAGCCGCCCCGAACCCGTGCGGGACAGGAACACCTGCCCCATACCGCCCGCGCCGAGCCGGCCGAGCAACGGATAGCCGCCAATGGATGTCGGGTCCGAAGGCTGAAGGTTGTTCATGACGACTGTTCCCCGGAAGTGTGCGTCAGCGCTCGAACCCACGCGCTGGGCCTTGGCTTGCGTGCTGGTGAGCAGGGTGGTCCGCGCTCGCAAGTATGCCGGACGGGTTCACCCTGCGCGTTTCCCTCCAACTCGCCGACGTCGAGCAGAAGTTGCGCCCGGCCGATGGCCTCCCGGAACGGCCGGCGCCGGCCGCGAGGACCGGCGGACATCGCGAAACCGGCAGATATCCGCACGGCAACGGGAGATCGCCCGCCCTCCCCACCCGGCCCCGGGCACCGGATCGCGGGTGACACCGGCCCGGAGGGACGTCTGCGCACACCACTCGCACCCCGCCCGGCTGCCGCCCTTGTGCCCCGGAGCTTCCCCGCTCCTGCCCTTACGGGCCCAGAGGTCATCCCTCAGGCTTCCCTCAGGTCTCCCTGCGACTGCCCGCAGGCCTCTTCCGTCGCGGCCCCGCATTCGGCACGCCGAGGCCCCGGAGAGAGGTCCGGGGCCTCGGCGGAGTGGTTCAGCCCTGTGTGCGGGCCGGAAGCCGCCATCCCGGGCGCGGGAAGTGGCAGGTGTAGCCCTCGGGGTAACGCTCCAGATAGTCCTGGTGCTCGGGCTCGGCCTCCCAGAAGGGGCCCACCGGCTCTACCTCGGTGACGGCCTTGCCCGGCCACAGTCCGGAGGCGTCCACGTCCGCGATGGTGTCCTCGGCGACCCGCTTCTGCTCGTCGTCGACGTAGTAGATCGCCGAGCGGTAGCTGAGGCCGATGTCGTTGCCCTGGCGGTTCTTGGTGCTCGGGTCGTGGATCTGGAAGAAGAACTCCAGAAGCGTGCGGTAGTCGGTCTTCTCGGGGTCGAAGACGATCTCGATGGCCTCCGCGTGGGTGCCGTGGTTGCGGTACGTCGCGTTCGGTACGTCACCCCCGGTGTATCCGACCCGGGTCGCCGTCACGCCCGGGAGCCTGCGGATCAAGTCCTGCATCCCCCAGAAGCATCCGCCCGCGAGCACGGCCCTCTGCGTCTGCGCTGCCATCTCAGCACCTTCCGTATCTCTCGTCTCGGCCACGTGAGCTGCTCGCTCGCGCACCGTCGACGTACCAGCCTCTGTGGATACAACAGCACGTGAGAGGCCCGAACAATTCCGAGCCCGCACAGTCGGCCGCGGCGCCCGCCCTCGAATCGAGGTGCACATCGAAGCGATGCACCCGCTTCCTCACCCTTCACCCTCCGGGCCTTCCCGGAGGAACCGCCTACCGCACCGCTCCCCCGAGCCGTGCCGTGCCTCCCAGGCGGAAGCGGGGATGGGGCTCGGCACGGCCGGTGGCGAGGTCGGCGGCCATCGCGCCGATGAGCGGGGCGAATTTCGCGCCGTGTCCGGAGCACGGGGAGACGATGACGAAGGGGCCCTGGCGGTCCAGGACGAAGTCCTCGTCCGGGGTGCTGGTGTAGAGGCAGGTCGCCTCGGCGACCGGGTCGGGCTCGAGGCCCGGCAGGCGGTCGCGTACGAAGCCGCTCACCCGCGTCCGCGACGACTGATCGACGACCCCGCTGCGGGTACGGGCGGTGGCCGGGGTGCCGCGGTCGTGCTCGGCGACCTTGACCGCCGGGACCGAGCCCCCGTCGCTTCCGGACGGCAGGCCGTAGAGGTGCAGCGCGCCGTCCCAGATCAGGGTCGGCCACCTGACGGACGGATCCCGCTGCCGGAAGTGGAAGACCTGCTGCTGGGTCACCGCCAACGGCGGCAGGGCGAAGGGAAGTTCGAGCTCGGGCAGCCAGGCGCCGGCCGCGATCACCACCGTGTCGGCGACGAGCTCGCGGCCGTCGTCGGTGTGCAGGCGCGCCTTCTCGCTCCCCCGGACGTCGATGCCGGTGACGCGGCTGCCGATGATCGCCTGCGCTCCGTGTTCGATCGCCCGCCGTACACAGGTCCCGACGGTCTCGTCGGCGTCCACCACGCCCGCGTCCGGGTGGTGGAGCACCGGACCGGTGATGCGGATGTACGGCCAGCGCTCGGCGGCGGCTTCGGGGCCGAGGAGTTCGTGGGGCACTCCGGCGGCGCCGAGGAGGTCGGCGAGCGCCTTCAGGTCCTGGTCCTCGCCCATGTCGAGCCCACCGGTCGTGCGCAGCAAGGAGGCCGAACCGTCGTCCTCCAGCTCCCGCCACTGCTCGCGGGCCTGTCCGGTCAGCCGTATGTAGAAGGGGTCGGCGTACACCCGCCGGAAGATCCGTGAGCTGCCGTGCGAACTTCCGTGCCGGTGACCGATGTCGTACGCCTCGACGAGCGTGACCTCGTGGCCTCGGCGGGCCAGTTGCCAGGCGGTGGCCGCGCCCATGAGTCCGGCGCCGACGACGGCGATCACAGTCCCTCCCCGGGGATCCGGTCGGTGCCCGCGAGCGGAACGCGGGCCATGACAGCAACCTCGATCGTAAGGGCGATCAGGTCCTCGGGTTCCAGGTGGGGGTGGGCCGGGGTGGGCCTCGCCGCGGGCGGACGGCGGACGGCGGACGGTTCACCGGAGGTCGGCACGCGAGGCCCTCAGCCCGCGGACGCCCGGTCCTGGGCGAGGCCGAGGTCGGTGGTGTCGCTCACCCGCCGGTCCGCTCGACGGGCGGCGACGATCATCACGGCGAGTCCGCTCAGGACGATGGCGGCGCCGACGTACAGCGGTGCGGTGTAGCCGAGGCCGGCGCTGATGGCGGCGCCGCCGAGCCAGGCGCCCAGGGCGTTGCCGATGTTGGAGGCGGACACGTTGGCGGCGGCGGCGAGCGGCACCCCGTGGGCATGGTCGGTGACCCGGGTGATCATGCCGGGGACGCTCGCGAAGCCGAAGAGCCCCGTGAGGAAGACGAGGACCACCGACGCGGCGGGGTCGGCGGCCAGCAGCCCGAACACGGCGAGCGTGACGGTGAGACCGGCCAGCGAAGCGATCAGGGTGAGGTCGCGATCGCGGTCGGCGGCTCGTCCCCCGACGATGTTGCCGATCACGAGGCCGCTGCCGTACACGACGAGCAGCCAGGCGACATCGGTGCTGGAGAAGCCGGTGACCCGGGTGAAGGTGTAGGCGAGGTAGCTGAACGCGCCGAACATCCCGCCGTAGCCGAGCGCGGTGGCGGCCAGGGTCAGCCAGACCTGCGCCGACCGGAAGGCACGCAGCTGGGTACGCGGCGTGTCCGGCCGGCCGGTGGCCTTCCCGGAGGCCTCGGACGTGTGGGAGGCGTCGGAGGGACGCGGCCGGTTCACCTCGCCGGCCCAGCCCGGTACGCACACGGCGATGGCGACCGCGGCGACGACACCTATGCCGGTGATCGCCCAGAACGTGGCGCGCCAGCCCCAGCGTTCGCCGACGAGGGCGCCGAACGGCACGCCCAGCACGTTCGCGACCGTCAGCCCGGCGAACATCACCGCCACCGCCCGTGACGCCCGCTCGGGGGCGACCATGCGCCGTGCGACGAGCGAGCCGATGCCGAAGAACGAGCCGTGGCACAGCGCCGCGACCACCCGGCCGAGCATCATCAGCGAGTAGTTCGGTGCGACGGCGGACAGCAGGTTGCCGACGACGAACAGGGCCACCAACCCGGTGAGAACCGCCTTGCGGGGCAGCCCGGCGGTGGCGGCGGTCACCACGATCGCGCCGACCGCGACCGTCAGGGCGTAGCCGGAGATCAGCCATCCCGCCGCGGCCTCGGACACCGCAAGGCTGCGGCTCACTTGCGGAAGCAACCCCGCGATCACGAACTCGGTCAGACCGATCCCGAATCCACCGAGAGCGAGTGCGACGAGCCCGGCGGGCATCTGCCGTGCACGGACGGCCGGTTGGATGTTCATGGCACCATCTTCGCGCGGTCCTCGGGCCGCTGATCCGGCGTCGGTTCGCGAACGCGAAAAGGCCCCCGGGATGATTCCGTGGGCCCTTTCGTCGGATCGTCGTGCGGTCGGGTCAGTGTGGGGCGGTCACCGGCGTGCCCGCGGTCACCGTGGCGGGCTCGGGGTGCAGCAGCCGTTCGGCCAGTTCGCCGAAGACGAGGCCGAAGCCTGCCCAGAGCGTGACCTGCATGGCGAGGGCGGACAGACGGAACCGCCACAGCAGGGCGGCCGGGAAGTCGCTCGGCACCTCGTTGACGGCGGGCAGGAACTCGTAGGCCGGCCCGATGACGAGCACGAAGCCGAGGACGGCCGCGACGGTGGCGTTCCAGGTGCCCAGCCTCGGTGCGAGCCGCTTGCCCAGGATCACCGCGGCGACCGCGAGCAGCACACTGAGCACCATCATCAGGAAGTACAGGGTGGTGCGCTTGCCGATGGTGTCGGCGTCGCCGACCGCGGGCGGGTTCGCCGGATACTTCAGGAACGGCACGACGTACACGGCGAGCAGGGCGGTCCCCGACAGCAGAAGTGCCGTGGCCCGGGGGCTGAAACGGCCGACACGGCCGAGGGCGAAGCAGAAGGCGAGGGCGGCGATGCCGCCGAAGGCCACCCCGTAGATCAGCACGCCGGTGGCGAGACCGGCGGTGGACTGCAGGCTGCGGGAGACGAGTTCCACCTCGTGGTGCTCGTGGCCCGCGGCGTGGGACTCCTCGAAGCCGATCGCGCTGTCGACGTTCGGCTCACCGAGGAAGTAGGCGACGATCAGGGCGAGCACGCCGGCACCGAGGCCGGCGAGCATGCCCCGCACGAGGAGGTTTCTTACCGTTGCGGAGTTCATGGGTGTGCCGGGCTTCCCCTCGGGATCAGTGGCAGGGGAAACCGAGCAGGTGGCGGGCGTCGTGCACCCACTCGTGAACGTCCTCGCCGGAGACGACGGCTGTCGCGCCCTGCTCGGCGCCGACGAAGTACAGCAGGACCAGCATCAGGACGCCGAAGAAGACCGCCCACGGGGCGATGTCCTTCAGCGGCAACTTGGCGGGTACGACGGGCGTGGTGGTAGTCGGCTGGGCGACATGCTGCGCCATGGCAGGACCTCCTCTGGGAGTTCGCGTCCCATCTCGGTGGTGCACATGACGACGGCCACGGGTCTGACTCGCGGTGTGTGCCCCATCGGGGTACACCGTCCACAGTGGCGCGACCGTGCCGGGTTCTCACCGGCTTCCGTCTCGCCGTCGTCGATATCAGAGCGACGGTACCGCGTGTCGGGCCCCTGGCCAATACCGCCCCACCTGGCGTGATTCCGCTCTCCACGGCCAGGTGGCCCGGATCACCGCGCCGGTCCCGCCCGGCGGAGCTCCTCCGCGGTGGTGTCGGGTCGGGCGAGGCCGAGTTCGCGCGCGCCGAGCGGGGTGAAGAAGCGCTCGACGTCGGCCTCGGTGACCTCGGCGAGGGTGGCCGGCGACCAACGCGGGTCCCGGTCCTTGTCGATGACCTGGGCGCGGATGCCCTCGACCAGGTCGGGCGTGGTCAGGGCCGCACAGGAGACGCGGTACTCCTGTTCCAACACCCGTTCCAGCGAGCCGAGCCGCCGGGCACGGCGCAGGGCGGCCAGGGTGACCTTGAGCGAGGTGGGCGACCTGGTCAGGAGGGTCTCCGCGGCCTCCTTCGCCGCCGGGTCGCCGTGCGCGAACAGCCGTCGGACGATCTCCTCGACGGTGTCGGCCGCGTAGCAGGTGTCGATCCACGCCCGGTGGCCGGCCAACTCGCCCGCCGGCGAGGGCTGTACCCGCCGGTCCAGGGCTTCCCGTACCGGCAGCTCGGCGAGGTCGTCGGCCAACTGCCGGAGCGAAGCGGACGGTACGTAGTGGTCGGCCAGCCCGCACGACACCGCGTCCCCGGCGCCGATCTGCGCACCCGTCAGGGCGAGATGGGTGCCCAGTTCGCCCGGGGCGCGGGCGAGCAGGTGGGTGCCGCCGACGTCCGGCACGAAGCCGATGCCGGTCTCGGGCATCGCGATCCTCGACCGCTCGGTGACGACCCGGACGCTGCCGTGCGCGGAGACGCCGACGCCGCCTCCCATCACGATGCCGTCCATCAGGGCGACGTAGGGCTTGGGGTAGCGGGCGATGCGGGCGTTGAGGTGGTACTCGTCGCGCCAGAAGGCGGCCGACGCGGTGCCGTCGTCGTCGCGGGCGTCGTCGTGGACGGCGCGGATGTCGCCGCCCGCGCACAGGCCACGCTCCCCCGCACCGGAGAGGACGACGGTCTCGACGGCCGGGTCGCGCTCCCATGCCGTCAGCGCGCCGTCGATGCGGCGCACCATCGCGTGGTTCAGGGCGTTGATGGCCCTGGGTCGGTTGAGCGTGATGTGGGCGGCTCGGCCGGTGGTGTGCAGCAGGACGGGTTCCTCGATGTCGTTCATCCGGATGCCTCCGTCAGGCCGCGGGCCACGATGACGCGCATGATCTCGTTGCTTCCTTCCAGGATCCGCTGGACGCACAGGTCATGGACGATCTTCCCTACTCCATGGTCGCCGCGGTAGCGCCGGCCCCTGCCGTCGAAGCCGGCCGCTTACGGAGTGAGCGGTGGCGCGTGGACCGGCGCTCGCGGCGGCACCCTGCCGCTGGACACCCCGCGGCCCCGCTGGGTCGAGCGGGACAGGGACGACGGGCGGAGGGCCGCTTACCAGGCCATCGCCGCCTGGCTCGCCCGGGTGGGCCCGGACGCGGGGCGGTCCGTCCCCCTCGAGGGGCCGGCCGGGCACGGCGACGGACCGTACGCCACCGACGGGCGGGGCAGGCCCGTGCGGGCCGCGGTCGTGGCGATGGACACGCGCGCCGTCACCGCCGCGCAAGCGGTCGCAGGACGCGACGGACAGGGCTCGCCCCGACGCGGATGGAGAGCGAGCCCTGTCCACCGGCTCCGATTCTCGGGTCCCGGAGGCGAGTGGGCCCATGAGTGCGCGGGTACCGGCCGTGGTGCACGGCACACACCCCGTACGAGTGGCGCACACCCCCCGCACGGACCGTCGGCCCGTGGCCGGATCCGCATGCGTGACCCGTGTCGCGCCGGGGAAGGCGCGTCCCGGCGAGGCACCTCCGGGTGCCCGCGCCACCGACCCGCTTGATCGCGTACCCGCCGCGGCGAGCGATACTGGCCTTCGCACGTCGTCGCCACGTCGTCACCGCCCTCACGAATGGACTCACCCTCATCTCCGCGACCGTTCCGCCCACGACGCCCTCCACGGTGTGGCAGACCCGTGGCCGTCACACCGGCCCCACCGCTCCGGACGTCCTGCGCAAGCACCTTCAGGCACTCAAGGACGCCGAGACCGTCCAGGACTTCATGGAGCTGCCGGACGCCGACACCCCCGAGGGGGAGACGGCTTTCGAAGCCCGGTGGCTGGTCGCGGAGGAGGTGACCGTCCGTGCCCGGCTCTGGCTCGCCGAGTGGTCGGGCCAGGGCCAGGAATGGACGCTGACGGCGGAGGCGGAGCGGCCGTGGGACCAGCGGTGGCCCTCGCCCGCCGGGATGTTCTGGTCCTGGGAGGCGGACACCCCCTGGGGCAACGAGACCGTCACCGGTGAGCGGTTCCTCACCGCGAACCCGCTCCCGGCGGACGACAAGGAGCTGCGGCGCGCGCTCCGGTCCGCCCTGCGGGACACCTGGACCGTCCACCTCGTCGTGCACGAGGCCATGACACCCGACGAGCTGGGCCGGCGGTCGCTGGTCCCGTTGCTGCCGCCCGGCCTGCACCACCGGGTCGTCGAGCACCGCGCGGCCCCGCACCAGCTGCGCACCGTGAACTGGGCCCTCAAGGAGGCCCGGGTGGAGGTGCCGCGCGGCGGGGCGCTGGTGCTGCCGGGCGCCCCCGCCCCGGCCGACTACGACGCCGCCGACTACTCGGTGCGCAGCGTGTTCCTGGACGGCACGCATCCCACCGAGCTGCTGGACGCGGTACGGCGCTTCGCGGCGCTGCCCAGGCCGCTGCCGGAGGACGCCGACGCGGCGCTCACCGCGCTGCGGGAGGAGTGGCAGCTGCTGACCCCGGAGGAGGAGCTCGCGCGGGAACGCAAGCTCGTGGTGATGTACAAGGAGGCGCTGGAGGCGATGACGGAGTCCCGGGACCTGTACCGGGAGGCCGCCGAACACGCCCACGAGGCGCTGGCCGCGTACCGGGAGGCGGCGGCCGAGGCCGGGGAACCGCGGCAGGCGCCGGCCAGGAAGGGCGGTTCGCCGTTCCAGCAGCTGGGCCGGACCCTGGAGCGGTTCAGGGAGACGACCAAGGGTCTGCGCCCGGTGGCGTCCGCCGCTCCCGCGGGTCGGGGCGAGGCGCCGGAACAGGACCGCACCGGCGCCGCCGGCGGTACCGCCGGCCCCCTCGGCGGCGACGAGCCCGAGGTGACCGACCGGTAGAGAGTCGGCAGGCCGGTAGCCGGCCGGCGTCACGGTAGGCGGCCGGCAGGCGCCCGTGGCCGAAATACCTCGTACCGGGACGTGTCACACGCGCCTGTCTGGATACGCGGTCCCCACGGCATCACGGACCGCCCCGGAAGGGACCAGCACATGGGCAGCGAGCACGGCCCCCGGTCATCGCCCCACCGATCCGACACGACGCTGCGTGTCAACGGCAAGCCGCACACCCTCACCGTCGACCATCGGCGCGTGCTGCTGGACCTGCTGCGGGAGGATCTGGACCTCACCGGAGCGAAGAAGGGCTGCGACCACGGTCAGTGCGGCGCGTGCACCGTCCTCGTCGACGGGCGGCGCGTCAACAGCTGCCTGCTGCTCGCCGTCACCCTGGACGGCAGCGACATCACGACCGTCGAGGGCCTGTCCGGCGACGGCGAGGATCCGCATCCGCTCCAGCGGGCCTTCCTGGAGCGTGACGCCTTCCAGTGCGGGTACTGCACGCCCGGACAGATCTGCTCGGCGGTGGGCGCGCTCGCCGAGGCGGAGTCGGGCCATCCCTCGCACGTCACGGACCCGGCGACGCCCTCCGGACGGCCGGTCGCGCTGGACCGCGACGAGATCCGCGAGCGGCTCAGCGGCAATCTCTGCCGCTGCGGCGCGTACCCGCGCATCGTCGACGCGGTCGAGGACGTGACCGGGGCGGGCAGCACATGACCGGGCCGGCGGCCCAAACGCACGACCGGGGCAACCAGAGGACGTGATCCGGTGGAAACCTTCGCCTACGTACGGGCCGGCAGCCTCGCGGAGGCCGCCGAAGCCTTCGCCGCGCACCCGGGCGCTCACTATCTCGGCGGCGGCACCAACCTCGTCGACCTGATGAAGCTCGGCGTGGAACGGCCGACCGCCCTCGTCGACGTCACCCGGCTGCCGCTGGACGAGGTGACGGAGCTGCCGGACGGGTCGCTGCGGATCGGCGCCCTGGTGCGGAACAGCGACCTCGCGGCGCATCCACGCGTGCGTGACCGCTACCCCGTGCTCTCCCAGGCGGTGCTCGCGGGCGCCTCGGGCCAGCTCCGCAACGCCGCCACGACCGGCGGGAACCTGCTCCAGCGCACCCGCTGCCCGTACTTCCAGGACGTCTCCAAGCCGTGCAACAAACGGGAGCCGGGCAGCGGCTGCGCCGCCCGGGATGGCGTGCACCGCGATCACGCGGTGCTCGGGTACTCCGAGCACTGCATCGCCACCCACCCGTCGGACATGGCGGTGGCGCTGGCCGCGCTGGACGCCGAGGTCGAGCTGTACGGCACGGCGGGCGTGCGCCGGGTGGCGGCGGCCGAGTTCCACCGGCTGCCCGGCGAGGAACCGGAGCGGGACGCGGTGATCGAACCCGGCGAGCTCATCACGGCCGTCCTGCTGCCGGCCGCCACGGCCGGGCTGCCGTCCGCCTACCGCAAGGCGCGCGACCGCGCCTCGTACGCCTTCGCGCTTGCCTCCGTCGCCGTGGTCCTGGAGGTCGCCGACGGTGTCGTCGCGCAGGTGGGGATCGCCTTCGGGGCGTTGGCCCACCGCCCGTGGCGGGCCCGGCGGGCCGAGGAGGCACTGCTGGGCGCGGCTCCCACCCGGGCGGCCTTCGAACGCGCCGCCGAGCTGGAACTGTCCGAGGCCCGGCCGCTGCGCGACAACGCGTACAAGGTGCCGCTGGCCCGCAACCTCGCCGTCGACGTCCTGACCCGACTCGTACCGCACGCGCCCGGACCGGAGGGGCCGCCACCGCACGCGCCCGGATCGCAAGAGGAGGACTCATGACCGCCGTGGGCGCTCCCGCCGAGCGCAGGGAGGGCCGGGAGAAGGTCACCGGAACCGCCCGCTACGCCGCCGAACAGCCCCTTCCCGGGCGGCTGTTCGCCCGTCCCGTGCCGGCGGCGATCGTGCGCGGCCGGGTGACCGACATCGACGACACGGCGGCGCTGGCACTGCCCGGGGTCGTCACCGTGCTCACCCATCGCAACGCGCCCCGCCTCGCCTCGGCGGACGACGCGACCCTCTCCGTGCTCCAGGATCCCGAGGTGCCGAACCGGGGGTGGTTCGTCGCCCTGGTGGTGGCCGACAGCCCGGAGGCCGCCCGGGCCGGCGCCGCCGCCGTACGGGTCACCTTCGCCGAGGAGACGCACGACATCACGCTCACCGCCACGCATCCGCAGGCGTACGTCCCCGAGAAGGTCGCCGGTGCGTTTCCCGGCGCACGGGAACTGGGCGACCCCGACGGCGCGTTCGCCGAAGCGGACGTGCGGGTCGACGTCGGTTACCGGGTGCCGCCCCTGCACAACCACCCCATGGAACCGCACGCCAGCACCGCGCACTGGGACGGCGAACGGCTCACCGTGCACACGTCGAGCCAGGGCACCACGACCGTGCGGAGCGTGCTCGGCACGATGTTCGGGCTGGCGAACGAGCGGGTCACGGTCCTCTCCGAGCATGTCGGCGGTGGCTTCGGGTCCAAGGGCACGCCCCGGCCGGACGTGGTGCTCGCCGCGATGGCCACCTGGCACACCGGACGCCCGGTGACCGTGGTCCTCCCCCGCCGCGTGCTGCCCACCTCCGTCGGTCACCGGGCGTCCACCCTGCACCGGCTGCGCCTGGGAGCGGACTCCGACGGCCGGCTGACGTCGCTCGTGCACGAGGTGAGCACGTACACGTCCCGCATCGAGGAGTTCGTCGAGTACGCGGGCATTCCTGCCCGCGTCATGTACGCCTCCCCGAATCTGCGCAGCCGGCATCACGTGGTCCGGCTCGACGTGCCGACGCCGTCCTGGATGCGGGCCCCCGGTGAGGCGCCGGGCATGTACGCCCTGGAGTCGGCGATGGACGAGCTGGCCGAGGCGCTCGGGATGGATCCGGTCGAGGTGCGGGTCCGTAACGAGCCGGACGCCGAACCGGACAGCGGCAAGCCGTTCAGCAGCCGGCACCTCGTCGAGTGCCTGCGGGAGGGCGCCCGCCGGTTCGGGTGGTCCGACCGGGACCCCCGTCCACGCACGCGTTCCGCCGGCCCGCTGCTGCTCGGGACGGGCGTGGCCGCCGCCACGTACCCGGTGCAGGTGTATCCGTCGAGGGCGGCGGCGCGTGCCCTGCCGGACGGGTCCTTCCTCGTCGAGGTGAACGCCGCGGACATCGGCACCGGCGCCCGTACGGTCCTTGCGCAGGTCGCGGCGGACGCCCTGAAGGCACCCCTGGAGCGGGTGCGGATCCAGGTGGGCAACAGCGATCTGCCACCGGCCCCGCTGGCGGGCGGTTCCTCGGGTACCGCCTCCTGGGGCTGGGCGGTGCACGAGGCCTGCACGCAGCTCGCCGTACAGCTGGCGGAACATCAGGGTCCGTTGCCCGCACAGGGGTTGGAGGTGCGGGCCGACACCAAGGGAGCGGCCGACGCCGAAAGTCCCTTCGCGCGGCACGCGTTCGGAGCGCACTTCGCGGATGTCTCCGTGGACACGGTGACCGGGGAGGTGCGGGTGCGCCGACTGCTCGGGGTGTACGCGGCCGGACGCATCCTCAACCCCCGTACCGCGCGCTCCCAGTTCGTCGGCGGGATGACCATGGGCCTGGGCATGGCGCTGACCGAGGGCAGCACCCTGGACCCCGCCTTCGGCGACTTCACGGAGTCGGATCTCGCGGCCTATCACGTGCCCGCGCACGCCGACGTGCCGGACATCGAGGCGCACTGGCTCGACGAGGACGATCCGCATCTCAACCCGCTGGGCGGCAAGGGGATCGGCGAGATCGGCATCGTGGGCACGGCGGCCGCCCTCGGCAACGCCGTGCACCACGCCACGGGCGTCCGCTTCCGCGAACTGCCCCTCACCCCCGACCGGGTACTGACGGGCCTGCTGGAGGCCCCTCAGCACCCGGTACCGGCCGGCTAGCCGCCGCTGAGCGGACGTCGGGCCGGAGTGCTCGGCGCCACGCGCGTCCGCCGCCCGCCCAGCAGGCTGACGAGGAGTGCGAGGAGCGCCGTCAGCGCGGCGGCGGCGGCTGTCGGGGCGGCGAGCCAGGCCGGCGCGAGGGTCGCCTCTGTGATCCCGGTCCATTCCGTCAACTCGACCCGTGGGGCGAGCAGTCGGGCGCCGACCAGCGCCGCCGGCACCAGGACGGCCGCCAAGAGCAGCGTCGGCGTGGGCCCGCGGACCAGCAGCAGGGCCAGCAGGAGGCAGCCGCCGGCCGACGCGAGAGCGGCCGCCAGGACGCCCGCGGGGACACCGTCATGATGCACCGCACCGGGACGTACGCGGTGGCGCACAGGGCCAGTGCCACGGCGGTGGCCCACGCCGTCCACGGTACGACCGCCGCCGGCCGGTCCGGTGGCGCGTCGGGTGCCTGAGCCAGTGTCTGCGCCTGCGGCGGTCGGGCGGGCCGGAGTTCGGCTCCTGCCGGATCGGCGGGGGACGGCGCGGGCAGCCCCTCCCCCTGCGGGACGGACGACGGCGGCGCCACGAGCCCCGCCCGCTCCCGCGCGAGCCGTTCGACGAGTTCCACGACCTCCTCGACCGGCCGGTGGGTGGCCGCGGTGCGGACCGCCTCCTCGCCGCAGTGCGGCTCGAGGGGCTCGCGGTACAGCAGCGCCATGAGCCGGGTGACCTCCTCCACGGAGCGGCTCTCGGCCGCGGCGCGGATCATGTGACCGGCGTGCTCCGCGTGGTGCGGCGGCCGGGACAGCACGGTCACCAGCCGGGGTACGTCCTCCAGGGGCCGGTCGGTGCCGACCACGCGCAGTACGCCGGCGGCCGCGTCCTCGCCCCCCTCGGACTGTTCGAGCAGGGTGATGAGCCGGGCGACGTCCTCCAGCGGCCGGTTGGCCGCCGCGGCGTGGAGGAGGCCGTCGACGGGGTCGGGGTAGACGGCTGCGGCCTCGCTCGGCGGGCCGGCGTCGGGCCCGTGCACGGGAGCGGCCGGTGGGACCGGGGCAGTGCGGTGGCGGCGGAAGCGTCGGGGAGGGGTGGGACGGAACGGTCCGTGAGGGACCGTGTGGAGCGGGTGATCATGCTGAGCTCTCTCTGGAGGGTGCGGTCGCCCCTGCATCCCCGAGATGCGACACGCGACGTGACCCTGCCCATTACACGGGCCGTCCGGCGCGCTGCGCCACTCGGACGCGGCAGCCGTGTGAGCCTCGCCCGATGCGGTATTCACGCCGGAAAGGGGAATCCGGAAACCGAAAGCGGGGAAATCGAGTAAGGGCAGACGTCGCGCGACGGACCATATGGGAGGGCCCGTGGATGCGCCAACCACGCTCGTCGTCGTCGCGGTGCTGGCGGCCGCGGCGCTGTTCGCCGTGGCCGCCGCCGTGCTCGTGCGTCTGGTCCGCGCCCGCCGGGGCCTGAGACGAGCGGGGCTTCCCACCGGGCCGCGCTGGGTGTTCTGGGGGGCGGTCCTGTACTTCGTGCTGCCCACCGACGTACTGCCGGACCCCGTCTATCTCGACGACATCGGTGTCCTCCTGCTGGCTCTGCGTTCCCTGCGCCGTACCCCCGGTGACACCGCGCGCCTCCCCGACTGACCGTCCGGGAAGAGGTTTTCACCCCTGCTCGACCCGATCTCCCCTGCTCCGCGCCCTGTTCGGTGCCCGACCGCGCGATGATCACGGAGAGTAAGGAAACCAACCACCCGTTCGATTCGTATAAGTGACTGAAGGACGCACCTATCCAGCACCACGCAGCGGGCCCGAGTGACGTCGCACAGCGGCACCGCTTGATCGAAGCAGTACCGACGAGGGAGAGACGATGCAACCGTTCACGCTCAACTACGCACGCCCAGCGGCCGAGTTGGAGTTCAGCACTCCGTACGCCTATGACCCCGGAATGCAGTTGAACGTAACTCTCGACGGCCGGATCGCCGCTCGTGACCACGCCCTCCTGAGAGAACTCGGGACAACGACCTCGACGGCGGGCTCCAAGACCCACTTCGACGACTGAACACGGGCCGACGAAAATGACCGTGCTCATCCTTACCTGTGAAGAGGACGTCACGGCGGACATGGTGGTCGTGCACCTGAACGCCGCGGGCGTCCCCGTCGTCCGGCTGGACCCGGCCGACCTGACCCACTCCGTCGCGCTCTCCGGCGAGTACGTGCACGGTGCCTTCCGGGGCCACCTGTCGTCCGCCGGACGGCTGGTGAGCCTCGACGGGCTGCGGTCGGTGTGGGTCCGGCGGCCCGGCGAGGCGGCGGCCCGGGCGGCCCAGCCGTCCGCGTGGCTCACGGAGGAGGCCTCGCAGGCGCTGTACGGCATGCTCCGCGGTACCGGGGCACGCTGGATGAACCACCCGGACGCGTCCCGGCGCGCCCGGTACAAGCCCTGGCAGCTGCGGCTCGCGCAACTCAGCGGGCTGCCCGTGCCGGCCACGATCGTCACGACGTTCCCGCAGGCGGCCCGGGAGTTCGCGGACCGCTACCCGGATCTGGTGGTCAAGCCGGTGTCCGGGGTACATCCGCAGGACCCGCCCCGGGCCGTGCCCACCACCCGGGTCCCGCCGGGCGCGGACTTCGCCGCCGTCGCCTACGGGCCGACGCTGCTCCAGCGCCGGGTGGCCAAGCGCGCCGACATACGGCTGACCGCGGTCGGCGACCACATCCTGGCCGCCCGCAAGGAGACGACCCCCGGCGGCGACCCCGACGTGGTGGACGTGCGCTATTCGCCCTCCACCACACCGTGGCGTCCCGCCGAGGTCCCGCCACGCCTCGCCGAGGCCGTGCGGAGATATCTGCGGGAGGCGGAACTGGCCTACGGAGCCTTCGACTTCGCGGAGGACGCGGACGGGACGTGGTGGTTCCTGGAGTGCAACCAGTCCGGCCAGTTCGGCTTCGTGGAGGTGGACACCGGGCAGCCGATCGCCCGCACCATCGCGGAGTGGCTGGCCGGCGCGCCCCCGGAGCCCGATGCCCGGCAACCCGACCGGTGCGGCTCCACCGCCTCCTGAGACATCCGGGCGCGGCGGGCACCGCGGGGGCGCACCGCCGCACCGGGTCCGGCTCAGGGCCGCCTCAGACGGCCAGGGACAGTCCGCTCTCCGGGTCGCGCGCCGGCACCGCCGCAGCGGACTCGAGCAGGGCGTCCGCCGCGGCGACCGCCTCCCGGACGTCGGGCGTGTCCATCAGCACGCACAAGGTGTACGTCACGTCCTGTAGTTCACGAGCCGTCTGCGGCCTGTCCCACTCCGCCTGAGCGATCCTCAGCGTCGCGTACCGGGTCAGCAACGTCCTGGCGACCTTCGGGTCCGGAACGATCACGAGCGCCCCTCTCTCCTGTTTGCGCTGCGTGTGCCCGGACCTGGGCGAATCATGCACGGCGAGCGGGAATGTCACCCGCCGGGGTCATGATCCGGCCACCTGCGCTCACGCGACCTGCCCGCTGTGCAGCTCCGTGTACGCGCCGCCCCGGTGCAGGAGCTCGTCGTGCGTGCCGGTCTCCAGGATCCGCCCCTCCCCCATCACCACGATCCGGTCAGCGCCGCGCACGGTGGACAGCCGGTGCGCGACCACGAAGGTGGTGCGGCCGCGCAGCAGCCGGGCGAGGGCCTGCTGGACGAGCGCCTCGGACCGGGTGTCGAGGGCGGACGTCGCCTCGTCCAGGACCAGCACCTTCGGGTCCCGGATCAGGGCGCGGGCGATGGCCAGCCGCTGCTTCTGCCCGCCCGACAGCCGGGCCCCGCGCTCGCCGACGAGGGTGTGCAGACCGTCCGGGAGCCGTTCGACGAACTCCAGCGCGTTGGCGTCGCGCAGGGCGGTTCGGACCGTCTCCTCGTCGGCCTCGTCCTCCATGCCGTAGGCGACGTTCTCAAGGATCGTGCCGTCGAAGAGGATCGACTCCTGGGGCACGACCGACACGAACCGCCGGTAGGTGCGCAGGTCCAGGCTGTTCATGTCGGTCCCGTCCAGCAGTACCCGGCCCGAGGTCGGCCGGATGAAGCCGATGACGAGGCTGAGCACCGTGGACTTGCCCGCGCCGGACGCTCCCACGAGGGCGACCGTCTCCCCGGGAGTGACGGCGAGGGTGAAGTCGCGCACCGCCGGGCTGCCGTCGTCGTAGGCGTAGCCGACGTCCTCGAAGGTCACGGAGCCGTGCAGCGCGGTGAGTTCGGACTTGCCCTCGTTGTCCTCCAGCTCGGGTGCCTGGAGGACCTCGCCGACCGAGCGGACCGACTCCAGGCCCTTGGTGATGATGGGGGCCAGCCCGGTCAGGGTGGTGGTGGAGTTGGTGAGGGTGGTCAGGAACGCGCTCAGCATGACGACGTCGCCGGCGGTGACGCCCCAGACGCCGTAGTACGAGATCAGCGCGGCGCCGGTGAGGACGAGCACCCCGATCACGTTGAGCAGCACCCAGGCCAGGGAGCCGAAGCGGCCGTTGAGCAGGTCGAGGCGCATCCCGGAGGTGAGCAGCCGGCTCAGGGTGCCGTCCATGCGGCGCAGCGCCTTGCCCTCCAGCCCGTGGGCGCGGGTGACCGGGATCAGGCGGGTCATCTCGGTGACGCGCGAGGACAGGGTCTCCACCTCGTGCCGGAAGTCCTCGTTGTGGGCGCGCAGCCGGGCCCTGAGGCGGTCCACCAGGACGGCGGCGACCGGCACGACGACGAGGAAGACCGGCACGAACTCGGGGGTGCGCACGGCGATGATGACCAGGCCGCCGGTGAGCACGGTCAGCGCGCCGAGCCCCTGCTCGGCGGTCTGCTGCACCATCTGCTCCACGGTCTCCACGTCCCGCACCACCTTGGCCTGGAGCACGCCGGCGCTGACCCGGGAGTGGTAGCCGATGGACAGCTGCTGCATACGGGTGCACAGCGCGGACCGCAGGGTGGTGCCCATGCGGCGGACGCTGCCGTAGAGCAGCCGCACGTAGAGGAGGTGCAGGGGGTAGTTGACCAGCAGGATGAACAGGATGACGCCGGTGCTCGTCCAGAGTCTGCCGATCGGCTGGTGCTGGACGACGATGTCGATGATGGACGCGGTGATCAGGGGCAGCAGCCACACCGGGCTGTGCTTGACCGTGAACACGCCGACCGCGCCGGCGAGGCTGCGCCGGTCGGCGCGCAGGAGGTAGGCGAGGGTGCGGATCGGGTGCTCGCCCCGGTAACGGTGGTCGAGCGGTCTTTCGTACGACGACGCCATGGACGGCGGTCCTCCCGGTGGTCGTGTCAGAGGACGGCGTCCAGCTCGGCGAGTTCGGCGTCGGTGAGGACGAGGTCCGTCGCGGCGAGGGAGTCGAGGATCGTCTCGGGGCGGCTCGCGCCGGGAATGGGCACCACGACCGGTGACCTGGCGAGCATCCAGGCCAGGCACACCCGCTGCGGGCTGACCCCGTGGGCCTCGGCCACATGGGCGAACGGGGCGTAGGAGGAGCCCAGTTCGCGGGCCCGGGAGATGCCGCCGAGCGGGCTCCACGGCAGGAAGGCGATGCCGAGTTCGTCGCACAGGCGCAGTTCGGGCTCGCTGGAGCGGAAGGCCGGGGAGAACTGGTTCTGTACGGCGACCAGGCGCCCGCCGAGGATGTCGTTCGCCTGCCTGATCTGCTCGGGGTTCGCGTTGGAGATGCCCGCGGCGCGGATCTTGCCCTCGTCCAGCAGGTCCCGGACCGCGCCGACGGACTCCGCGTAGGGGATCCGCGGGTCGGGGCGGTGGAACTGGTACAGGCCGATGGCGTCCACGCCGAGCCTGCGCAGCGACGCCTCGCAGGCCGCCCTGAGGTGTGCGGGGCTGCCGTCCAGGGTCCAGCTGCCGTCGCCGGGGCGCAGATGGCCGCCCTTGGTGGCGACCAGGACGTCCCGTCCCCGGTCGTGGCCGGCGAGGGCCTTGGCGATCAGGGTCTCGTTGTGGCCGACCTCGTCGGCGTGGAGGTGGTAGGCGTCCGCGGTGTCGATCAGGGTGACACCTGCGTCGAGTGCGGCGTGGATCGTGGCGAGGGACCGGGCCTCGTCCGGTCGTCCTTCGATCGACATGGGCATGGCGCCGAGGCCGATCGCGCTGATGTCCAGGTCACCGATACGGCGGGTCTGCATGGGCTCGCGACCTCTTTCGGATGCGGGCGGGCAGGGCGAAGTCCGGTGCACCGGGAGGTGATCGCGGTGCACCGGACGTCCTCCAGCCTGGCCCCGCCGTCACCCGCGGGTCCAATGGAGATAAGCGAACGCATTCAGCAGCACGGCCGCTGAATCACGGGAGTGCGGGTCAGGAGCGGCTCGCCAGGTACTCCGTCACGCCCGGCGCCTCGTGCGCGTCCTCGACACCCACCAGGCCGCCGACCGCCTTCGCGTCCGGCTTGAGCACATAGGTCGACAGGGCGGCGGGCCGGGACACGTCGGAGAAGTTCTGCGGGGAGCCGAGTCCGGTGTCGACGCTCTTCTGCCCACGGTGCGCCTTCACCACGTCCTCCCGGGCGAGGCTGCCGGCCGCGCAGGCCTTCTTCAGGTCGGCGCCCAGCAGTTGGGCGGCGTTGTAGCCGGACAGCACCCCGGAGTCCACCGGGGAGGCCGGGTACTTCTTCCCGTACGCGGTCACCATCTTCTGGACGCCGGGCAGGTCCGAGCTGACGGCGGGCGCCGCACTGACCACGCTCAGCATGCCCAGCAGGGCCGGTGCCGCGGGCGTCTTCAACAACTGCGGCGCGTAGCCGGGCGCGCTGCTGACGACGGGCACCTTCAGTCCCCGGGAGGCGGCGACCCCGACCAGGGAGGCGGTCTGGGCCGGGCCCGCGCTGATCAGGACGGCCTTCACGCCTGCCTTGCTCAGCGCCGACACCTGCGCGGTGAGGTCCGTGTCCGTCGCCTTGATCTTCTGCGGGACGATCTTCAGCCCGGCCTTCTCGGCCGCCCAGGTCGACCCCTCCAGGGCGTTGGCGCCGTAGTCGCCCTCGAAGTAGACGTGTCCGATGGAGTCACCCTTGGCGAGGCCCTTGGTGCGGGTGAGGAAGTCGACGGCCGTGATCATGTCGACGTCGTAGGTGGTGCCCATGACCTGGACGGAGTCCTTGCCCAGCAGGGAGGCCGCCCATGCCTGCGGGAAGGTGAGCAGGTGGTCGCGCTCGATGTCGTCGAGGAGGGCGGCGACCACGGGGGATCCGATGACCTGCGGCAGCGCGACCACGTCCGGGGAGAGGTCGGCGTAGGCGGTGACCGCCTTCTGCACGTCGTAGCCGTGGTCCTTGACGACGATCTCGACCTTGCGGTCGCAGATGCCGCCGGCGGCGTTGGTCTCGTCGGCCCACAGCTGCTGAGCCTGCACGATGCTCTTGCCGAGGGTGGCGTAGGGGCCGGTCAGGTCGGTGAGGGCGCCGAGCCTGATGGTCTTCGCCGTCACTCCCGGGCCGGACTTGACGCCGTCGGCGCTGTCGGAGCCGCTGTCGCCGTCCGCCTTGGAGCTGCAGCCGGTGGCCGCGACGAGCAGGGCCGCGAGCGCGGCGGCGAGGAAGGTTCCGGGGACGCGGTGTCTGTGGTGCGTGCGGTTCACGGGGTGGGCTCCTTGGTTCGGACGGCGGAGGCGGTGGGACGGGTGGCGGGCGCCGGTGCCGGGGAGGCGGGGCGCAGTCGGGTGCGGACACGGCGGGTGATGCCGCGCAGTCCGTCGGGGGCATACAGCAGGACCAGGACGATCGCCGCGCCGTAGAGGTAGCGGGCCGCCTCGGTCGGGCCCACCCCGCCGTCGGTGGTGCCGGGGGCGGTCACCAGGGGCAGCTGGTCGGCGTAGCGGGTCATCAGCAGGGGCAGCGCGGTCACGAAGACGGCGCCCGCGGCGGCCCCGGCCACCGAGCCGAGGCCGCCGATCACGATCATCGCCAGGTAGTCGACCGAGAGGGCCAGGCCGAAGTAGTCGGGGACGACCCGCCGGAAGGCCAGCGCGAGCAGCACCCCCGCCAGGCCGGCGTACATCGACGACACGACGAAGGCCGACGCGCGGTGGCGGGCGACGTCGACGCCCATCACCGCGGCCGCCGTCTCGCTGTCGCGCAGGGCCGCGAGGGCGCGCCCCGGACGTCCGCGCAGGAGACCGCGCGCGGTCCACCAGGTGCCGGCCAGCAGGGCAAGACCGAGGAACCACAGGCGTTCCTCGGCGCCGAACGGTATGCCGAGGACGACGAGTCCCGGACCGTCGTCGCTGAAGGAGAACCCGCCGAGGCTCAGCGGGGGTACGGAACGGCCGTTGAACCCGCCGGTGACGGAGTCGGCGGTGAGCAGCACGTGGTGGCCCAGGAAGACCAGGGCGAGCGTGGCGACGCCCAGGTAGATGCCGCGCACCCGGCCGGCCACGGGACTGAACAGTCCGCCCGCCACCCCGGCGAGCAGCACGGCGAGGAGGGCGGCGAGCGCGGTCGGCAGTCCGGGGCCGGGTTCTCCGGCCAGCCAGGTGTAGCCGTAGGCGCCCACCGCGAGGAAGAAGGCGTGCCCCAGGGAGAGCTGGCCGGCGGTACCGGTGAGCAGGCCGAGGCCGACGGCGCCGATGGCGGCGGCCATCGAGAACAGGCCGATGCGCAGCCAGAAGGCGTCCAGGTAGAAGGGCGGCGCGCACAGCAGGAGGGCGGCCAGGAGCACGACGGCGCCCTTGGGGATCCGCTCAGACACGAGCCGCTCCCTTCGCGCCGAACAGTCCGGTGGGCCGCACCAGCAGGACGGCCACCATCACGGCGTACGGCGCGACGTCGCCGAACCCCTCGCCCAGTACGTGCAGTTCGGACTGGTAGCCGGCCGCCAGGGCCTCGGTCAGGCCGATCAGCAGGCTGCCGGCCAGGGCGCCGGGCGGGGAGGTCAGGCCGCCTAGGATCGCGGCCGGGAAGGCCTTGAGGGCGATCTGACCGGTGGTCCGTTCCAGTCCGGGGGCGGGGAACGCGGCGAGGAACACGGCGGCCAGCGCGGCCAGCGCGCCGGCCAGGCACCAGGCGAGCATCCGCACCCGGCTCAGCCGTACGCCCATCAGGGCGGCCGCCTCCGTGTCCTCCGCGGCGGCCCGCAGGGACAGACCCCAGGACGTGTGGCGGAACAGGGCGAAGACGGCGCCGATGGCGAGCGCGGAGACGGCGATCGCGGCGAGCCGGCTGTCCGCGACGGTCACGGAGCCCAGGCGGGTCACCGAATCGCCCCACGGGTCGCCGAGGGTCAGCAGGTCGCCGCCGATGCGCCGGGAGAGGTCGGTGAGCAGCACGATGTCCACGCCGATGGTGACGATGGTCTGCACATGGGCGGCCTTGGGGTCGGGGTCGCCGCGCTGGAGCAGCAGCCGGTCGAGGGCTCCGGCGAGCGCCGCGGTGGCCAGGACGGACACCGCGAGGGCACCGGCGAAACCGAGGTCGTCGTGCAGGACGGCGACGAGGTAGCCGCCGAACAGGAGCAGCGACCCGTGGGCGAAGTTGAGCACCCCCGACGCCTTGAAGATCACGACGAAGCCGAGCGCGACCAGGGCGTAGACCGCGCCGAGCGCGAGCCCGGTGAGGATGCTGTCGAGGAAGGCGGTCATACGGAGTCCCCTTCGGAGTCGGTTACCTCTTCGAGGGCGGCGCCCTGTGCGGTGGTGTCCTGTGCGGTGGTGTCCTGTGCGGTGGTGTCCTCGCCGGGGGTGTCCTCGCCGGGGGTGTCCTCGCCGGGGGTCCCGAGGTAGGCGCGCAGCACTTCGGGATGGCGGCGGACCTCGTCGGGGGTGCCGTGGGCGATGCACCGGCCGAAGTCGAGCACCGTGACCTCGTCGGCCAGCCGCATCACGAGGCCCATGTCGTGCTCCACCAGCAGGACGGACAGGCCGAGTTCCGCGCGGACGGTGTGGATCACCTCGACCGTCCGAGCGCGTTCGGCGCCGTTCATCCCGGCCACGGGCTCGTCGAGCAACAGGACACGCGGCTCGAGACAGAGCGCTCGGGCGAGCTCCACCCGCTTGCGGTCGCCGTACGACAGCAGGGCTACGGGTGTCTCGAAGCGGGACGCCAGTCCGGTGAGTTCGGCGATCTCCCGGGCCCGCGCGAGGTGGGCGCGCTGTTCGCGCACCGCTCGGGGCAGACGCAGTGCGGTCGCGGCGAAGCCCGCGCGGGAGAGGACGTGCCGGCCGAGCATGAGGTTGTCGGCGACGGTGCCCTTGGTGGTGACGATGTTCTGGAAGGTACGGGCCACGCCGAGGGCGGCGATCCGGTGGGGCGCGAGTCCGGTGAGTGTCTCGTCGCCGAGCCGGACCTCTCCGGACACCGGGCGGTACAGGCCCGACAGAACGTTGAAGCAGGTGGACTTCCCGGCGCCGTTGGGGCCGATCAGGGCGTGCACGGACCCCGGGGCGACGGTGAACGACACCGTGTCCAGCGCGGTCAGGCCGGCGAAGCGCACGGTCACGTCCCGGACACGGAGTTCGGGGGGTGCTGCCGCGAGAGGTCCGGGAGCGGTGGCGGTGGTGGGGCGCAGGCTCACGCGGCCCCCTGGTCGCCTGCGGCGTCACCGAGGTAGAGGCGCCGTACCGCGTCCGTGCTCGCGAGGTCGTCGGCCGGGCCGGACAGCCGGACCTCGCCCACTTCCAGGACGTAGGCGTGGTCGGCGAGGGACAGCGCCATGCCCGCGTTCTGTTCGACCAGCAGGACGGCCGTCCCCTGGGCGTTGATCTCACGGATCACCTCGGCGATCCGGAACACCATGCGCGGGGCCAGGCCGAGGGACGGCTCGTCGAGCAGGAGCAGCCGGGGCGCGGCCATCAGGGCCCGGCCGATGGCCAGCATCTGCTGCTCTCCCCCGGACAGCAGACCGGCCGCCTGCCGACCGCGCTCGGCGAGCACGGGAAACAGCGTGTACACGCGGTCGCGGGCCTCCCGGACCTGTTCGGGCGCCCGTCGGCCGAGGCCGAGGCCGCCGGTGCGCAGGTTCTCCTCCACGGTGAGGCCGGCGAAGACCCGGCGGCCCTCCGGGACCTGGACGACGCCGGCCCGCACCGCCGCCACCGGGTCACGGCCGTCCAGGACCGTGTCTCCGTAGCGGACGAGGCCGGCCGTGACGGTGCCGCGGTGCAGGCGCAGGGTGCCCGACACGGCCCGCAGCAGCGTGGACTTGCCGGCGCCGTTGGCGCCCAGCAGCGCCACGACCGCACCGTGCGGGACGGTCAGGGACACGGAGCGCAGGGCTGACAAGGCCCGCCCGTACGTCACGTCGAGACCCTCGACGTGCAGCGCGGGCTGCTCCTGCGGGGGTACTCCGGGCATCGCGGCTCCTCGGGTCCGTGCCGGCGGGCACGGAGTTTCGGGGGAAGGGGAGCTCACGACAACACGACGGAGGACGGCCGGTACAGGCACGGACGCGGGGTCGCTGCGCCACCCCAACGGGAGGTCGGCGGGGTTGTGCGGCTGCCCAGGCCGGCGGGCCAACGGTGCCCGTCAGAGGCGGGACGCGAGGGGGCCGAGGGCAGGCCGGGGTCTCCGGGGGAGGTGAGACGCCGATGGCCCGAGGGCAGGCCGCAGGCACCGTGGGTCGGCTGTCGGCGGCGGTCTCGGCTGGACGACCTGATCGCTGAGGACGCTGGCGCGGACGTGGAGAGCGCGGGCGGCGGGGGCACCTTCTTCCAGGACATCCTGAGCGAGGAAAGTGGCAGAAGCGGCTCACCGACGCCGACCGGCGGGCCCTGTCCCCACTGTTCTGGCCCCACCTGAACCCCTACGGCCGGTTCGGGCTGGACATGAACAGCCGCCTCGATCTGGACCTGTCCCTCCGGACGACGGTGCCCGGCCCGCGCATCCCGCGGGGAGAGACAGCCGCAGCCCCGGCTCGACGCCTCGGGCCCTGGGCCTGGCCGGATCCCGAGGGGCCTCGGCCGCGTCCATGTGAACCGATCGCCACCCTCGCCCACCCCGATGCGTTTCGGGTGGTGCCGTCCGGGTGGTCAGTTGTGGTGTTCGCGGGCGGGCATGTCCCCTCGCGTGGCCCGTCGTTCAGTCGGGTGTCTCGGTCGAGTCGGCGTGTTCGGAGTCGTTGGCCGGCACGGACCGCTCGATGTCCTCGTTGGCCGTGGCCCAGCTGGCCAGCAGGTTCAGGGCGTCCTGCGAGGGTGAGTGGGGCTCGGCGGTGTAGGTGAGGAGGAACCGGCTGGGGCCGTCGGGGAGCGGGAAGGTTTCGAAGGGCAGGTCGAGGTCGCCGACGACCGGGTGGTGGAGGAGCTTCACGCCCGTGGTGTGCATCCGGACGTTGTGGGCCGCCCAGCGGCGACGGAATTCCTCGCTGCGGGTGGACAGCTCCCCGATCAGGTCCGTCAGCCGCCGATCGTAGAGATCGCGGCCGGCCTCGGCGCGCAGCATGGCGACCGTGTCGTTGGCGACTTCGTCCCAGCGGCGGAAGAACTCGGTCGCGTGCGGGCCGAGGAAGACGAACCGGGCGTTGTTCGGCGGCCGTACCGGGTCGGCGTAGACGGGGGAGAACAGGGCGCGCCCGAGGTGGTTGGCGGCCAGGATGTCCCCGCGTCCGCTGAGGATGAACGCGGGTGTGCCGCTCATCGAGTCGAGGACGCGCTGCACCGTGGGCCGGACACGCTGCTGGGCCGGGCGGCGGCGCGGCGGGCGGGTCGTGCCGGCGCCGCGCAGGAGGTCGAGCAGGTGGATGCGTTCGGCCTCGTCGAGCTGAAGTGCTTGCGCGATGCCGTCGATGACGCTCTCGGAGACTCCGGTGGCGTTGCCGCGCTCCAGCCGGGTGTAGTACTCGCTGGAGATGCCCGCGAGGAGGGCGACTTCCTCGCGGCGCAGCCCGGTGACCCGCCGACGTTCTCCGCCGTACACGGGCAGTCCGGCCTGCTCGGGGGTGACCCTGGCCCGTCGCGTGCCGAGGAATTCCCGGATCTCTGCTCGGAAATCATCGCGCATGTCGCGGTTTGTGCCGTTGGGGTCGTTTCTGCCTGCCATGCGCTTCACTCTACGAGCGCATCCGCCGGGTTGGGGGTCCCTGTCAGTGACCCCCTCATCAGGGACTCCCACCCTCGCGTGACAGCCGGTTCTGTTGGTGGTGCACCGCCCACGGCGGTGTCAACCGTCCAGACAGACGGTGCTCGTGCCGCCGGTCCCAGCCCCCTCTGAGGCGCCGTCGGTGCGGCATGCATCACCCCCGCACACAGCGGGTGCCGGAGCACGGCGCCTGAAAGGAAGCCCCCATGAGCAAGGTCATTCTCGTCACCGGTGCCGGACGCGGTCTGGGCACGGACATCGCCCGCGAGGCCCTCGCCGCCGGCCACCAGGTCGTCGCCACCGGCCGCCGCCCCGCAGAGGTCGAGAAGACCCTGGGCGGGCCGCAGGACAATCTGCTGGTCACCAGGCTCGATGTCACCAGCCTGGAGGACGCCGAGGCCGCCGCGCAGGCCGCCGTCGACCGCTTCGGCCGCATCGACGTCCTGATCAACAACGCCGGGAACCTCTTCACCGGCTACTTCGAGGAGATCTCGCCCGCGCAGATGCGCCGCCAGTTCGAGACCAACCTCTTCGGCCCGATGAACGTCACCCGCGCCGTCCTGCCGATCATGCGCCGGCGGCGCGCCGGCCACGTCATCACCATCACCTCGACCGCCGGACTGGTCGGCATGGAGTTCACCTCCGCCTACGCCGCCTCCAAGTTCGCGGAAGAGGGCTGGATGGAGTCCCTGCGCTACGACGTCGAGCCGTACAACATCCACACCACGATCGTGGAGCCCGGCTACTTCCGCACCGAACTCCTCGTGGACGGCTCCACCACCTGGCCCGAGCTGTCCATCGACGACTACGCCCCGCGCACCGCCCCCTGGATCGAGGGCATGAAGAGCATGAACGGTCAGCAGCCCGGCGACCCCGCCAAGCTCGCCCGCGCCCTGCTCACCATCGCCGGCCAGGAGAAGCCGCTGCTGCGCTTCGTCGCCGGTGCGGACGCCATCGAGGCCGCCGAGGCCAAGGCGAAGGAGCTCCTCGCCCAGGCCGAGGCATCCCGCGAGCTGGGCGGCGCCCTGGCCTACGACGACGCCCACGCCTGAGCACCACGCCCCGCGCCCCGGCCAGGACGGAGGACCGCGCCGGGTGCGCGTTTCGACAGCACGGAGAGAGTCAACATGCCCCTCAAAGGCGAGTACGAGCCGAGCAAGGCGCAGTTTGTGCGTGACCAGGTGGAGCTGTACGAAAGCTCCGGCGGTACGCAGGGAACGACGCTGAGTGTCCTGGTCGCACGGGAGGAAGACGAGAGGCTGCGGGACCTGCCCGTCGTCATCCTGACCACCCGGGGCGCGAAGAGCGGCAAGATCCGCAAGACCCCGGTCATGCGGGTGGAGCACGACGGCGTCTACGCCGTGGTCGCCTCCATGGCAGGAGCCCCCAAGCACCCCGTCTGGTACCACAACGCGGTGGCCGACCCCCGGGTCGAGCTACAGGACGGCCCGGTGCGCCAGGACATGCTGGCACGCGAGGTGACCGGGGACGAGAAGGCCCTGTGGTGGGCCCGAGCCGTCGAAGCGTTCCCCGACTACGCCGAGTACCAGAAGAACACGGACCGTGAGATCCCGGTCCTCGTTCTGGAGCCGGCGGCCCACGAGCACTGACCCGGCGCAGCCGGTTCAGCCCGCGGACCCACCGCGGCCTGGCCCTGGCCACACCAGCGTCGGACCACCCCACCTGACAGCAGCCGGCTCGAATCCCCCATGGTCGGCCCGCCTGACTGCCTGGACGAAGCACATCACAGACGACCGCGGCATCGATGTCCTCGGCAGCCTGACCTACGACGACACCCACGCCTGAGCACCATGCCCGGCCGAGGCCGGAAGCCGCCGGGTGCACCTACGGCGCTGACCCGCTACCCGGCAACGGCGCCCGCGCCCGCGCCCGCGCCGACAGAGTGCGGACCACCGAAGCACGGTCCGCCGGCTGGTGGCGCACCCCGTTGATCAGACCGGCCTGACGGCCGTCACGAAAAGGAGTACCTGATGAAGCACGTATCACTGGGCGGGCTCGATGTCTCCCGCATCGGCCTGGGAGCCATGACCATGGCCGGCACGTACACCACGGGCGGGGGGCTCGACGACGCCGAGTCGATCCGCACCATCCACCGAGCGCTGGACCTCGGGGTCACCCACATCGACACCGCCGAGATCTACGGCCCCTTCCACAGCGAGGAAGTCGTCGGCAAGGCCATCAAGGGCCGCCGGGACGACGTCGTCGTGGCGACGAAGTTCGGTCTCGTCTCCCACTCCGGTGGCGGCCCCGGCGTCATCGACAGCAGCGCCGGCAACGTGAAGGCCGCGGTCGAAGGCTCGCTCCTGCGGCTCGGCACCGACCACATCGACCTCTACTACCAGCACCGCGTCGACCCGAACACGCCCATCGAGGAGACCACCGGCGCGCTGGCCGAGCTGGTCGCCGAAGGCAAGGTGCGCCACATCGGCCTCTCGGAAGCCGGACCCGAGACGATCCGCCGGGCGCACGCCGTGCACCCGGTGGCCGCGCTGCAGACCGAATACTCCCTGTGGACCCGCGACGTCGAGGCCGAGATCCTCCCGCTGCTGCGCGAGCTCGGTATCGGATTCGTGCCCTACTCGCCGCTCGGCCACGGCTTGCTGACCGGGCAGATCCGCACCGTCGACGACTTCGCCGACGACGACTGGCGCAAGACCAACCCGCGCTTCACCGGCGAGAACTTCCAGCGCAACCTGCGCATCGTCGACGAAGTACAGGCCATCGGCGCAGAGATCGGCGCCACCCCGGCCCAGACCGCGCTGGCCTGGCTGCTGACCCGCGGCGCCGACATCGCCCCCATCCCCGGAACCCGGCGGGTCGCACGCGTCGAAGAGAACACCGCCGCCGACGCCATCGAACTCAGCGCCGCTCAGCTCGACCGCCTGAACAACCTCACACCGGCCGCGGGCGAGCGCCACGACGAGGCGAACATGGCCACCATCGACCGGTGATCTGACGCCCCGGCGACGTACTGACCCGTCGCACCCGACCAACCCGCATCCGTTCACCCATTTCACTGATCACTGAAGAGGCTTTCTCATCATGTCCAAGGTTCTCCTTGTCGTGGGCCACCCCGACCTGTCCCGGTCGAAGGCCAACAAGGCTCTGGTGGACGCCGTCCGCGAGCTGGCCCATGTCACCGTGCACGACCTCTACGCCACCTACCCCGACTTCCAGATCGACGTCGACGCCGAGCAGTCACTGCTGGCCGAACACGACGTGATCGTCTTCCAGCACCCGGTGTTCTGGTACAACACCACCCCTCTGCTCAAGCAGTGGCAGGACAAGGTCTTCACCCTCGGCTGGGCCTTCACCATGGACGGCTCTCCCTCCAAGCTGGCCGGCAAGAAGGCCGTCGTCGCCGTCACCGCCGGCGTCCCCGCCGAGCACTACACCCCCGAAGGCGCGAACCAGACCACCCTTGAGACGCTCCTTGGCAACTGGCACGCAACCCTGCGGCTGTGCCAGTTCGACATCCAGCCGATGGTCAAGCTGTACGGCACCGCCTTCGGCCTCTCCGACGAGGACCTGTCCACCGCCGCCAAGCAGTACAACGAACTGCTCGCCTCCTACGCCGCCTGACGCGCTCTCACAACAACAGCCGCCCCCGCTGATCGCAGCGCAGCGGTGATGGCCCGGCCAGTCTCCGATCACTCTTCGCCGGATCAGTGCCAAGCGACTGGAGACTGGTAGGACCACCCGCCCCGCGGAGATCTACGAGGAACTTGCGGCAACCCTCCCCGACCGCTGAGCCCGGGTGCCGCCGCCGGGCTCGGCGGCGGCACCCGGGTCTGCGGGCCCGCCCTCGTGTCACTTCGCGCGTCGTGCCCTGCTCCTGCGGCCGTCGGGCCACAGGCGTGGCTTCCTCTTCGCCGCGATGTCCTCGATCCAGCCGGTCGCGAGGATCATCAGCGCGATGAGGGGCCAGACCAGCATGAACATCCACAGCATGTAGCTGGAGTCGAGGCCGGCCGTGAGGCTCCGGCTCTCCATGAAGGGGAGTCCGTACGCCAGGTCGATGATCGGGACCGTGGCCATGATCAGCAGGTTGTGCCACAGGTAGATCGTGACGGCGCGGTTGTTGGAGAGCGTGATCAGCCTGTCCCAACGGGCCAGTGCGCCCGGGAGTTCCTGCCACGAGGGCGAGTACTGGAGCAGGATCACCACGAACCCGAAGGACCAGGCCGCCTGGGCGAGCGGGATGTCGTTGAGGTCCCAGCCGTCCGGTCCCAGGTGCCCGGAGGCCCACCACAGGCCGAAGGCCATGACGAGTGCGGAGCCGGAGACCGCCGCGTAGCGGGGTACGCGCGCGAGCACCCCCTCCTGGTGGGCGAAGCCCAGCACCCAGCAGCTGCCGTAGACGGCGAAGTCACTGACCGCGTTGCCGGTCTCGCCGGGTATGGACACCAGGCCCGTGCCCACCACCGCCGTCAGCGCCAGCGGCGCGAACAGCGTGACCCAGGGCGCCCGGCGGAACGCCCACAGCAGCAGCGGCGAGGCGAGCACGAACCACAGGTAGGCCCGCAGGTACCAGAGCACACCCGCCGCCTGGACCGCCCAGGTGTTCTCCAGCAGGCCGGACTTGGAGCCGATGTCCCAGGGGAACGGAGGCGCGCCGAGCGGGACGACGTAGTTGAGCAGTTCCACGACGCCCAGGGCGCCCCCGTGGTCGGGATCCTTCAGCGGGTTCCAGCCGGCCGCGAACATCAGCGTCAGGACGGCCGCGCCGAACAGCCACAGCGGCGGCAGCAGCCGCCGGACGCGGTCCCGGATCACGCCGAGCGGCGGACGCTTCAGCGAGCGCGCCATCAGGGAGCCCGCCAGGGCGAACATGACGCCCATGGACGGGAACAGCACGGTGAGCCAGGCCCAGCCGAACAGGTGGTAGACGACCACACGGACCAGAGCGATCGTGCGCAGCAGGTCGAGGTAGCGGTCGCGTCCCGGCTTCTTCGCGGCGGTAGGCCCCTCGGCCCCGGCCGTGGCGGACGGTTCCGGGAGGGCTTGCGCGGTCCGCTGCCGGGGGACGCCGAACGCCGGAGTCCGCTCGGGACCCGTGTTCGTCCCGCTCGGGTGACGCTGGGTCATGCGACAGGCCTCCGGTCGTTGGTGCTGCCGGTGTGCTGACGCGGCGCGGGACCGCCCGGCGCCTCGACCGCGCCGGTGCGGCGCAGTTTCTGCCAGCGCAGCCGGCCGCCGGTGAGGGCGGTGATCCAGGACTGGAGCAGCACGACGTACATGAGCTGGCGGTAGAGGATCTGCTGGAGGGGCAGCGAGATCAGGTGGGTCATGCGTTCACGGTCGAGCCGGAAGGCGTAGGCCGCGCAGACGGCCTGGACGGCGAGGACGCCCAGCCAGGCCACGATCGTCTTCTGGGTGGGGCCGAAGACGACTCCGTAGAGGAGGAAGACGTCGATGAGCGGGGCCAGCAGCGGGGCCAGGACCATGAACAGCGAGACGAACGGCAGACCCACGCGGCCGAACCGGCCGGACGGGCCGCGCTCGAAGACCGCCCGGCGGTGCTTCCAGATCGCCTGCATGGTGCCGTACGACCAGCGGTAGCGCTGGGACCACAGCTGCTGCACGGTCTCCGGGGCCTCGGTCCAGGCGCGGGCCTTCTCCGCGTACACCACCTTCCAGTTGTCGCGGTGCATGGCCATGGTGATGTCGGTGTCCTCGGCGAGCGTGTCGTCGCTCATGCCGCCGACCCGCTCCAGGGCCGAGCGGCGGAAGGCGCCGACCGCGCCGGGGATGGTGGGCATGCAGCCCAGGACGTCGTACATCCGGCGGTCGAGGTTGAAGCCCATCACGTACTCGATGTGCTGCCAGGCGCCGATCAGCGAGTCCCGGTTGCCGACCTTGGCGTTGCCGGCCACGGCGCCGACCTTCGGGTCGCCGAAGGGCTGCACCAGTTCGCGGACGGTGGACGGCTCGAAGACGGTGTCGCCGTCCATCATCACGATGAGGTCGTACCGGGCGTTGGCGATACCCCGGTTGAGGGCCGCGGGCTTGCCGGCGTTGTGCTGGCGGACGACCCGGACGTTCGGCAGGCCCATGTCCTCGACGATCCGCGCGGTGCCGTCGGAGGAGCCGTCGTCGATGACGAGCACCTCGATGGGGTGCTCACTCGCCATCAGCGAGCGGACGGTGTTCTCGATGCACTTGGCCTCGTTGTACGCCGGGACCAGCACCGAGACCGGTTCGGTGACCGGCGGGCCCCAGCCGAATCCGGGCCGGCGCACCCTGCGGGCGTGCAGGGCGGACAGCAACAGCATGAGCCCGAACCGGCTGATGACCAGGACGCCGATCACCGCGAGGCCGACCATCAGCACCCCGGTGACGTTCTCGGCGGCCTGGACGAGGAAGATCCACGCGTTGCCCTTCCACAGGTCGAGGCCGGTGACCGAGGTGTGCGCGCTGGGCGCGCCGAGGGCGGCGGTGAGGTTCTCGAACTCGTAGCCCCGGGACTGCAGCTCGGGCAGGAACCGCTCCAGCGCCTGGACCGTCTGGTGGCGGTCACCGCCGGAGTCGTGCATCAGGACGATCGCGCCCTTGCCGCCCTTGGGCGTGGCGCGCCTGATGATCTCCTCGACGCCGGGCTTCTTCCAGTCCTCGCTGTCGGTGTTGTTGACGACGGTCAGATAGCCGAGTGAGCCGATGTACTCGGTGACCGGCCAGGACTTGTCGTCCATCGCGTCGGCGAAGGACGAGTACGGCGGGCGGAACAGCGAGGTGCGGATGCCCGCCGCGCCGGCCAGCGCGAGCTGGTTCTGCGACAGCTCCCAGGAGATACGTTTCTTCGACTGGAAGGACAGGTCGGGGTGGTTGAAGGTGTGCAGGCCGACCTCGTGGCCCTCGTCGACCATGCGCTGGACCAGGTCCGGGTAACGGGAGGCCATGGTGCCGGTGACGAAGAAGACGGCGTGCGCGTGGTGCTTCTTGAGCACGTCCAGGACCTTGGGGGTCCAGACCGGGTCGGGTCCGTCGTCGAAGGTCAGGACCAGCCGGTGGTCGGGCACCTCGCGGCTGGTGCTGCGGCCGTTGCGGCTGTCGATGACCGGGCCGCCGTCCAGGATCTCGTCGGGCACCTTGTCGGTGGCCGCCTCGGTCTGGACGCGGTGGTCGGCGAGGATCTCGCTGTGGACGTAACCGCGCACCATCAGCATCGCCATCATGGCGACGAGGACGAGGCTGGGCAGCATCAGGCGCATCGGTACGCGGCGGCGCCGGGCGGCGCTGTCACGGGCCGCGGCTGCGGCCCGGCGACGGCGGGCGGGGAATGCCATCGGAAGGTGTGCTCCAGAACGGGACAGGAAGGGAGATGAGCGGGGCTGAGCAAGGACTGAGCGCCAGCTGAGCGGGAGCGCCGAGCGGGGACTGAGCGGGAGCCGGGCGGAAGGGACGTCAGCCGACGGAGGACACGGAGTTCGCCTCGCCGACGATCTCGCCGATTCCCCCGGTGTCGTCGACGGCGCTCGGCGAGGCGCTCGCGCCGCTGTCGGGCTGGCTCGCCTCGGGCGAGGCGACGGCGGAGTCCGACACGGCGGGGCTGGCCGCGGGCGCCGAGGCGGTGGGGTTCACGGGAGTGGTCCCGGTGGACGCCTCGGGCAGCGCGGACGCGGCCGGCCGACCGGCGCTCGCGGTGGCTCCGGGCACGTCGGTGACGCCGCCGGCCGTGGACGACGCCGACACCGCGGCATCCGACGAGCCGGCGTTCGGCGCGGCGCTGTCCGAACCCGAGGGGCTCGCCGAGACCGAGGGCACGGACGAGGTCTCGACCTTCTCGGCGGGCGTGTCGCCGCCCAGCCCCGGCAGGGGCAGCCAGGGTGCGCTGGAGTTGCCGGACACGAGGGTGGCGACGATGACGAGGGCGTACACGGCGCAGGCGATGCCGACGGCCACGCCGAGCAGCCGCAACCGGCGGCTGCGGCGGCCCGACTCGTCGACGAAGACGGGGGTGCCGGGGGCGCTGTGGGAATCGGGCCGACCGCCGGAGGCACCTGAAGTGGACGCCGGGTCGATGCCCGCGAGCTGCACCGTCAGTTCGTCGGCGTCGTGGACGGGCTCGGCCGGGGCGGCTTCCGTGAAGGTGTCCGCGAAGGCGGGGTACATCGCGGTGCCGCCGAGCAGAGGGGCCGTCGCCTCGGTGCGCGCGGAACCGGGTTCCTCCGCTGCCTCCCAGAAGCTCCCGGCTCTTGGCGTCCTCGTCTGAAGGCCGGTTCCGCGCCCGGCGAACGCGGCGCCGTCGGGCCCGGATGCGTCTTCCGACCCTTCAGGTTGGGCGCCATCCAGCCAATGTTCCACTTACCCAACCCCCACGAGACCGCTGCGGGGGTGCGCAGACGATGCCAAGCACACGTCGACCGAACCAAGCCCCCACCTGGTCCGAGCGCCCCCCAAGTAGTTGATGCTTGGACGGTGACTATAACTCACCTAGTGAAAGCGTGAAATTTGTGTCAGAAGTGTGAAGAAGTTGGCCCACCGGCGATGACTGAAAATGATCCTCGCACAATCGTCCGACACGGACGCATACATCTCACGAGGCGGACGAGACGCCTGACTGACGCATCGACGACTCATCGGTGATTCGCGCCATCGGCCACTTGTCGCGCCAAAACGACGCGCCACGGCGCCGTGTCACCACACCGGCGGCCGGTGCTCAGCGGGTGCGCAGGCCCCGTGCCGTCAGGGCGAGGCTGATCTCCACCAGGTCGGCCGGCCGGGACAGGGAACGGCCCGTCAACTGCTCGTAGCGGCGCAGCCGGTTGAGGACGGTGTTGCGGTGGCAGTACAGCCGCTCCCCCGCCCGCTGGGCGGAGCCGTCGCAGGCCAGCCAGGTGGCCAGGGTGTCGAGCAGGACGGCCTCGTCGGCCGGTTCCAGACCGCTCAGCGGGCCGAGCACCCGCTCGACCAGCGCCGTACCCAGGTCGGGGGTCGAGACCACCAGCGCGGCCGGGAGGTGCTCGGTCAGCCGGATCGTGCCGCCGGTCAGCGGGCACATGTCCAGCGCGATGTCCGCGAGGCGACGGGCGTCCCCGACCGCGGCCAGCCCCGACACCGCCGTGCTGACCCCGGTGCGCGCGCTGCCGAAGGCCGGCGGGACGGCCGACGTCGGGCCCGGCGAGCCGACGTCCCGACTCCCCCTGGTGCTCCCGCCCTCGCTTCCGCCCTCGATCTCGATCTCGCTCTCCGTCTCGCCCAGGAGGACGATGCCGTAGTCCACCTCCGCACCGGTGTGCCAGTACACGCGCCTGCCCCGGCCGTGCGCGGCCCGCGCCCCGGCGCCGTCGGAAGGACAGCCTGCCGTCACCGCCACGACGACGTACCGGCCCTCCTCGGGGAGGTCCAACGCCTGGGCGGTCTCGGGCAGGTCCGCGATCCGGCTGGCGCCGTCGAGCAGGGCGCCGGCCACCACCCGCAGGCGGTTCTCGCGCCGCCAGGCGAGCTGCCGCTCGACCTGCCGGTAGGCGTCCGCGACGAGAGTGCAGTGCTCGTCGACGAAGTTCCACACGTCGGTGGCGATGTGCACGAGCAGCCGCACGTCCTCGGGAGCCGTGCGGCAGGTCTCCTCGATGAGGCCCTGCCACACCAGGGACCCGCCCAGGCGGAACGCGTGCAGCAGCGCGTCCAGCGGGAGGCCCTGTTCCGCGCGGGTGGCGCCGATCTTCCACGAGCAACGGCGGGCCGCGTCCCGGCTGCCGCGCGGGTCGATCAGCGAGGACACGCTGTGCCGCAGCGAGCGGTGCACCTCCTGCCAGATGGCGGCGGGGTCGCTCGTCACGGCCGCGCGGTAGGCGGGCTCCTGGTCCTGGAGCGCGGCCACCAGCCGGTCGGTGAGGTCGGGCAGGTCCGCCAGGAGCACCCGGGCGGCACGGTGCAGGACCCGGAGGGCGTCGGCGTCGATCAGCGACCGGACGTGCTGGGGATGCGGCCGGGGACCGGGAGCCGCCGGTGCGCCGGGCGCGGGACGGAACACGGTCCGTGACCGTAGGGCCTGATGCATCGCGGTCCTCCCCCGGGGCAGTGTCCAGCCGTCCGACTCGTCCTGCCACGAAGGATGGCATACCGTCCGGTCGGTCCCTAGGGGTGTGCAGCATTGTTTTCTCTCCGGTCAACCCTCCTGTCCGGCCTTCTCGACCATGCGCACCAGTTCGACGCGGGAGCGGACGCCCAGCGCCGCGAAGACCTTCCGCAGGTGGTAGTCGACGGTTCGGGTGCTGACCGAGAGGGTCAGCGCCACCTCCCGGTTGGTGGCGCCCTCGGCGACGCACCGGGCGATCCGCAGCTGCTGCGGGGTCAGTCCGTCCAGCCCCAGGCCCGGCCCCGTCGCTCTCCCGCCGCCCCCAGGCGCCACGCCCCCCGCGCGCAGCTCGGCGCGGGCCTGCTCCGCCCAGGCGCGCGCACCGCAGCGTTCGAACCCGACCAGCGCGGCGCCGAGACGGTCGCGGGCCTCGCTCAGCCGGCGGCGCCTGCGCAGCCACTTGCCGTGCAGCAGCTCGGTGCGGGCCCGTTCGAAGTCGCCGCCTGCGGCCACGTCGTGCAGGTCGAGCGCACGGCGGAACAGGGCGTCGGGCCGGTCCGCCGGAGCCAGCAGCGCACGGCAGCGGGTCAGTTGGGCGGGGGCCTGGGGATCGGCGCCGAATCCGGCCCATCGGGCGAACTCCTCGACGACCTCGGCGACGCCGTCGTCGGCCCGTCCGGTCGAGGCGGCGGCCTCCACGAAGCACGGCACGGCGAGCATCCATACCGCGAAGTGCCCCCTGCGCGGCCCCGGGCGCACGAGCGGCCCGAGCCGGTCCGCGGCCTCCCTGGGGCGCCCGCGGGCGAGGTCGGCGCGGGCCACCGCCCACTCCGCCAGCGTCGCGGCCTGGACCAGGCCGTGCCGCCGGGCGGTGGCCAGCGCGGTGTCCACGTGGACGGCGACCTCCTCCGGAGCGCCCTCGATCGACGCGGCGAGGGCGAGTACCGCGTGGTGGTGGGCTGCCGTGTTGCGCTGCCCCGTGCGGTGCGCGGCCCGCAGCCCCTCCTCCGCGTGGGTCCTGGCCAGCGTGTGCCGTCCGGCGCGCAGTTCGGCGTAGGCGAGGTACTCCCGGGCCCGCGCGAGGGCCGCGGCGGTCCCCGGGGTACGGGCGGCGGCCAGGGCCCGCGCCCCGGCACGGCGGGCGGCCGCCAGGTCGCCCAGCAACAGGGCGGCGGCAGCCGCGCGCAACGCCGTGTCCGGCTCGTCGACGCCGGCCGCGCCCGCCGCACCCCCCGCGGCCTCCGCGTCCGCCACCAGCCGCCGCAGAGGCCCCGCCGCCTGCACGAACTGCCCTTCGAGCAGGGCCCGCAGGCCGGTGCGATAGCCACGCGACACGGCACTGCCGCCCGCGCGGACCGGCACACCGCTGTTCGCCGGATCGCCCGCGGACTCACCGAACGGCCAGGTGCCGGGCCGCGCGTCGGGATCCGGGAGGAGGCCGTTGCCGGCGTCGACCAGTACGGGCGGGCGGCCCGGGGCGGCATCCGGGGAGTCGTCGCCGCCGGTGCTCAGCAGGTGCAGGCAGCCCTGGGCGTCGCCCGCCGCCCAGGCGGCGTCCACCGCGGCCAGGAGGGCCGATTGGGCCTGCCGGGGGGACGACCCGGTCAGCAGGCGGGCCGCCAGGAGCAGGGATGCGCGGGCCTCGTCGACCGGGCCGTCGTAGAGGACCGTGGTGCCGCGGACCAGTTCGACGCGGCCGCGCAGCGCCGTGGGCGCCGCGCTGTCCCGGGCCCTGTCGAGCAGCCGCAGGGCCCGGTGCGTGCGGCCGCCGAGCAGGGCCTGCTCGGCGGCGGCCGTGTACCACTCCGCGCGCAGTGTGCCGTCCTCGGCCAGCGCGGCGGCATGGGCGTACGCCGCGCACCGCAGGCTCCGGGAATGCGTCCGGTCGCCGGCCGCCACGGCCAGTTCGGTCGCCGTCCCGCGCCGGGGCACGGTGGCGGACCGGGCCCGGTGCAGCAGGGCGTGCAGCCTCGCGTCTCCCGCCTCCTCCAGAGCACGGGCCAGCGCCCGGTGCGCGGCACGGCGCCGCTCGGGCCGCGCACCCGCGTACACCGCGCGGCGCAGCAGATCGCTGTGGAACCCGACCTCGCCGTCGGCCAGGACGAGCACCTCGGGCAGCGGGACGAGCACCTCGGGCAACGGACCGGAGGGAGGGACCGACTCCGCGCCCGGACGCGTCCCCCGCAGATGCTCCGCTCCCCGCCGGGCCAGTGCCAGGCCGATCCGGGTGTCCTCCGTGTCGTCCGCGTCCCGTACGGCGGCCGCGACGGTCAGCAACAGGTCCTCCTGCGCGGGCGTGAACCCGGTCAGGAAGCCGCCGACCAGGCCGGTCAGGAGTTCGGCGTCGGCCGACGGGCCGGGCAGCCTGCGGTGACCGCGGATCTGGGCGGGCGACAGCCGCCGGACCATGGCCAGCAGCAGGGCCGGACTGCCCTCGGCCGCGTCCACCAGTTCGTCGCGCACGGCCCGGTCGAGTGCCCCGCCCGTCGCCTCGTCCAGGAGCGCGGCCGCCTCCACCGGGGAGAGCGGATCGACGCGGACCACCGGCAGCACGGCGAACTCCCGGTCGACCGGGCGGTGTCCCGACACGCTCAGCAGCACGCTCAGCCGACCGTTCCCGCGCAGCCGCTCGGCGGCGCGGCCCACCGCGGCCCTGGTGGGGGCGTCCCACAGATGCGCGTCGTCGACGCACAGCAGCATCGGCCTGCCGGCGGAGGCGGCCCGCAAGGCGTCGAGGAGCGCGGCGCCGGGCTGCCCGGTGGCGGACCACGGGCCCACCGGTGCGCCGAGGGCGCGCAGCAGCGCGCGCAGACCCCCGAGCGGTACGGCCGACGCCACCCGGTCGGCCCGGACACCGACCACGAACGCGGCCGGGCACGAGCGGGCGGCGCGGGCCAGGAACGCCGTGCGGCCGCAACCGGGTTCACCGGTCACCACCCGCACACCGCCGTCGGCGGCGGTCGTCTGTCCGGTCATTCCCGTGACGTTACGTACGGGTAACGGGCGGTGGAAGCCGTGCGACCGCGCGGGGAACGACGCCGATGCGGGCCGTTCGGGGCCTGTCACCAGTGGGTTCGTGCGCGACGGCCGTGGCACACCTTGTGCCGGGTCCCAACGGCCGCCGCCGCGCCGCGTGCACGGGCACAGCGACGGCGACGGCGGCAGCGACCCCGTTCTCCTCACGCCGGCTCAGGACGTGTGCGGGCAGTTGCCCCGGTACTCGTCGATCGTCGTGCTCGGCCGCGGAAGCGGGCACAGGAACTGCTCGTAGCGCGTGTCGTTGTCGACGAAGCGCTTCAGCCACGAGATGCCGTACTTCGCGATCGTCGTGTTCGACGAGTTCGGGGTGAAGTGGGTGGCGTTGTTCAGCTCCAGATAGGCGCGGTCCAGGGCGGACGGCAGGCTGGAGTAGAACGGCTCGGCGTGGCTGGCGACGGGGGCGACCGTGTCGCCGTCGGCGCCGACGATCAGCGTGGGTGTGCCGACCTCGGGCCAGGACTTGTCGAGGTTCCACGGCGTGAGCGGGATCGCGGCCTGGAGCGAGGGCCGCGCCTTGGCGGCCTCCAGGCTGCCGCCGCCGCCCATCGAGTGCCCCATGACGCCGAGCCGGCTGCTGTCGACCCGGGAACGGACGGAGCTGACCTGCGTCAGATGGTCCAGGGCGGCGAGCAGCTGCCGGCCGCGTGAGTCGGGCTGGTCCAGCGTGGTCAGGGTGTCGATGGTGAAGACGACGAAGCCCTGGGACGCCAGCCGCGGGCCCAGCCAGGCGATGGAGGACTGGGTGGCGGTGTAGCCGGGCGAGACGGCGATCGCGCCGAAGGTGCCGTCGCTGGTGCTGGTCGGGTAGTAGATCGTGCCGCCGCCGAAGCCGGTCACGGCGAGCGAGGAGACGGTGGTCTGGGACACCGCGTACGGGCCGCGTGCCGCCTCGATGCTCGCGGTGGTCGGCGCCGGGCCCCGCTCGTAGGGGTTGTCCGCCGCCTGCGCGCCGGGGCCGCTGAGGGTGGTGAGGCCGACGACGGCGGCGACCGCCGTCGCGAGCCGGGCGAGCTGTCCGGACCTGCGGTGGGGGGAGCCGGTGGAGGCGCGGTGGGCCGCACCGGTGCGCATGTGATCCTGCACGAGGGATCGTCCTCTCGGTCGGGCGGGCCGCGGGGGGCGCCGCCGCTGGGATGGCGGTGCCACTGTCGGGGCGGGACCGGTGCGTGGGGATCGGCGATGTCACCGGTCTCGTGGTTTTTCACCGGAGGAATGCGGGGAGACGGCGCCCCGGCGCGGCCGACGCCGCCGCCCGGGGCGCCTATCGTCGACGGGGAGCACACGGGGTGCGTCGTGGGGACGAGGGCGGGAGCGTCGGACGATGAACGAGGAGGGTCCGGCCCCGCGGGAGGCCGCCGCGACGCTGCGGTCCCTGCTGGCCTTCGAGGACGGCAACGCGGTGCGGCTGCTGTACGCGCCCGCCGCGCCCGACACCGTCGTCCGGCGGATCGCCGTCGGCCTGGACGACCTCGCTGACCGTGACGACCTCGATGACCGCGAAGGCCGCGAAGGCCGCGGCAGTCTCGAAGGCCTCGGCGACGACGATCCGGACGGCCCCCGGCGGGGCCCGGGTCCAGGTCCAGGTCCAGGACCGGGACCGGGACCGGGGCATTCGGCGGGTGCGGGCGTTCTGTTGCTGGCCGTGGGTGCCGCCCCGGACGCCGATACCGTCCGCGAGGCCGCGCGGCGGGGCGCGTGTGCCGTGGTGCTGAGCGACACCGGCGAGGGTGTCAGGGGCCCGGAGGCGACCGGTTCGGGTGTCACCGGCCCGGAGGCGACCGGTTCGGGGGCGACCGGTTCGGGGGCGACCGGTTCGGGGGCCAGCGGGTTGGTGGAGGCGGCGCGGGAGACCGGGGTCGCCCTGCTCGCCCGCGCCGAGGGCACCGGCTGGGCCGAGGCCGCCGCGCTGCTGCGGTCGGCGCTCTCCTACGTCCTGGCAGGTCGGGCCGAGGACGCCGAGGCGCTCCGGGGCCCGGAGACGGCGCCCTCCCTCGCGGTCCTGGCGGCGCGGGTCGCGGCGTACGTGAAGGGGTCGATCACCATCGAGGACACCCGGTTGCGGGTTCTGGCCCACTCCGCCACCGGCCCCGGCGCCGACCCGCTGCGCCGGACCGTCATCCTCGGCGGCCGGGTGCCCGACTGGCGGGTCGCCGAGCTGCGGCGCAGCGGTCTGTTGCGCGCCCTGTGGACCTCCGAGGACGTCATCCACCGGCCCGCCGACGGCGACAACCCGGAGCGGCTGGTCGTCGCCGTGCGCAGCGGGCGGGAGGTTCTCGGCTCGATCTGGGCCGCCGCGGACGGCGCCGCCCTGGCCCCGGACGCCGCCCGCTATCTGCGGACGGCCGCCGGGCTCGCCGCTCCGCTGCTGGTGCGCGAGCGGCTGAGCGAGAGCGGTACGGCCCACCGCCGGGAGGCCGCGCTGCGCGGTCTGCTGCACGGTCTCGGGGACCGGCGTACGCACGCCTGGTCGCTGGGGCTGTCCCCGGACGCGCCGTGCGCGGTGGTGGTGGCCGAACGGCGGCCGGACGCGCGGGCCGACGGCCGGGCCCTGGACGTCCTCTCCCTGGAGATCTCCGCGCACCGGCCCGGCACCGGGATCCTGCGGGACGGCGACCGCCTCGCGCTGTTCCTCACCGGGGATGCCGCCGCGGCGGACCATGCGGGGGCCGTGCTCGGCGTCGTGCGCGAACTGGACGCGGTCGTCGCGTCGTTGCCGGGTGCGCCGGCGGTGTGGCTGGGCGTCGGCCCGGTCGTCACCCCGGAGCGGGCCGACCTGTCGTACGGTCGGGCCGGGCTCGTCGTCCGGGCGTTGCGGGAACGGGAGGCCAGGGCGTCGGCCGCCGGGCGGCCCCGGCCCCCGCGGTATGCCGACGCGGCCGGTGCGGGCGCGGCGCTGGAGGTGCTGCGGATCCTGGACGCGGCGCGTCCGGTGTGGGAGTCCGGCGGCGGGCCGGTCCACGACCTGATCCGCACGGACCTCGCGGCGGGCGGCGAACTGGTACGGACCCTGGCGGCCTACTTCGACGCCGGGGGCGACGTCCCCGAGGCGGCCCGTCGCCTGGTCGTGCACGCCAACACGCTCCGGTACCGGCTGGGCCGGGTCCGGGAGCGGTACGGCGTGGACCTCGACGATCCCGACACCCGGCTGCTGCTGACCCTCGCGGCCCGGCTGGTCCCGCCCGAGGGATCCTGAGCGCCGAGCACCGGTGCCGCTGTCCGATGACACAAAGGTTCCGCTTGTCTTTGGCCCGGTCCCCAAAGACGTGCGGCCGGCGCGGGGAGGAATCTGGAAGTGTCACCCGACCGCGTGACACCCTTCCTCGCCCGAAGGAGACGAGCACGTGCTGCTCCCCACCGAGAACCAGCGGACCGGCCCACGAGCCGACCGGTCCACCGACCAGCCCACCGACGACTCCCCCGTCGCCCTCGCCGTCCGGCAGGCCGTCACGGACGGGCTGCTCGGCGAGGACCGGCCGCTGGCCGGGTTCGTCGACGTGCGGGGCGTGCGCGACAGCGTCGCCGGTCTGCACGAGGCGTTCGCCCAGGTACCGGACGTCCTGCACACCTTCGCCGCCAAGGCCTGCTCCCTGGTGCCCGTGCTGCGGCTGCTCGCCGACGCCGGCATGGGCTGCGAGGTGGCGAGCCCCGGCGAGCTGCGACTGGCGCTGGACGCGGGGTTCGCCCCGGCGCGCATCGTGCTGGACTCGCCGGCGAAGACCCGCCGGGAGATCCGGGAGGCCCTCGCCCTGGGCGTCGCGCTCAACGCGGACAACCTCGACGAGCTCGACCGGATCGACGCGCTGCGCCCCGAGGACTGCGCGTCGGTGCTCGGCGTGCGGGTGAACCCGCAGGTCGGGGGCGGGTCGATCGGCGCGATGAGCACGGCGACCGCGCACTCCAAGTTCGGGGTGGCCCTGCGTGACCCGGGTGCCCGCACCCGCGTCGTGGAGGCCTTCGCGCGGCGGCCGTGGCTGACCCGGCTGCACGCGCACGTGGGCTCGCAGGGCTGCCCCCTGCCGCTGATCGCGGAGGGTCTCGCGGAGACACACCGGCTCGCCGAGGAGATCAACGCGTACGTCGGCCGCCGCCAGGTGACCAGCCTCGACCTGGGCGGCGGGCTGCCGGTGAACTTCGCCGACGACACGGTCACGCCCACCTACGCGGAATACGTGGCCGCGCTCACCGCCGCCGAGCCGGCGCTGCTGGACGGCCGCTACCAGGTGGTCACCGAGTTCGGCCGCTCCCTGATCGCGAAGAACGGCTTCACGGCGGCCCTCGTCGAGTACGTCAAGGACGCCGGTGGACGCCGGGTCGCCCTCACCCACGCCGGCGGGCAGGTCGCCACCCGCACCGTCTTCATGCCGGACGACTGGCCGCTGCGGGTGTCCGCGTACGGCCCGGACGGCATGCCCAAGCGCACGCCGCTCGTCCGGCAGGACGTCGCCGGGCCGCTCTGTTTCGCCGGTGACGTCGTGGCGCACGACCGGCCGCTGCCCGCCCTCTCCGAGGGGGACCTGGTGGTGCTGCACGACACCGGCGGGTACTACTTCTCGGCGCACTGGTCGTACAACAGCCTGCCGAGGCCCGCCGTGTACGGCTATCGGCTCGCGGACGGCCGGGTCACGTTCGCCACGATCCGGTCCGCGCAGACGGTGCGGGAGATCTCCGCGGAGAGCGGGCTGGCGCAGGCGGACGCCCTGGTGACGGGCTTCGGCGCGCCGCCTCGCGGCTGATCCGCGCCCGGCAGGCATCAGCGGCCCGATTCTGAGCACCCGGCACGGCGTCGCCTGCCGAGGAGAGAACCGTGCTCTGGGTCGCCGTGCTGCTGCTGCCGCTGCTGTCCGTCCTGATGGCGGTCATGGACCGGGTCGAGGAACGCCTGCTCGCGCCGGTCCGGGACAAGCGACGCCATGCCGGGCGCAGGCGGCATCTGCGCCTGGTCCGGGGCACCTCCGCCGCCGCCCCCGTGGGGGACGGCTCCCGCCCGGCGAAGGCCCGGGCTGCCTGACGGCCGGGGGGACGCCCAGGGTGTCCCGGGCGCCGGCGGTGTGCGAGGCTCGCGGTCGGAGTCGGCGTCCCGGCGAGGGACGTCGCCCGTCACGTCGGTCGGCATCAGGGAGAGTCAGCGGTATGCGCATCGGTCTGCTCGGCACCGGCCCCTGGGCGCAGATGGTGCACGCCCCCGTCCTCCAAGCGCACGCGGCGTTCGACTTCGTCGGCGTCTGGGGCCGACGCCCCGAGGCGGCGAAGGAACTCGCCGACCGGCACGGGACACGGGCCTACGACGACGTGGACGCCCTGCTCACGGACGTGGACGCGGTGGCCGTCGCGCTGCCGCCGGACGTCCAGGCGCAGCTCGCGGTGCGGGCCGCCGGGGCCGGCTGTCATCTCCTGCTCGACAAGCCCGTCGCCGCGACGGTGCCGGGAGCACGGTCCGTGGTCCGGGCCGTGCAGGAGGCCGAGGTCGCCTCGGTCGTCTTCTTCACCACCCGGTTCGGGCCCGAGGCCGGTGCCTGGATCGCCGAACAGGCGGAGACCGGGGGATGGTTCACAGGACGCGCCGAGTGGCTGGGCGACGTGTTCCACGGCGCGGGCGACCACCCGTTCGCCACGCCGTGGCGCGGTGAGAAGGGTGCCCTGTGGGACGTGGGTCCGCACGCGCTGTCCGTGCTGCTGCCGGTCCTGGGCGACGTCCGCCGGGTGACGGCCGCGGCCCGTGGTCCCCGGGACACCGTCCATGTGGTCCTGGACCATGTGGACGGTGCCTCCAGCACGCTGACGCTCAGTCTGACGGCCCCGCCCGCGGCGACGGGCGCGGGCGTGGAGCTGCGCGGCACGGCCGGGGTGACGCGGCTCCCCCAGGGCGGCGGTGACGCCGCCGACGCCCTCACCCGGGCCGCCGACGAACTGCTCGTGTCGGCCCGGGACGGCCGCCCCCACGCCTGCGACGCCTCGTTCGGCCTGCGCGTCACGGAGATCCTGGCCGACGTCGAGGCCCTGCTGGAGGGCGGAGCGCACTGACGCACCGCCCTCCCCGAGCCCCCGGACCCCGGCAGGTCCTGCCGGCCCCTGCCAGGTCCGTCCCGGGGGCCCGGTCGGCCGTCAGCCGGGCTCGAAGGTCATCCGAGCTCGAAGTTCACCCGCTCCCGCACGATCGGATAGCCGGCCTTCGCGAAGTGCGCCGCCATCGGGAAGTTCCCCTGGTCGGTGGCGGCTGCGATGAACTCGGCACCCCGCTCGACGAGATAGTGGGTGCACTCGGCGAGCAGGTCGTAGGCGTAGCCGTGACCCCGGTGGTCCGGCAGTACGCCGATGAAGCCGACGCAGGGTCCTGAGGGGTTGTGGGCCGGGATGTGGATGCCGGCCAGTTCTCCCTCAGGGGTGCGGGCGACCTGCCACCACTCGCGCGGCGACGGGCACCAGCGGAAGAAGTCGATCTCCTCCTGGGCGGCCCGGTCGAGGCCGCCCTCCCCGATGGCCTTGCGGGCGTGGACGTCGAGGGTGTCGGAGTGGATGCGGCGCAGGGCGTCGAAGAACACCGCGTCGTCCGGTTCGGGGGCGAAGCGCAGGCGGCCGGGACGGTCGGGCAGCCCGCACTCCGGGGTCCAGCGGTACACGAAGCGTTCCACCAGCGGGGTGTGGCCGGCCGCGCGGGCGGCGGCGTGCCGGACCTCGGCGGCGGCCCGCATGGCGGGGTCGTCGCGCCAGCCGCCGGGCATGACCAGTTCCAGGCCGACCTGCCAGGGGGCGGTGCGCAGGAGTTCGGCCGCGGCCTCCTCCTCGCCGTCGGCGAAGTCGAACCAATGCACCACGAGGGGTTCGGTGTCCTCGGGCCCGCCCCACCAGACGGCGCGGGCGACGACCCGGCCGTCCCGCAGGGCGACGCGCTTCCAGTCGGGCCGGTAGGTGATCCTGCCGAAGGCGTCGGCTGCGCGCAGCGGGTCGGGCAGGGTGTCGAACAGATGGACGTCGCTCTCGTCGAGAGCGCGGATGACCAGATCGGTCACGGATTCCTCCGGGTCGCGTACGGCGTGGTGCGCTCCCGGGGCGTCGGACGAGGGTCAGACGCGGCACGCCGGGGTCACGGAGCGGGAGCGCGGGATGAATGCGGTTCGCATGGCGCTCGCCTCCTTCCGTGGGTGTCCGGGCGTGCGCTCACACGGTAGGGGGCCGTCATCGATCGCGTCCACGGGTTTTTCGGCGTGCGGCCGTCGCGGGCACGATGGAGCGTGGGGGTGTGGGACGACTGGACGGGGAGCGGCGGGGCTGGCTGCGGGGCGCGCCGCCGCCGCGCTGGGTGCGGGCGCTGCCGCTCGTGCTGGCCGCGGGCGTCTGCGTCGCCACCCTGGTCAGTCCCGAGCCGCTGGACATCGGGTTCATGCTGGGCGCGATCCCGCCGCTGGCGGTGCTGTCGTACGGTCCGGCGGCGACCGCGCTGCTCGGCGCGGCCGTGGTCGTGATGCTCAACCTGCCCGCGTTCCAGCTCGACCAGCCGGGCCAGACCGATGTGCTGACGGTGTCCTTCGTCGCGGTGCTGAGCGTGTTCGTGGCGTTCGTCCGCCGCCGCCGGGACGCCCAGCTGGACACGGAGCGCACGATCGCCGAGGCCGCGCAGAACGCCCTGGTGCCGCCGGTCCCCGCGCGGGTGGGTCCGGTGCGCTGCGCGGGTCTGTACCGGGCGGCACAGCGCGGGACGCTGGTCGGCGGTGACTTCTTCGACGTCCGGACGAGCGAGCACGGGGTGCGGGCGGTGCTGGGCGACGTCCAGGGGCACGGGCTGGCGGCGGTGGCGACGGTGGCCTCGCTCCTGGGGGCGTTCCGGGAGGCGGTGCTCGACCAGCCGGACCTGGCGCGGGTCGCCGCCCGGCTGGACCGGCGGCTGACGGTGGACTCGGCGCGGGTGACGCACGCCGAGCTGTTCGCGACGGCGGTCCTGCTGGAGTTCACGCCGGACGCGGACGCCGTGAGCGTGGTCGTGTGCGGGCATCCCCCGCCGGTGCTGCTGCGCGGGTGCACGGCCACGGAGCTGGACGTCGTCCCGTGGACGCCGCTGGGGCTCGGTCTGCCGGAGGGCGCCCCGCTCACCGCCCACGTACTGCCGCTGCGCCCCGGCGACCGCCTCTTCCTGGCCTCCGACGGCGTCTCGGAGGCCAGGGACGCCGCCGGAGTCTTCTACCCCCTGCTCGACCGCCTGCCCGCCCTCGCCGCCGGCGCCGACCCGGCGACGACGGCCGAACGGGTGTGGACGGACGTCCTGCGCCACTGCCCCGCCGTCCGTGACGACGTCACGATGCTCGTTCTCGAGCCGGTGGTTCGGGCGGACCGCTGAGGGGCTCCGCGTCGCCCTCGGCATCGATGTGCGGCAGGATCCGGTCCAGCCAGTGCGGGGTCCACCAGGCGTGCGCGCCCAGCAGGGTCATGACGGCGGGCACCATGAGCAGCCGGACCACGGTGGCGTCGATCAGCACGCTGACGGCGAGGCCGAGGCCCAGCATCTTGACGACGATGTTGTCGCTGATGATGAAGGCCGAGAACACGCTCACCATGATCAGTGCCGCGCAGGTGATGACCCGGGCGGTGATCTCCAGGGCGTGGGCGACGGCGTCCCTGGCGTCGCCGATGCGCAGCCAGGCCTCGTGCACGCGGGACAGCAGGAAGATCTCGTAGTCCATGCTGAGGCCGAAGATGATCGCGAACATCATCATCGGCACATAGCTCTCGATGGGCACCTTGCCGTGGACGCCCAGCGCGGGCCCGCCCCAGCCCCACTGGAAGACGGCGACGACGACGCCGTACGAGGCGGTGATCGACAGAACGTTGAGGACGGCGGCCTTGACCGCGACGAGGAGCCCGCGGAACACGGCGAGGATGATCAGGAAGGCGAGGAGGACGACCACGCCGATGATCAGGGGCAGCCGGCTGGCGACGATGTCCCGGAAGTCGACCTGGGCGGCCGTGGTGCCGGTGACATAGCCCTTGGCGTCGTAGCCGGAGACCGCGTCGGGGAGGGTGTCGTCGACGAGCCGGTTCGTCAGCTCGGTGGTGGTCGCGTCCTGCGGGGCCTGCTGGGAGTAGACGGTGGCGAGCAGCACGTCGCCGTCGCTGGTGGGGGTCAGCGGGGTGACCGTGGCGGCGCCGGGCACCGCGCCCAGCGTCTTCTGCGCCTGGGTGGAGAGGTCGGAGCGCTTGTCGGACGGGACGGACGTCTGGTCGATGACGACGGTGAGGGGGCCGTTGGAGCCGGGCCCGAAGGCGTCGGTCATCAGGTCGTAGGCCCGCCGGTCGGTGAAGGAGGTCGGGTCGGCGCCGTCGCCGATGTGGCCGAGCTGGATGGAGAAGACGGGGATCGCGAGGATCGCGATGACGGCCACCCCGGCGCCGAGGTACTGCCAGGGCCTGCGCTCGACGCGCTTGGCGTAGCGGTGCCAGGTGCCGTGCGGGGTGGCGCCCGGTTCGGCGTCGGTCTCGGCGACCGGCTTGCGGACGTGGTAGCGGTCGACGCGTCTGCCGATGAGCCCGAGGAGGGCCGGCACGAGGGTGAGGGCGCCGATCACGGCGGAGACGACGGTGATGGCGGCAGCGAGTCCGAGTTTGCCGATGAAGGACACCCCGGACGCGTACAGACCGAAGAGCGCGATGATCACGGTGGTGCCGGAGACGAGCACGGCGCGGCCGCTGGTGGCGTTGGTGTGTCCGGCGGCCTCGGCGGGGTCCGCGCCGTCCATCAGGTTCTGCCGGTGCCGGGTGGTCAGGAAGAGGGCGTAGTCGATGCCGACACCCAGTCCGATCATGGTCGCGAGGGTCGGCGAGACGGTGGCGAAGGTGAAGGCGGCGGCCAGCAGCCCGAGGCAGGCGAGTCCGCCGATCACGCTGATCAGGGCGGTGACCAGGGGCAGTCCGGCCGCGATGACGCTGCCGAAGCCGACGAGCAGGACGACGATGGCGACCGCGAAGCCGATCAGCTCGCTGATCCGGTCGTTCGCGGCGGGCCGGGCGAGCTCTCCGAGCGAACCGCCGTACTCGACGTCGGCGCCGGCCGCCCGCAGCGGCTGGACGGCCTTGTCGACGCCGGTCAGGTAGTCGTCGCCGAGGGTGGAGGGCTGTACGTCGAAGCGGACGGTGACATACGCGGTCTTGCCGTCGCTCGACACCGGGCCGACCTTCGACGACGTCACGGAGAGCGGGTTCTGGGCCGAGAGCACGTGGGGGAGCTTCTGGAGGTCGCCGACGGCCGTGGACAGCTGTGAACTCAGCGTGCTCACGGCCTGGTCGTCGTGCAGGACGATCTGGCTGCTGTAGCCGCCGGCCTGCGGGTCGTGCTCCTTGAGCACGTCCAGGCCCTCCGTGGACTGCACGCCCGGCAGCTGGAAGTTGTCCTCGTAGGTCCCGCCGACGGAGCGGTTGACCGCCTGAAGGGCGATGACGGCCACGATCCAGGCGACGATGACGATCACGAAGTGACGGGCGCACCAGGCGCCGAGCCTGCGCAGTCCCCCGCGGCGCGGGTTCCCGGCGGTGGTGGGTGCCATGGGGCCATTAGACGCCGGGCCGATCTTCCCGGCATCTCGGCCGCGGCTGATCGGATTGCAGGCTGCGGCTCCAGGATGAATGGTGTTAGTGGACCCGATGACCGCACCGGGCCGAAGCCTTCCTTCGGACGCGAGGAGCAGACATCATGCCGACGTCACAGCCAGGCGGCTCCCGGCCCTCCCCGGAGCGCGCCACCCCGGACAACCTGCTCCACACGCGTACCGGCACCGAGGTCTCGCCGGAAGACATGGTCCTCGCCACCGGCCGGGACATCACCCCGCGCAGTCTCGAGTGGGCGCGGCGCAAGCTGGCCGAGGAGGGACCCAGCGCGATCGAGAAGCTGCTGCCCTAGTAATCCGGGGCAATCGGGGCCCGCCCTTTCGCGGCGGGCCCCGCGGCTGCCAGACTCCACAGCGTGCCCGACTTCGACATGCTCGTCCTCGGATCAGGTCCCGGCGGTCAGAAGGCCGCCATCGCCGCGGCCAAACTGGGCCGCCGGGTCGCCGTCGTAGACCGCCCCGACATGGTCGGCGGGGTCTCCCTCCACACCGGCACCATCCCCTCCAAGACGCTGCGCGAGGCGGTGCTGTATCTCACCGGTCTCACCCAGCGGGACCTGTACGGACAGAGCTACCGCCTCAAGGAGAACATCACCGTCGCCGATCTGACCGCGCGTACCGAGCATGTGGTCGGGCGTGAGATCGATGTCATCCGCAGTCAGTTGTCCCGCAACCATGTCGCCCTGTTCGCCGGCACCGGCCGGTTCGTCGACGCGCACACCATCGCGCTGCGCGAGATCACCGGGCAGGAGCGGCTGATCGGCGCCGAACACATCGTGATCGCCACCGGGACGCGCCCGGCCCGGCCGGACAGCGTGGAGTTCGACGGGCGGACCATCCTCGACTCCGACAACGTGCTGACGATCGAGCGGGTCCCGCAGTCCATGGTGATCGTCGGCGCCGGGGTGATCGGCATGGAGTACGCGTCCATGTTCGCCGCGCTCGGCAGCAAGGTCACGGTGGTGGAGAAGCGGGCCGGGATGCTCGACATGTGCGACGTCGAGGTCATCGAGTCGCTCAAGTACCACCTGCGGGACCTGGCGGTGACCTTCCGGTTCGGGGAGACCGTCGCCGCCGTGGAACGGCATGCGCGGGGTGCGCTGACCGTGCTGGAGAGCGGCAAGAAGATCCCCGCGGACGCGGTGATGTACTCGGCGGGCCGCCAGGGCCTGACCGACGATCTGGATCTGGACAAGGCCGGGTTGGCGGCCGACCGGCGCGGCCGGATCGAGGTCGACGAGCACTACCGCACGCCGGTCCCGCACATCTACGCCGTGGGCGACGTCATCGGCTTCCCGGCGCTCGCGGCGACGGCGATGGAGCAGGGCCGGGCGGCCGCCTACCACGCGTGCGGCGAGCCCGTCGGGCAGATGCACCACCTCCAGCCGATCGGCATCTACACGATCCCGGAGATCAGCTTCGTGGGCCGGACGGAGGATCAGCTCACCGAGGAGAGCGTGCCGTTCGAGGTGGGCATAGCCCGCTACCGCGAACTGGCCCGGGGGCAGATCATCGGCGACGCCCACGGCATGCTGAAGCTGCTGGTCTCGCCCGGTGACCGCAAGCTGCTCGGGGTGCACTGCTTCGGCACCGGAGCGACCGAGCTGATCCATATCGGGCAGTCGGTGATGGGCTGCGGCGGGACCGTCGACTACCTGGTCGACGCGGTGTTCAACTACCCGACGCTGGCGGAGTCGTACAAGGTGGCCGCCCTCGACGCCACCAACCGGCTGCGGCACTTGGACCGCATCGGCGACTGACGGGCGCGCGGGGGCCGCTCACGCCGCTCACTCCTCCACGATGTGGACGGCGGCCTCCTCGGCGCCCGCGGCCCCGCCGTCGATGCCCACGTCCCGGGCGATCTCCTCCTTGGTGGCGTCGGGGTGGGCGCCCTCGTCGGGGGCGACCAGCCGGCCGGCGCGCCGGTCACCGACCTCGGGGTCGACGGGTTCGCCCTCGCCGTCGGGGAGGTCGCCGACGCCGCCGCCGGCCGGTTCCGAGACGTCCGGGACCTCCTGGGCGAGGCGCTGGTCGAGGTTCTCGCCCTCGTGCTGTTCGGCTGCGGTGGTGCCGTACTTGGTCACGCCGAGCGGCTTCTCGGGCGGCGAGTAGCCCTCGTCGAGGGTGTCGTCGTAGGTGCGTTCGCCGACGGCGTCCTGGAGGTCGAGCGGGGCGGCGTCCTGCTGTTCCTCGTTCGTTCCGGTGGGCTGGTAGACCTCGTCGCCCATCGCCTCGGACTCCGTACCCATGGGTTGCTCCTTCGCCGTCGGGGACTGTTGTCTCCCCGTCCGCGTTTCCCGTGCGGGCCGCTCCAATCGCGGCACATGCCAACCGCACGGGCGGCCGTGGACATTACCTATCCGTCAATCTTGAAAGCTCAATCGTTAGGGCTATAGTCACTCGCACACTCGGTGTGACCGTCCGCGAACACAGTGCTGGGATGGTCCCCTCCGCGCCTTTCTCCGCCGACGTCCCCGAGGTCATCCCCTCTCGACGCGCGGCGGCGCTCCACCCTCACCCCCCATACGCCGCCGGGTCGTCCCCGCTCGGGCGGCGTGCACGACGGAAAGCAGCGCAACCATGAGCAACAGCACCGGAAGAGGCCTCCAGGCGAATGTCCTGGGCACCTTCGACACGGTGGTGATGGCGGTCGCCGGCAGTGCGCCGGCCTACTCCATCGCCGCCACCACGGCGGTCCTGGCCGGCGCCGTGGGCCTGGCCGGACCGGCGGCCCTGCTGTACTGCGCGATACCGATGCTGGGCATCGCGCTGGCCTTCAGCCGACTCAGCCGGATCGACGTCAACGCGGGCGCCAGTTACTCCTGGGTGGGGCGCACGCTCCACCCCTTCCTGGGCTTCATCAGCGGCTGGGCGCTGGTGATCTCGGCGACCATCTTCATGGTGGCGGGCTCGCTGCCGGCCGGCTCGATGACGCTCGCCCTCTTCGACGAGGACCTCGCCGACAACACCGCCCTGTCCACCGTCGTCGGCGCCGCCTGGTTCCTGATCATGCTGGCGGTGGTGCTGGGCGGGGCCCGGCTCACCGTACGCGCGCAGTTGATCATGTCGGGTGTGGAGCTGGCGATTCTGGCGCTGTTCGCGGTGCTCGCCGTCTTCCACACGGACAACTCGCTGCCGTTCGACTGGTCCTGGCTCGGATTCAGCCACTTCGACGGGGTGTCCGGCTTCGCGTCGGGGGCACTGGTCGCGGCCTTCTACTACTGGGGCTGGGACGTGACCAGCAACCTCAGCGAGGAGACCCGCGACAGCCGCCGTACGACGGGCCTGGCGGGGCTGATCGGGGTGGGCATCGTCTTTCTCCTCTTCGAGGTCTTCACCATCGCGGTGAACGTCATCCTCAGCTCGCAGCGGATCGAGAACAACGGCGCGAACGTGCTGGCGGCGCTGGGCGAGGAGGTGTGGCCGGGCTGGGGCGGCAAGGTGCTGGTCGTGGCCGTGCTGCTGTCCACCGTCGCCACCCTGGAGACGACCCTGATCCAGGTGACGCGCTCGCTGTTCGCGATGGGCCGGGACCGTACGATGCCGTCCGCGCTGGGCCGGGTGCACCGCACCTGGAACACGCCCTGGGTGGCGATCGCCGTGGTGGGCGGGGTGGCGCTGGTGCTGTTCGTCGCCTCCAACTCGCTGGGCTCGGTGGGCGACATCCTCTCCGACGCCATCTCGGCGATCGGACTCCAGATCGCCGTCTACTACGGTCTCGCGGGCCTGGCGGCAGTCGTCGCGTACCGCAGGACGCTGCTGAAGTCCCCTGCCGACTTCCTCCTCGGCGGGCTGTGGCCGCTGTTCGGCGCCCTGTTCATGTTCTGGATCTTCGTGGAGTCGCTCGGTGAGCTGGCCCCCGCGGCGGTCGCCATCGGCATCGGCGGGCTCGCCGTGGGACTGGTGCCGATGCTCTGGTACTGGCGGCAGGGCAGCGACTACTACCGGCCCGCCCGGCTGGACGCCTCGCGCACCGTCGTGGCCGACTACGTGCCCGAGGGGCGCCCGGCGACGCACGCCGCCGGCCACGAGGGTCTCTCCACCGACTTCTGAGAGGGGCCCTGATGGCGCGCGACCGCTTCGCTCCCGATTTCGACCCCGACTGCGGGGACGCTCCCCTCTCCTCCACCCGGCACGACATCGTCATCGGCCGCTGGCAGGGCCTGCGGGACCTGCTGCGCGCCACCGGGCCCGCCTGGCTCGCCCGCGGCCACCGGGTCCGGCTGCTGGCGCAGGCCTGCGCGGGCAGTTCGACGGTGGAGACCTGGCTGGCGGCCGAGCCGCACAGTGCCGACGCGCTGGTGCTGCGGGCGGCCACGGAGACGGCCCGCGCGTTCAACCTGGCGATCACCGCGGGCCGTGGCGTGCCGATCGACCAGACCCGGGTCGACGCCGCGGTGCTGTCGTGTCTGTCCGCCGCCGAGGCGTACCTGGACGACCCGACGCCGTGGACCTCGCTGATCTCGGTCGCCCGTCTCTATCCGGCCGGGGTACGCCGCCAGGAACTGGCCCGCTGGTGGGACGAGTTGCACCAGCGGGATCCGTACAGCATGGAGGGCCATCTCCAGGTGCTGCACTACTACTCCGCCCGCTGGCACGGCTCGCACGGGCTGATGTACGACTTCGCCCGTGACGCGGCCGGCGCGGCCCCGCCGGGCTGTCCGCTGCCGGTACTGGTGCAGTACGCGCGCGTCGAGGAGTTCCGCCACGCCCTGGACGCGCGCGAGGACCGCTCCACCACGGTGGGGCTCGGCCAGCACTGGAACAACGACGGCGCCGTCAGCGACGTCCGCCGCACCTGGGAACGCTGGGTCATGGGCCGCAAGGACGACACCGTCGCCCCGGGCGAGCTGCGCGACTTCAACTACCTGGCCCACGCGGCCTGTTCGGCGGGCACCGCGGACGTGGCGACGCCGCTGCTGCGGATCCTCGGCCACCGGGCGACCCGCACGCCCTGGTCGTACACCGGCGACCCGGTCCAGCAGATCGCCAGACGGCGCAAGGAGTGGGGCATACGCGACTGAGACCGCGGACTCCCCCGCCGTACGGTCCCCGAACACCCGGCGCGCGATTACCTGGCGCGCGGTAACCGGCGGGTTCGCGGCCCTCGTCGGCGGCACTCTCGTCACGGGTGACGGAGTGTCACCGCCGACGAAGGGGGGGAGACCCGTGTCACTTCAGGAGCTGTCCTACCAACTCACCGCGCTGCGGCCCCGGATGGAGCAGGTGAGCCTCGCCGTCCACGGGCGGCCGGAGCTGAAGTTCGCCGAGTACCACGCCCAGCAGGTGCTCACGGGCTGGCTGATCGAGTCCGGGTTCACCGTGTCGGCGGGCGCCGGCGGGCTCGACACCGCGTTCACGGCCGTGCACGAGGGAAGCAAGCCGGTCCGTACGTCGCCGTCCTCGCGGAGTACGACGCGCTGCCGGGCATCGGGCACGGCTGCGGCCACAACCTCATCGCGGCGGGTGCGGCGGCGGCCGCGATCGGCCTGGTACGGGTGCTGCCCGCGCACCCCGGCACGGTCGCCGTGATCGGCACACCCGGCGAGGAGACGGGCGGGGCCGGGAAGGTGCGGCTCGCCGAGGCAGGGGCGTTCGACGGCGTCGACGCGGCGGTGATGTTCCACCCCTCGGACCGGTCGGCGACGACGCAGCACGCCCTGGCCGCGGCTCATCCGCGGGTGGCGTTCACGGGCCGCAGCGCGCACGCGGCGAAGTCGCCGTGGGAAGGGCGCAGCGCGCTCGCCGGCGCGCAGCTGTTCCTCAACGCGGTAGACGCGCTGAGGCAGTTCGTACCGCCGACGGCCCGGCTGCACGGGATCGTCTCGGACGGCGGGCAGGCCCCCGACGTGGTGCCGGCCCACGCGGCGGTCCAGCGCGGCAAGGCCTGAGGCGTCGGCGCGCCCGTCCGGCAGGCAA
>NZ_JBHVYO010000003.1:75521-88301 GCF_042880655.1 Streptomyces sp. NPDC058295
GGGGCCCCGCCCCCGCCGGGGGGCCCCCCCCCCGGGGGGGCCCCGCGGGCCAGGCGGTGGGGGGGGGCGGCGCGGGTCCGGCAGGACAGGCTCGCCACCCCGCGCCCGGCTCACCAGGTCTTGCCGGCCTGCTCCCGGATCGTGTGGTTGATCCGGTTGAAGAAGTTGGTCATCGCGATCTCCAGGATGATCGCGGCCAGCTGCTCCTCGCCGAAGTGGTCGGCCGCGGCGTCCCAGATCTCGTCGGTCACGCCCGCCGCTCCGTCCTGGATCCGGGTCGCGGCCTCGGTCAGCGCGAGTGCCGCCCGCTCCTCGTCGGTGAAGAAGGGGGTCTCGCGCCAGGTGACCACACTGTGCAGCCGCTGGTCGGTCTCTCCGTGCTTCTTCGCCGCCTCGACACCGGCGTACACGCACGGGCTGCATCCGTTGATCTGGCTGGCCCGCAGGTGGATCAGTTCGAGCAGGCGCGGGTCGACACCCCCCGCGTGAACCGCCTTGACGAGGTGCTGGATCGCGGTGATCACGTCGGCGTTCGCCGGGCTCTTCATGCGTGCTTCCATCGTCCTGCTCCTTCATCGGTTACCTGTGCCCCTCCGGGCCCGTCATCCTCATGACGGAGCAGATCCAGGGAAGGTAACAACATGTCCGACACCAGCCCGACGGACCCGGCGGCCGAGGCGTTCGAGGCCCAGCGCGACCGACTGCGGGCGGTCGCCCACCGCATGCTCGGCTCGCACGCCGACGCGGAGGACGTGGTCCAGGAGGCCTGGCTGCGGTTCTCCCGCCAGGACCCGGCGACCATCCACAACCTCGCCGGCTGGCTGACCACGGTGGTCGGACGGATCAGCCTCGACGTCCTGCGCTCGCGCCAGGCGCGCCCCGAGGCGTCCTATGACGACGGGCTGCCCGAGCTCGTGGTGACAACGGTCGCCGACGGACCGGCGCCGGAGGACGACGCGGTGCTCGCCGACTCGGTCGGCCTCGCGCTCCTCGTCGTCCTCGAGTCGCTCGGACCGAGCGAACGGCTGGCGTTCGTGCTGCACGACCTGTTCGCGGTGCCGTTCGACGAGATCGGCCGGATCCTCGGCAAGTCCACCGCCGCCGGCAAGATGCTCGCCAGCCGCGCCCGCCGAAAGGTGCGGGGAACCGAGCGGTCGACGATCGTCGGACAGGAGCGGCGAGAGGTCGTCCACGCCTTCCTGACGGCGGCCCGCCACGGCGACTTCGCAGGACTGCTGCGCGTACTCGACCCCGAGGTGAGACTCGTTGTCGACACCCCCGACGGCGTGGTCGTCACCCTCGGCGCCACCCAGGTCGCCGCCGGTGCGCAACTGTCCGCCGGTGCGGCCGCGCGGGGTCGAGCGGTGCTCGTGGGCGGGCTTCCCGGGCTGGTGTCCTGGCGCGAGGACGGCTCTCCCCTGTCCGTCATGGCCTTCATCGTCGCCGACGGCCGGATCACCGGCATCGCGGTCATGATCGATCCGGCCAGGCTCGCCGCGATGAATCTGCCGAAACCCGAGTGAGGTCCGGTCGCGCGAGGGCCCGTTGTCCGTGCGGGCCCGGCCGGCTCACGGCGTCGTCGCCTACGGACGCGGCTCGGTGGCGTGGGGGCCGTCGGGCCTGGTGCGGCGCTGCTCGACCATCTCGTGGCTGAGTCGCTCCGTCTCCGCCTCGGGCAGCCGCTCGAAGCCCTCCTCGGTGATGACCGAGACGATCGGGAAGATCCGGCGGCCGATGTCGGGACCGCCGGTCGCGGAGTCGTCGTCGGCCGCGTCGTACAGCGCCTGGAGTGCGGCCAGCGCCGCCTCGCGCCGGGACATGCCGGCGCGGTACAGCTTCTTCAACGCCCCGCGCGCGTACGGCGATCCGGAGCCCTCGGCGTGGAAGGGCGCCTTCTCGTACAGGCCGCCCACCACGTCGAAGCTGAAGATGCGGCTCCTGGCGCCCGGGGCGGCCGCCGTATCGTAGCCCGCGAGGAGCGGGACGACGACGAGGCCCTGCATGGCCTGGCCGAGGTTCTGCCGGATCATCGTGGCCAGTCTGCGTGCCTTCGCGCCGAGGGTCATCGGGATGCCCTCGACCTTCTCGAAGTGCGTGAGCTCGACCTGGTACAGCTTCACCATGTCCACGGCGAGTCCGACGGTGCCGGCGAAGGCGACGGCGGTGTGGTCGTCCGCCGGGTACACCTTCTCCAGGTCGCGCTGCGCGATGAGGTTGCCCATCGTGGCCCGGCGGTCGCCGGCGATCAGCACACCGTCGCGGTAGACGAGGGCCAGCACGGTCGTACCGTGCGGGAAGCTGTCCGGGGCGGCGCGGAAGCCGTCGGCGAACGGGCTGCGCGTCGGCAGCAGTTCGGGACGGTACGCCGCCAGGAAGTCGCTGAAGGACGAGCCGCCCGCCGTGAAGAACTCGTCCGCGAGCCGCCCGTCGTGCCCACTCTCCGCCATGCCACTCCCCCTGCCGCCTGCGACTCCCCACTACCTACCAGCACCCGGCGGCCGGGAAACACCGCCGGGCGCCGGCCCGGTGGTCAGCGGGTGTTCGGCCCCCGGTGCGGGGGCTGCCGGGGCGCCGGCCGGTCCGGCACGGGCGGTACGGGTCGGACGACGGGGCCGTCGCCGTTCACCAGCACGGGAGCGCCGTGGTGCCGGATCGTCAGGGGGGAGCCGGACAGCAGGGTGTACGTGGCCTTGTCCGGGCCGATCTCCACCCGCAGGCGGCGGCCGAGGAGCTGGACGCTGAAGGCGAGACGGCTGAACCTCTCCGGCAGCCGGGGTGCGAACCGCAGGCCCTCGCTGTCACCGCGCAGCCCGCCGAATCCGGCGACCAGGGCCATCCAGGTGCCCGCCAGGGACGCGATGTGCAGCCCGTCGCGGGTGTTGTGCTCCAGGTCGGCCAGGTCCATCAGCGCGGCCTCGGTCGTGTAGTCGTAGGCCAGTCCCAGATGGCCGGCCTGCGCGGCGATCACCGCCTGGCAGCAGGCCGAGAGGGAGGAGTCGCGGACGGTCAGCGGCTCGTAGTAGGCGAAGTTGCGGGCGATCTGCTCCTCGTCGAAGTTGTCCGCACAGGTGTACATCGCCAGGACCAGGTCGGCCTGCTTGACGACCTGTTTGCGGTAGAGGTCGAAGTAGGGGAAGTTCAGCAGCAGGGGGTACTGGTCGGGGCGGGTGCCGGCGAAGTCCCACTGCTGGTAGCGGGTGAAGCCCGCGTGCTGTTCGTGCACGCCGAGTTCGTGGTTGTAAGGCACGTGCACCGCTTCGGCCGCGTCCCGCCAGGCCGCGCTCTCCTCCTCGTCCACGCCCAGCCGGGCGGCCTCGCCCGGGTGCCGTGCGACGGCGTCGGCGGCGGCCAGCAGGTTCGCCCGGGCCATGAGGTTGGTGTAGGTGTTGTCGTCGGCGACCGCGCTGTACTCGTCGGGTCCGGTGACGCCGTCGATGTGGAAGGTGCCGTGCGTGTCGTGGTGGCCGAGCGAGCGCCACAGCCGCGCGGTCTCCACCAGCAGCTCGACGCCGGTGGCCGCTTCGAAGTCCCGGTCCCCGGTCGCCGTGACGTACCGGACCACGGCGTCGGCGATGTCGGCGTTGACGTGGAAGGCGGCGGTCCCGGCCGGCCAGTACGCCGAGCCCTCCGAGCCCTCGATCGTCCGCCAGGGGAACGCGGCGCCGCGCAGGCCGAGTTGGACGGCCCGTTCACGGGCGGCCGGCAGGGTGTTCTGCCGCCAGCGCAGGGCCTCGGCGACGGCGCCCGGCGCGGTGTAGGTGAGCAGGGGCAGTACGAAGGTCTCGGTGTCCCAGAAGGCGTGGCCGTCGTAGCCGGATCCGGTCAGCCCCTTGGCGGGGATGGCGCGTTGTTCGGCGCGGGCACCGGCCTGGAGCACATGGAAGAGAGCGAAGCGGACGGCCTGCTGGATCTCCTCGTCGCCGTCGACCTCGACGTCCGCGCGGGACCAGAAGTCGTCGAGGTAGGCGCGCTGGTCGTCGAGGAGGCCCGCCCAGCCGCTGTGTCCGGCCGCCGCGAGGGCCGCCTCCACCTGGTCGCTCATCGCGGGCCGGGAGCGGGCGCCGGACCAGCCGTGCGCGACGAGCTTCTCCACCCGCAGCCGCTCACCGGGCTCCAGCACGGAGGTGACGGTGAGCCGGGCGACGTCGACGTTGCTCTCGCTTTCGACGGTGGTCCGCTCGGGGCCGGTGACCTCGTGGTCGGCGGCCACGGCCACCCGCAGCCCGCTGCGTTTCGTGCGGTGGACCAGCCGCAGCCGGCGGCCGACGGCCACGTCCTCCTCGGGCTCCAGCGGTGACTTCAGGGCACGGGCCGTGCGCGGGTCGCCGTTCGGGTCGGGCAGGCTCTCGTTGGTGACCAGCTCGGACTGGATCACCACCCGGGAGGTGCTGCCGACGGCCTCCACCTCGTAGGCGACGGCGGCCACGGCCCGCTGGGTGAGCGAGACCAGCCGGGTCGAGCGCACCCGGACCGTGGACCCGGCGGGCGAGGTCCACTCACAGCTCCGTTCCAGGACGCCCCGGCGCAGGTCGAGCACCCGCTCGTGGGTGACGAGCCGCCCGTAGCGCAGGTCGAACGGCTCGTCGTCGACCAGCAGCCGCAGGATCTTGCCGTTGGTGACGTTGATGACGGTCTGCCCGGACTCCGGGTAGCCGTAGCCGGCCTCGGCGTAGGGCAGCGGGTGCAGTTCGTGGACGCCGTTGAGATAGGCGCCGGGCAGGCCGTGCGGCTCGCCCTCGTCCAGGTTGCCACGCCAGCCGACGTGTCCGTTGGAGAGCGCGAAGACGGACTCGCTCTGCGCCAGGACGTCGAGGTCGAGCCGCGTCTCGCGCACGTACCAGGGCTCGACGGTGTAGGACCGGTCCTTGATCACTCCCGCCCTCCCTCGTCGACGCGGCCCGGGAGGTCCCCGGGTTCCGCGAGGTCCGCGAGGTCCTTCACCACGATGTCCGCGCCGTGCGTGTACAGCGCGTCGCTCTGCCCGACCCGGTCGACGCCGACGACGTACCCGAAGTTCCCGGCCCGGCCCGCGTCCATCCCGGCCAGCGCGTCCTCGAAGACGGCCGCCCTCGACGGCTCGACGCCGAGGTCGCGGGCGGCGGCCAGGAACGTGTCGGGGCGCGGCTTGCCCGGCAGTTCCCGCTCGGCCGCCACGACGCCGTCGATCCGTACCTCGAAGAGGTGCTCGGCGTCGATCGAGCGCAGCACGTCGCGGGTGTTGGCGCTGGAGGACACGATCGCCGTCCGCAGGCCACGCGCGCGTGCCGCCGCTATGTAGCGCAGGGTGCCGTCGTACGGCCGGACGCCCTGGGTGCGGATCTTCTCCAGGAGCAGCTCGTTCTTGCGGTTGCCCAGCCCGTGGACGGTCTGCGCGTCGGGCGGATCACCTGGTTCACCCTCGGGCAGTTCGATGTCCCGGGAGGCGAGGAAGGTGCGGACGCCGTCGGCGCGGGGGCGGCCGTCGACGTACTCGCCGTAGTCGTGGGCCTCGTCGAACGGGCGGAAGTCGTCGCCCCCGCGCGTGTACAGGAACGCGTCGAAGGTCTCCTTCCAGGCGGCCGCGTGCACCACGGCCGTTCGGGTGACGACCCCGTCGAGGTCGAAGAGACAGGCCTGGATCTTTTCGGGGAGACCGAGCGTCGACGTCATACGGCCCTGGTTCCCCCACATCGGGCCCCTCACCGGTGTGTCGCGCGCCACACCCGGTCAGTCGTGCGGGAAGGAGTGGTGCTCGTGGGCGATGAGCCAGCGGCCGTGCTCCTTGCGCAGCCCGAAGGTGAGCCGCAGCCGCAGGCTCGGACACTCGGCGAGCTCCTCGGGTGTGCCGCAGCGCAGCAGGGCGTGGGCGTAGGCGACGTCATGGCCCGCGGTGACGTCGAGGGTGTCGATGTCGAAGCGGGCGCCCTGGGCCTGCCAGACGAAGAAGGGCGGCCAGGTCGCCCGGTAGGCGGCCAGGCCCCGGATGCCCTCGTGGGGCGCGGGCACGTCGTACATCACCAGGTCCTCGGCGTGCTGGTCGAGAACGGTGTCGAGGTCGCCCCGGTGGACGGCGTCGGCCCAGCGGGTGATCAGGGTGCGGATCTGCCCCTCGTCGTCGGACATGGTCGTCCTCCTCTCCTTGCGACCTTGCGGGTCACCTTCCAGGAGACTGCGACACTCTGCTGTGTGCTCACTTTCGACGATCTGCTCGTACGTGCCCGTGCCCTCGCCGGGGACGGCCGCAGACGCGCGCTCCTCGGTGTCGCGGGCGGTCCGGGCGTGGGCAAGACGACGTTCGCCGAGCGTCTGGTGCGGGAGCTGAACGGCACCGGGGACCCCTGGGTCGCGCACGTCCCGATGGACGGCTTCCATCTCGCCGACGTGGAACTGGACCGCCTCGGCCGACGGCACCGCAAGGGGGCGCCCGACACCTTCGACGCGGCCGGGTACGCGGCGCTGCTGCGGCGGCTGCGGGAGGAGACGGACGGCGAGGACCTCGTCTACGCGCCGGGCTTCGAGCGGGACCTGGAGCAGCCGGTCGCGGGGGCCGTGCCGGTGCCGCCGACGGCCCGGCTGGTCGTCACGGAGGGCAACTACCTGCTCCTTGGCACGGGTGCGTGGACGCGGGTGCGGGCCGCCCTGGACGAGGTGTGGTTCTGCGAGACGGACGAGGACGAGCGCCTCCGCCGGCTGATCGCCCGGCACGAGGAGTTCGGCAAGCCGCACGAGGAGGCGGTGGCCTGGGTGCTGCGGAGCGACCAGCGCAACGCCGAACTGGTGGCGACGACGAGGGACCGGGCCGATCTGGTGGTGCCCCTGCCCGTCTGACGTCCGGGTCGTTGTCGGTGCGCCGCGCCGGCTTCGAGACCATGAGCGACGGAATCGTGTGGCTGGATCTGCTGCTGCCCGAGCTGGCCGCCGCGGACGTCCTGCTCCCCCGACGGGAGCACGTATGTGCCGCCGGAGGACGAGGACTGGAGGACGGGCTCCCGCCGCAGCCTGGGCGTCGTGGAGCGGCGGTTCGGTCTGTCCCTCTCCCCGGCGTTCCTCCAGGACGCCCGGCTTCCCGCGTACGCGGTGCGCGGCACCCCGCGGATGACCCTCAGCCCCTGACGGCGGCGCTCAGCGTCAGCGTCGGCTCGGCGTGCGCGTCGTCGGGGCCGAGCACGGCGGTGAAGGCGTCCGTGCGCACGGTCAAGCCGTCCTCGGCCCACTCGACCGAGACCCTGAGCGGCTCCTCGGTGCCGTGGCGCACCGCGAACACGTGCAGGTCGTCCGGCGCGTCCGGGAGCGGTCCCGCCTCCAGCGCCGTCGAGCTGACCAGGTGGCGCCAGCCCTCGTCGGGGTTGCCGTACCCACGCGGGTCGACGGCGAGCGCGAAGGCGGCCTGCTCCTGGGTGAGTCCGGCGCGCGCGTCGAAGTGCTCGGCGCCCTGCGCGTCCGGGTGCGTGAGGCGCAGGCCACCCGGTGCGGAGACGGCGCCGTGCGCGGTGCGGCGGACCCGGTCGCCGTCGTCCTCGGCGTACGGCAGGCCGGCCAGCAGGTACGGCGTCCCGTCGAGGCGCTCCACGGCGACCGTCGTCCACAGGGTGGTGCCGTCGGTGACGTACAGGGAGCGCACGCTGCGCAGGACGTGGTCACGGCCGACGACCGGCTTGGTGACCAGCTTGGCCGTCAGGCCGTCGGCGCGGGCGTCGCGGACCCGGACCTCGCCCATCGGCCGGCACAGCAGGAAGCCGTCGGCGACGGGGCCGAAGCCGTGCTGGCGGTTGACGGCGGCGGGCAGGTAGTAGGTACCGGCCGCCTCGACGATGGCGGGGGTCATCCGGTCGTCGAAGGCCACCGAGACGGTGCCGGCGCGCAGTTGGTGCCGCGCGGGTCCGGTGGACGGCTCGCGGTGCCAGCGCGTGGTGTCCTGGATCTGCCAGACCAGCATCCACGCGAAGTGGCCGTCGATGCCGCCGTCCGCCTTGACGGCGTGCCGTGCCCAACGGCTGTCGCCCCGGTAGCGGCCGAGGTCGGCGCCGATCCGGGCGCCGAAGTAGCGCAGGCCGAGGACGGACTCGAAGGCCGAGTGCTGCTCGCTGTAGCGGGGGCCGCCGTTGTCGAAGCCGCCGCCGGGGAGGCGGGCGTCGAGGTAGCGGGCGAGCGCCTCGCCGTCCTCGGCGAAGACCTCCTCGCCGCTGACCCGGTGGGCCTGGGCGAGGAAGGAGAGGGAGATCGGGCCGTAGTTGTTGTCGTAGGCGCCGCCGTGCTCGGGGGGCAGCAGGGCGCCCCGGTCGCGGACCCGGTGGGCACGGATCTCGTCGGCGTACAGCGCGAGGGCCCGTGCGCGGACCGGCTCGCCGTCCTGCGGCGGAAGGTGGCGGGCCAGCATCAGGCCGCCGACCACGCAGCCGATGGCCTGGTTGCCCGCCTCCTGGGGGTTGAAGAAGGTCGCCTCGGTCAGCCAGTTCCAGTAGCCGCGCGCCACCTCCAGCAGGTCGGCGCGCTGTTCGTCCGGCACCAGGCCGTCGGCGTTGTCGAGCACGTTCACGGCCTGGAGCAGCGCCCACACCGTGCTCGGCCAGTCGCCGACGGGGTGTGCGCCGGCCGCCAGGGTGTAGCGGGCGTACGGGAGTCCGGAGCCGCGCACCCTCAGGTTCGGGTAGCCCGGGTTGTCGCCACGGTAGACCCGTTCGCGCAGGTGGAAGGCGAGGCTGCGGTGCACCGCCTCCGGCAGCCGCGGGTCCTTGGTGCGCTGCCAGGCCAGGGCCAGCAGGGAGGTGATGCCGAGCGAGGTGTCGCCGATGTCGTCGACGCAGTCGGGGTGTTCCAGGTTGCCCTGCGGGGTCAGGCGGCGCAGCGCCTGCTCGGTGACGTCGGCGAGGACGGCGTCGTACGCCTGCGGGGTGTCGGGCAGGTCGTGCAGCGGGCCGCGCTGGTGGGGGAGGTACACGGGAGGGGACGTGAGGTGCACGGGGATCAGCCCTTCATGCCTGGGTGGCCATGGTGTGGGTGCTCGGAGTCACACGGCGGGTGCGGGCCGGCGGGCGCGCAGTGCGAGGGTCAGTGTGTGCGGGCCCAGTCCACCGAGGTAGACGCGGTTCCCGGTCGTCGCGTCGGTGCCACCCACCACGGTGTGGTCCTGACCCGGGTCGTACCGCAGTACGTCACTCCGGTCCGGCCCGGCGAGCGGTTCGCCCGCCTCGACGGCGGCCTCGACCCGGATCTCGTCGTCGCCGACCCGGTAGGCCAGCGGCCCGGTCGTCAGGCACCAGCGCCCGTCGCCGATCGGTACGGCGCCCGCCGGCACGCCACCCGGCCGGAAGGTCAGTTCGAGGGCCCAGGGCACCCGTGGTCCGCTGATGTCGATCCGCAGGTCGGCGCCGTCCTCCCGCAGGTCGACCTCGACGCGGGTCGTGTGGGAGACCTCGTCCCGGGGCCGGTCCGGGAAGGCCATCGCGCCCGAGAAGCGTCCCTCGTCCGCCAGACGGTAGGCGCCGTCGTCCCGTCGCCGGTCCGGCGGCAGCGGCTGGTAGTAGGCGGCCGTGAGGGTTTCGGTGAGCCGGTACCGGTGGGCGGCGGGCCGTTGCATGTCGGCGGCGCGGAACGGGCCCAGGTCGAAGAATCCCCGCGAGAGACGGACCGCGTCGAGGACGGCGTCGCCGGCGAACAGCCGCAGGAAGGTCGGATTGCACGCGAGGCCCGAGCGGATGCGCCGGTGCCCGGGCACGTCGGAGCCGCCGTACACCACCGTGTGCGCGGTGGCGGAGGTGTGTGCGGCGAGGCGCGCGGTGGTGAGGTACCGGTCGCGCGGAAGTGTCTCCGCGGCCGGCGCCGGCAGGACGCGGCACAGGTCCGGGGTGAGGAGGGTCTGGGCGAGCAGGTCGGGGTCGTCGACGCCGCCGGCGGCCGCCAGGCGCGCCGCCAGGCTGAAGTCGCCCCGGCCGGTGCGGACCGCGAACAGCCGGTAGTGCGGCAGGTAGGGCGTCAGCGCAAAGGGGTGGTTCTGGTCCTGCCGTCGCGAGTGGACGGTCTCCACCGTGCCGTCCGGCCTGATGAGGTCCAGGGTGGTGGCGAGGTTGCGTTCGACGGCGTCCCGCAGGTCGGCGCGGCCCAGCACGTCGGCCAGCAGGAGCAGCGACGGGTTGGACACGTGGGCCGCGTAGTTGGCGCTCCGTTCCGAGTACAGGCCCTCCGTGTCGATGTCGACGCCCTCGGAGAGCCACTCCTCGACGCGGCCGAGCAGCCGGTCGTCGGGGAACGACCGGTGCAGCCGGGCCAGCGCCGCGCACAGCTCCCAGCGGTGGTTCGGGGTGTGCACCCCACCGGTCAGGAGACTGCCGGAGGCGGCGCTCGCGATCTCGGCGAGCGCCGCCGCGACATCGCTCAGTTCCGGCCCCGCGCCGGCGGCGAGGACGTGCGCGTCGCACACGTCGTTGACGGTGAACGCGGAGTCCGGTGGTGACTGCACGTTGTCGCCGCCGGCGAAGAGGCCGGTGGTGGTCTGCGCGGCCCGCAGGGCGCGCAGGTGGGTCCTCGTGGCGGTGACGGCCCGCTTGCTGCCGTGCAGGGCCGAGTCCGGGGAACGGTAGGCCGCGACCAGGGTCTTCACCCGGCGCGCCAGACCACGGTGCGGCACACCGGCGGGTTCCTCGTCGGGGCCGGCCGCCAGCGGGGCGGCCAGCCGGTCGGCGGCGCGGACCACCGCGTGGACGAACTCGTGGTCGAGCGCGGTGGGCACGGTCAGTCCTTCAGTCCGGCATTGATGTCAGCGCCCATGACGTAGCGCTGGAAGACCAGGAAGATGGCGATCAGCGGGATCATGGAGATGACCGATGCGCCGAGCAGTACCGACCAGTTGATGTTCTGCGCGCCGACGATGCTCTGGATACCGATCTGCACGGTGAACTTGCTGGGGTCGTTGAGCATCAGCAGCGGCCAGATGTAGTCGTTCCACCGCCACTGGAAGGACAGGATCGCGAGGGTCAGCATGATGGGCCGGGAGAGCGGCACCATGATCCGCAGGAAGATCGACAGCTCGCGGGCGCCGTCGATGCGGGCGGCCTCCACGAGTTCGTCGGGAACCGTCAGGAAGAACTGGCGGAACATGAAGCATCCGGTCGCGGTGAGCACCGCCGGGAGGATGATGCCGGCGAACGAGTTGTAGAGGCCGAGGTTGCGGACCACCAGGAACTCCGGGGCGAGCATGACCTCGGACGGCAGCATCGTGGTGGCCAGGATGCAGATGAAGAAGGCCTTGAGCCACTTGTTGTCGTACTTGGCCAGCGCGTACCCGGTGCAGCAGCTGGCTCCCACCGTGAGGATCGTCGTGATCACGCACACGATGGTCGTGTTGATGAAGTACTGGGAGAAGTTGGCGCTTTCCCACGCCGCCTTGAAACCCGACAGGGTGGGGTTGTGCGGAACCAGCGTCAGCGGATACGAGAACAGGTCGCTGGCCGGCTTGAAGGAGCTGAGGACGAACCACAGCACCGGAAACCCGTACAGGCACGCCAGGATCCACAGCAGTGTCGTCGGGGCCACCGCCCGCCGGAGCCCGCCACTGGCCGCCCCGCGGGGCCGCTTCCTGGCGGCGGGCCGCTTGGCGTCGGCGTCGAGCGGGCGTGGCGTGTCTGTGGTTGTCATCGGTTCTCCACCCGCCGGTTGACGATCATCTGGATGATCGCGACGGCCATCAGGATGAGCATGAGCACGAATGACGCGGCGCTCGCGTAGCCGATCTGGCCCCGTTTGAAGCCGGTCTCGTAGATGTACTGGACGAGCAGGTTGTTCGAGGTGCCGGGTCCGCCGTTGTTGAGGGCGACGAACACCGGGTATTCCTTCATCGCGTTGATCGTGTTGAGCAGGATGACGATGAACGAGGTGGGCGCGATGCTCGGCAGCGTGATGCTGAAGAACTGGCGCCAGGGGCCGGCGCCGTCGAGCGAGGCCGCCTCGTAGTAGGACACCGGTACGTTCTTGATCGCCGCGATGAACAGCAGCATCGAGAAGCCCGTCCAGGCCCAGGACGCCGCCATCACGACCACTATCAGCGACAGGTCCGCGTTCGACTGCCACGGAACGGGGCTGCCGCCGAACTTCTCGATGACGTAGTTGACCAGTCCGAAGTTCTCACCGAACATCCACCGCCACAGGACACCCACGACGATGGGCGACAGCAGCCACGGAATGAAGAAGACGACTCGGGCGACCGACCCGCCCTTGGCGTTCTTGCTCACCAGCAGGTTGGCGGTGAGCAGCGAGACCGCGAAGTTCAGCGGTACGAAGAGCACGGCGTACAGCAGCGTCCGGCTCAGCGCGTCGTAGAACGTGGAGTCCCCGAACAGGTTGTGGTAGTTGTCCAGTCCGATGAACTGGAACGCCCCCACACCCGTGTAGTTCGTGAACGAGTAGACGAGCCCGATCACCGCCGGCCAGACGAAGAACAGCGCGAAGAGCACCACATTGGCCGCGATGAGGACGAGCGGCGCAAGGGTGTACTTGTTGCGTCTCCTGGACGGACTCGGCGGGCTCGCGGACACGTCCGAGGCGCGTTTTGTCATCTTCCTGACTCCGTGCTGGTGGAAGGGATTCCTGTGGGCTCACGCCATGAGCCCGGCATCGTGTGGGCGCCCGGTCCGGGCGGCGGCGGTGGCGCCGCGCATGGCCTCCAGGTCGGCGGTCATCTCGGTGGGGTGGTGCGCGTACGAGTCGATGACCTGCACGCCCGCCGCCTCGCCCTTGAGCTGGAGGCGGCGCTTGACCCCGGTGTACGAACCGAGGGCCGAGGCCAGGTTGTGCGCGGGGATGCCGAGG
>NZ_JBHVYO010000003.1:88311-138976 GCF_042880655.1 Streptomyces sp. NPDC058295
GCGGGCTGGTGGGAGGGGCGCCTGGGGGCCCTCGCGAGGCGGCGGGCGTGGTGGGGGGGCCGGGGGGGGCCGGCGGGGCGGGCTGGACCCCGCCGCCGCCCGGCCTTCGGGCCTGTGATCAGCCGCCGACCTGCTGGTTGTAGCCGGCCACGATGTTCTCCAGGGCCTTGTCGGCCGACTGCTGGCCGTTGATCGCCTTGCCGAGCTCCGTCTTGGTCGGGTCCTCGGTGAGGCTCTTGCCCTTCAGCACCCAGTTGGTCTGCGCGCCGCTGAAGTAGCCGGAGATCGGGGCGTAGAGCGGGATCGACTCGTTGTACAGCTTGAACGCCGCCTGCGCCGCCTCGGAGGTGAAGGGGTACTTCGGGTTCAGACCGCTCTCGACCGGCAGGAACCCGGACGCCTCGCACAGCGCCTGGTAGTGGGCCGGCTCGTACAGCCACGACAGGAACTTCGTCGCGGCGGTGGCCGCGTCGCCGTTGTTGTTGAAGCCCACCGTCATGCCGCCGCTGTTGACGTCGCTGGCCTGCACCGGCTGGGCGGGAGTCGGGACGCTCGCCCACTCGAACTTCTTGATGCTCTCCGCGAAGGCGGGGACCTGCCACACGCCGGACCAGAAGGCGACGACGTCACCGCTCTGGAACATGGCCGACGGGTCGGCGCCACTGGTCCACACCGACTTCGGCATGGTCTTGTCGTCGTTCCACCCGACGAAGGTGTTCACGGCCTTCTTGGTCGCCTCGTCCACCGAGAACTTGCCGGAGTCGTCCGCGTGGACGTACTTCCCGCCCATCTCGTACACCATGGCGCGGAGCCTGGACGGCGACTGGTCGAACGTCAGGGAGTACTTGGCCTTGGTCTTCTCGCGGACCTTGTTCGCCGCGGCGATGAAGTCGTCCCAGGTCCAGGTCTTGTCGGGCGAGGTCGGGAAGGAGACACCCGCCTCCTCGAAGAGCGACTTGTTGATGAACATGCCGGACGCGGTGACGTCCGAGGGGATGGACAGCACCTTCCCGGACGAGTCCTTGGCGACGAAGTTGGCGTTGATCTTGTTGGTCTTGTTGTTGGCGATGGAGCTGAGGTCGATCAGCTTGCTCGACCAGATCGGGTCCAGCGCCGGGACGGCCGCCACGTCAGGCAGCGAGTTCGCCTGCGCGGCGTTGTGCAGCTTCGTCGTGTAGCCGTCGTAGGGGATGTTGACGAGCTTGACGTTGACGCCGGTTTCCTTCTTGTACTGCGCCACCATCTTCTTCCAGCCCGCGTCCTGCCCCGGAACCGTGGAGATCCAGAACGTCAGCGACTTGGAGGTCCCGCCCGAGCCGGACCCCGACCCGCAGGCGGAGAGAAGCAGGGCACCTGCCGCGGCCCCGGCAGCGAGGGGAACCAGGCGGCTTATGCCGCCGCGGCCGAGTCGGCGGGAGCGCCGCACACCCACAGTGGTCATCTTCGATCCCTTTTTTTCGTCGTAGGGGACGGAGCACGGCGCCGACCGAGGCGGCACGGGTGCATTTTGCAGGAAGGTTGCTTTCTGATGGCGTCGGCCTCGCCCGGCCGCTTCGCCTCGACGGGTGGGATCCCCGGCCATGAGGGCCGTCGTCGCACAAGCGCGCCCTCGTGCGGCTGCCGTACTTCGCGTACCGGCGGGATGCTCCACCCAAGCCGGCGTCCCGACCGACTTAGAAAGCGCTTGTCCGGACATTGGCAGACCGAGTCGCGGGCCGTCAATCCTTGGCCCGCGCGGCCTCGGTCACGGTTTGGACTCCCCGGGCGACCGCAAGCCGCGCGGCACCCGTGACGGTGCCGGTGTCGCCGACCGTGCTGCTGACCACCTCGGTGGGCCAGCTCAGCCGCGCCAGCTCGGCCCGCACACCGGGCAGGAGCTGCGGATCCGCGCCCGTGCTGCCGCCCAGCACGATCAGGCCCGGGTCCAGCACGGCGGTCACGGCGGCGGCCAGCCGGCCCACGTCCGCGGCATGGCGGCCGACGACCTCGACCGCCGGGGCCCGGCCCTCCCCGGCGAGGGCGAAGAGCCGCTCGGTGCTGCGCGGGCAGGGACCGTCGGCGGCCTGCCAGGCCGCCGCGGCCCGGCGCAGCAGGGAACGCGCCCCGATGTACTCCTCCAGGGCCTCCTGGCGCGGCTCGCGGCCGTCGTCCCAGGGGTAGGGCAGCCGGGCCAGCTCTCCCGCGGCGCCGTTCGAGCCGCGCAGCACCGAGCCGCCGACGACGATGCCGAGGCCGATGCCCACGCCGATCCGCAGATACCCGAAGGTGTGCCGGCCGCGCGCGGCCCCCTCGTGCAGCTCCGCCAGCGCGGCGCAGTTGACGTTGTTCTCCAGGTGGACGGGCACACCCGGCGGCAGCGCGACGGCCATGGCGTCGAAGACCGGGCCCGCCTTGGCGGTCGCGGGACGCATGCCGCTGCCCCGCAGGTCCCGGGCGGCGACGTCACCGACGGCGACCACGATGGAGCGCAGCGGAACCCCGCCGGGCAGCGCGGTGAGCGCCTCACGTACGGCGTCGGCGGCATCCGTCCGGGAGGCGGTCGCCTCGGCGAGCAGGGTGCCGTCCAGGGCGCAGCCCCGGACCCGGGTGAGGGCGGGGCCGAGATCGACGGCGAGTACCGCGCCGGCGGCCGGCCCGAGACCGTATACGGCCGCCGAGCGGCCGGTGCCTCCGGAGGCGGTGCCGGAGTGCGCGGCGAGCCGGGCGCCCTCCAGTTCGGCGACGGCGGAGGACACCGTCGGCTTGGACAGGCCCGCCAGGCTCGCGAGCTGCGGCCTGGTCGCGCTGCCCGCCTGGGCCAGCACGGCGAACACCGCACTCGCGCTCTCGGTCAGGCGGGGGGCTTCCGCCACGTCGAGTTCCACAGTTTCCCCCACACGGGTACAGGGCCGCGCGCCCGGACCGATCGTCTCGGCGGGCTGCGGCGATGGGATGCTCCGACGTCGCGCGTTCCCGTCCCGCGGCGGCCCGGACGGGAGCCTGGACGGTCGAGTGCGCGATTACTCTTGACGCACTGTACTTCGTTAGTTAACTTCCTAACGAACTTCACGGTACTCGCCTGCCGTGCTCGTCAGAAGCCCGTCCCGGGGCTTCCCTAGTTCACCGATCCGCAATCCATCGGACACGGTTCGCCCGCCGTCGCAGCTCGACGCAGCAACGACGAAAGAGGATCCGTGCAGGACTCTCCACCTTCGGCCGCCCTCGTGGTCGGCGTTGACGTGGGCGGCACCAAAACCCATCTCCGCGCCCTCACGGGCGACGCCGTCGTGACCGACCACGTCCGCGCCAGCACCGGCTGGCGGCCGCACGATCCGGCCGCCGCCACACGCTGGCTGACCGGCCTCGTCCACGAGACGCTGCCCGGGGGCGCGCGCCCGGCCGCGGTCGCCGTGGGCGCGCACGCCTGCGAGACACCCCGCCAGTGCGCGGAGATCCGCGATGCCCTTCAGCTCTCCCTCGGTGTGCCCGCGCGCGTGGTGGGCGACGCCGAACTGCTCGTGCCCGCCGCCGGACTGGACAAGGGCGTCGGCCTCGTGGCCGGCACCGGCTCGGTGGCGGTGGGCCGGCTGCCGGGCGGCGACCCCGTCCAGGTCGGCGGCTGGGGTGCGGTCCTCGGCGACGAGGGCGGCGGCGCCGGTCTGGTCCGCGAGGCGGCCCGGGCCGTGTGGGCGGCCCACGACCGCGGCGAGGAACCCGGAGCCCTGGCTCGGGGCCTCCTCGCCGCTTTCGGCGTGCCCGAGGTCCCGGCGCTCGGCGCCGCCCTGGAGAGCGCCTCGGACGTCTCCGCCGAGTGGGGACGGCACGCGCCCGCCGTCTTCGTGGCGGCGGCCGACGGCTGCGCGCTCGCCCGCTCCGTGATCGCCGAGGCCGGTGCGGCGCTCGCCGGGCTCGTCGCCCGCCTCGCCGCACGCGGTGTCGCGGTCGACGACGTGGTCGTGGCGGGCGGCACGGTGCTCGGCCAGCCGGCGCTCTACGAGGCGTTCGCCGCCGGGCTCGCCGACGCGGTTCCCGGGGCACGGCCCCAGCCGCTCACCGTGCCGCCGGTCGAGGGCGCGGTGGCGTTGGCGCGCGCCCTGCTGTGAGGCGCGGGCCTCTCGTTCACCCGCAGGACACGCACCGGTCGCCGGGTCATCGCGGAAGCGACACGCCCCGGCCGTAGATCTTCGCTCGTACGCGCTTCCGGCTCGCACGTCGTCACCGGACAGCCGGTTCGCACCCGATCGCACGTGCCCCGCACGTATCCCCGTATCCCCGCAGGTATCCCGCACGTCCTCGCCGGCCGCACGGCCGAAGAACTCGAGAGAGGCACACTCATGCCGTCACCCGCCGGGCAGTCCACCCCCTCGGCCGTGAACAGAAGGCGCTTCCTGAAGGTCTCCTTCGGCGGCTCGGCGGCCCTGGTGGCCGCTCCGACGCTCGTCTCCTGGCTGGGCGCCGCCGACGCCAAGGCCGCGACGAGCCCGCTGCCGTTCGTCGACGACTACAAGACGAACGTCACGACGAACCTCACGCCCGAGACCAACGCCGTGGTGCGGATCCTGGGCGGCTTCGCCCAGGTGTGGAAGACCGGCGCCGCCTGGAACACCGGCACCCCACTGCGCCCGGAGATACTGCGCGCCAACATGCGCTACTGCATCGCGATCACCCGCTCCCGCACGGAGGCCGCGGGCCGGCAGGCGTTCGTCTACGACCGTCAGCACCAGAGCTACGCGATGATCGCCGGGCTCGGTCCCCTGACGGATCTCTACAAGAGCGGCGCCAAGGCCGTCACGTCGATCACCAGCGCGCCGGACACCACTCCCGCCACCACGATCAGTGACGCCGTGCCCGCGGACGCGCCCGCCGGCTCCGCCATCGGCGCCGGCTCCTACACCTCCGACCTCGGCCAGGTCGCCAAGCTCGTCGACACCGTGCGCGGCCCGTTCGCCTCCGGCAACCCGGGCAAGTACGCCTTCCAGTACCCGCGCCCGTGGCGCATGAACGAGAACAGCGAGGTCGTCGACACCGGGAAGACCGATGCCCTCGGCTTCCCGGTGTACGACTCGAAGGTGGTCGTCGTCCCGCAGCTGCTGCGTCAGCGCGGCACCTCCGCGACCGACGACGGCGGCTTCCCCAGCGGGCACACCAACGCCTTCCACCTGGCGTCGCTGGCGTTCGCGTACGCCGTGCCCGAGCGGTTCCAGGAGCTGGTGACCCGCGCCCTCGAACTCAGCCACACCCGGATCGTCTCCGGCATGCACTCCACCGTCGACGTCCTCGGCGGCCGGATCATGGCCACCGCCCTCGCCGCCGCCGCGCTCGCCGACCCGGCCAACGCCGCGCTCAAGGCGGCCGCCCGCGCCCAGGCCCTGGCCTACTTCACCGAGAAGACCGGCACCACGGCCGACACCCTGTCCGCCTACGCGCACTCCGACGCCTCGGACGCGTACGCCGACCGGGAGGCCAACGCGCGGGCCAACGAGCCCCGCCTGACCTATGTCCTGGAGCGCCAGGGCCGCAGGACGCCCCTCAGCGTGCCCAAGGGCGCCGAGGTGCTGCTGGAGACCCGGCTGCCGTATCTGACGGCCGCCCAGCGGCGCGAGGTGCTGCGCACGACCGCGCTGCCCTCCGGGTACGTCCTGCTGGACGGCTTCGAGCAGTGGGGCCGGCTGAACCTGTTCGCCGCGGCGGACGGGTACGGCGCCTTCGACTCCGACGTCACGGTCACGCTGGACGCGTCGAAGGGCGGTTTCGAGGCGGCCGACGTCTGGCGCCACGACATCGGGGGCGAGGGCGGTCTCACCAAGCGCGGCTCGGGCACGCTCACCCTGACCGGGCACAACCGCTACCACGGCGGCACCGTGCTGGCGGAGGGCGTGCTCGTCGCCGGGCACGCCAATGCCCTCGGCCAGGGCGATGTGCGGCTGACCGGCGGCACGCTGCGCGCGGACGCCCCGGTGCGGGTGCGGGGCGCGTGGGCCCAGGAGTCCGGCGCGGTGCTGGACCTGACGCTGCGCGGGCGCCACGGGCCCGTCCTCACGGTGTCCGGGCGGGTCCGGCTGGACCGGGGCGCCGTGCTGTCGCTGCGCCTCGACGCCGACCGGCCGCCGGCCGCGGGGACGACGGTCCCGGTGATCGACGCCTCGGCGCTGCGCGGTCAGTTCGACCGCGTCGAGCTGAACTCCGACCGTCTGCGCGCCGTACCCGTGTACACGGCAGACGGTCTGTCGGTACGACTCCTGAAGCGGTAGCACCCTTCGGGGCGGGAGCCGGTGCGGAGCGAGCCCCCCCGAGGCTGCTTCGCACCGGCTCCCGCCGCCGCCCGGGCGGTGTCACCGCAGGGCGGACGATGGCAACCCAACCGCATCCGGTTCTGGAGACCACCCCCGGCGCGGAGCCGGCGCGGCCCCCGCGGTCGGCCCGCCGGCGTCGTCTCGTCCCGGTCCTGGTGGCCGTCCTGCTGACCCAGATGGCCGTCGCGATGGTCACCACGGCGGTACGGCAGACCCCGACCATCGACGAGCCGGTGTACGTCGCCGCGGCGGCCGGCTACCTCCACGAGCACCGGGTGCGGCTCAACCCGGAGCACCCGCCCCTCGGCAAACTCGTCGTGGCCGTCGGTGTGGCCCTCGCCCGCCCGCACGTGGACGCGTCGTTCACCGGCAGTCAGGAGGCGGCGGGCCGTCACCTCCTCTACGAGTCCGGCAACGACCCCTGGCGGCTGATGCTGTGGGCCCGGCTGCCGGTGATCGCGCTGACCCTGCTGTTCGGCCTGGTGGTGTTCGCCTTCACCCGTGATCTCGCCGGGCCCGCGCCCGCGCTGGCGGCGCTGGCCCTGTACGCCTTCTCCCCGGACGTCGTCGCGCACGGCTCGCTGGCGACGCTCGACGTCCCGGCGGCGGGCTTCCTGCTGACCTCGGTGTGGCTGCTGTGGCGGGCCCGCGACGGCAGGGCGCGCCGGTACCTGCCGCTCGCCGGGGCCGCTCTCGGCGCGGGGCTCGCCACGAAGATGAGCACGCTGCCCGCGGTCCCCGTGCTGGTGGCGCTGGCGGCGCTGTCGGTGTGCGCCCGGCGGCCCCGCGACGCCCGGCGGGCGCTGCGGGCGGCGGCCGTGGTGACGGTGGCCGCCGTCGCCGTGGTCTGGGCCGCGTATCTCGCGGTCGATCCGCTGCTGCGCTGGGATCCCGGGGCGACCCATGTGCCCGCCGTGCACGGCCTGCACGGGCACCTGGTCCGGATGCTGCCCTTCCCCGAGGCGTACCGGGACGGCATGCGGATCCAGTTCGGCCTGGAGAACCGGTCGTGGCAGGGCTTCCTGTTCGGGCACCGGTACTCCGGCGCCCGTTGGTACTACCTGCCGGTCGCCCTGGTCGTGAAGACGCCGCTCGGCATGCTCGCCCTGTGGACGGCCGGGGCGGTCACGATGGCCGTGGTGCGACGGCTGCGGCCCGCGGCGCCGTACGTGCTGGTCCCGGCCGCCGTGCTGCTGGCCTCGGCCATGACCGGAGCGCGGGACCTGGGGACCCGGTACGCCGTCTTCCTGCCGATGTTCCTCGCGGTGGCCGCGGGGTGCGTCCTGACGGTGCGCCGGCGGTGGGCTCCCGTGGTGGTGGGGGCGCTGACGCTGTTCGTCGCCGTCAGCTCGCTGCGGACCTACCCCTACTACCTGCCGTACTCCAACGAGGCGTTCGGCGGACCGGCCGGGACGCATCTGCGGCTGCACGACTCCAACGTGGACTGGGGCCAGGACCTCGGGCGGCTGGCGGACCGGCTGCACGGCCGCTACCGGGGCGAGCGGGTGTGGCTCGTGTACAAGGGCAGCGGGGTGCCCGCCTACTACGGCATCGAGGCCTCCGACCCGAGGCGCGTGCCGCCGGGGCAGGTGCACGGGCTGCTGGTCGTGTCGGACTCCGCGGTGGCCGAGGCCAGGGACGGGCTGGGCGTACTGCTGCGCTCCAGCCGGCCGGTCGACGAGGTCGGCGACTCGATCACGCTGTACCGGCGGTAATCCACGATCACCGGGTGCGCGAGGGGCGTCTTCGCCCACCCTGTCCGGCGGGCGCCCTGAAGTATGTTGAGCCCGTGGAAGACAAAGGAGGCGCACCGGTGCCATCGCCGCAACAGGCACGCGCACAGGCATCCGCGATCACCTCGGGCAGAACCGGTCCGGAGACGGAGGTGTCCCCGACCTCCCGGCTCAGGGCGCTCTTCGACGGACCCCATCTGTCCCCGGGGCAACGGCGCATCGCCCAGTATCTGATCGAGCACATCACCGAGGCGGCGTTCCTGTCGATCACCGACCTCGCGGACCGCGTCGGGGTCAGTCAGCCCTCGGTGACCCGGTTCGCCGCGGCGGTCGGCTTCAGCGGGTATCCCGCGCTGCGGGAGAGGCTCCAGTCGATCGCGCTGGGCGCCCTGGCCGGCGGTCCGGCGGCGGCCGAGGTGAACCGGAGCAACGAGCTCCAGGCGGCGGTCGAGGCGGAGATCGAGAACCTGGAGAACCTGCGGCGCGACTTCGCCGATCCGGACCGGGTCATCGACGTGGGCCGCAAGCTGTCGCAGTCGACGCCGCTGACCATCCTGGGGCTGCGGATCTCCGTCTCGCTCGCCGAGTACTTCGCCTACGCCGCCCGCCGGGTCCACCCGGACGTGCGGCTGGTGACCCGGGGCGGCAGCGTCGCCTACGACGCGCTCCTGCAGTCCCGGGAGGCGGGCGGGACCTGGGTGCTGGCGTTCTCGATGCCGAGGCACGCGCAGGAGACGCTGACCGCCGTGCGGGTCGCGCGCAGCGCCGGTCTCAAGGTCGCGCTGATCACCGACCTGGCGCTGGGGCCGGTGGCCGACGAGGCCGACGCCACCTTCGCCACCGGCACCGGCTCCCGCCTGGTCTTCGACTCCTACGCCGCTCCCGGCGTGATGGCCGCGGCGCTGCTCCAGGCCATGACCGACGCGGGCCCCGAACGCACCCAGGCGCGGCTCGAGGAGTACGAGCAGATCGCCGAGCAGCACCACTTCTTCCTGCGTGAGTGACCGGCCTCCCGAAGGCCACCCCCCTCCCCCGGTACTTCACAGAGGGATCATTGCGGGCATTTCGCGCATGAATGTTTTCATACGTCTTGCAAAGCGGTCGGCATATATAAATACTGCTCACGGCCGCATCCGCCCGCCAAGGGCTCATGTACGAGCACCCGAAGCCGCCGTCCCCTACCCGCGTCGGCGCCCAGGGTGTTCGGGGCATCGCTCGCGCGAGCGCCCGTGGCGGCCCCGGTCTTCCCCTGGGCCGGGGCCGCCCCGAACCGTCGGACCACCGTCACGACGCCAACACCGGAAGCGATGATCATGACCCTGACGACGACGCGCATCAGCTCGGACTGGCCGTGCCAGGTCAAGACTCCCGGCAGCTACGACTGGGAGCGCTCGGCGGCCAAGTGGCTGCGCGAGCTGGTGCCCGCGCGCTACGCGAGCTACCCGGCGCTGCTGCGCCACCCGGTACTGCTCGCCCGCCACGCGCAGATCCAGGTCCAGAACGAGGTCCGGGTGGCCCGCACCGCTCTCCAGACCGCCCGCGCCGACCTGCCCCGGCTGGGCCTGCCGGAGTCCGTCATCGAGCACACGATCAAGATGTACGCGGCCGAGGTCATGCAGTTGCAGCACATCGCCCGCAGCGTCCGAGCGGTCACCCAGGCCCTGGTCGAGCAGACCTCCGGCCGCTGAACGGGAAGATCCGTTCGCATCCCCCGGACGGGCATCACGCCTGGCGGGAGCGTTGCCGCAGGACCTCGATCGAAGCCACCCCGATGTGCCATGCTCAAGGCGTGACGAGCGAACCCGCCCTGCCCCCGCAGTCCGGCGACGCGCCCGACGTGGCGGCACTGACCCGGGTCGTGGCGCGCCAGCGCGCGGAGCTGGACCGACTGCAGGATCTGGCGGCCACCGCGGCCGTGCTGGAGCGGGCCAAGGGCGCGGTGATGGCACAGCTCGGCTGCTCGCCGGACGCCGCGCAGGAGGAGCTTCAGCAGCGGGCCAAGGCCAGGGAGCGGACACTGCTCGAGGAGTGCTGGATCAGCCTGGGCACGCTCTCCCCCCAGCCGCGCGGCGCCACCGAGCCGACTCCGGCCGAACCTCTCGCGCCCAGGACGCCCGGGCCGGCCTCCGACGAGATCGACGCGGCGGCCCTCGGTCACCTGAGCCGGGCCCTCGTCCGGGTCGGGACCTCGCACGATCTCGCCCGGTGTCTGCTGGACCGGCTCACCGCGGACGTGGGCGCCGGCGCCGTCATGATCTTCGCTCGGCGGCCGGGTGGCGGCCTGGAGCTCACCGGGCACGCCGGCATCGACAGGACGCTGGCCGAACAGTGGAGCCGGGTGCCGCCGGTCAGCGGGATCGCCGCGCTGGACGCCCTCACCGCCGGGCAGCCCCGCTGGCTGGAAGACGTCCGGGAGGACGGCAGGCGGTACCAGCTGATCGGCGACCCGCCCGAGCGCTGGCCGTCCCGCGCCTGGCTGCCGGTGGTGACCGGCGAGTCGGCCGACGTCGTGATCGGGATCCTGCGCCGGCGGGAGGGCGTCTTCCCGCCTCCGGTGCGCGAACACCTGCTGGCCGTCGCCCAGTTGTGCGCGGGGCCGCTGCGCACCTTCGGCACCCGGCCGGGTCCCTCCGTCGGCGGGGCCGCGGACGGAGTGCAGACGGTGCTCGACCGGCTGCCCGTCGCGGCGGTGCTCCTCACTCCGCTGCGTACCGCGGCGGGCGACGTCGAGGACTTCCGCGTCGACGCCGCGACCAGCGTGACGTCCGACGCCCTCGGCCGCAGCGGGCGCGAACTGGTCGGCCTGCGCTTCCTGGAGTGCTGGCCGGAGGTCGCCCACGATCCGTTGTGGGAGGGCTGTCTCGAGGCGCTGGCCGGCGACCGCCCGTACGAGAGCGAGCCGTTCGCCCGGCAGCAGATGGTGTCCGGGGTCAGCGAGCTGGCCACCTATTCGGCGCGGGTGGTGCGGCTGGGCGACGGACTGGTCCTCAGCTGGGTCCGGCACGATCCGTCCGACCGGCAGGAGCAGCGGCTGGCGGACGTGCAGCGACTGGGCAACCTCGGCTGGGCCACCTGGAACCTGGACACGGGCGAGGGGAACTGGTCCTCCCAGGTCTTCAGCATCTTCGAGCGCGATGCCGCACTGGGCGTCGTCCCGCTCTCCGGGCTGCCGCGGCTCGCCGCCCCCGAGGACCTGCCGACGCTCGCCCGCGCCGTCGGCGAGCTGGTGCGGCACGGACGGCCGTGCGATGTGCCGTTCCGGATCGCCACCCGGGCCGGCGTCCGGCATCTGCGGGTGGTCGCCGAGGCCGTCTCGGACGCCCACGGCACGCCCGTCGAGGTGCACGGCTTCGTGCAGGACCTCACCGCGCAGCGCAACGCCGAACTCGCCCTCGTCGCGAGCGAGCGGGCCATGCTCACCCAGCACGGAGTGCTGGAGGCCGAGCGCCTGGTGGCCGCCCGGCTGCAGGACGCGCTGCTGCCCCTGCCGAAGGAACCCGTCCGGCTGGCCGGGCTGCGCGTGGACATCGCCTATCTGCCCGCGCAGTCGGGCCTCAGCGTCGGCGGCGACTGGTTCAGCGCCATCGAACTGCCCGACGGTGACGCCCTGTTCGTGGTGGGTGACGTGGCCGGGCACGGCATGGGCGCCGTGGCCTCGATGGCGCTGCTGCGGTTCACCGCCAAGGGCATGGTCATCACGGGCTCGACGCTGACCGGCGCCCTCAGCCGCCTCAACGCCCTGCTGCTGCACTCCCGCGACCCGCACGGCTCGGCCACCATGATGCTGGCCCGCTACAGCCCGCGCGAACGGCGGCTGGAGTGGGCGCAGGCCGGCCACCCGCCGCCGTTGCTGGTGCGCGCCGGCGAGGCGCACTACCTCGAGCGTCCCTTCGGGATGCTGCTCGGCGCGACCGACGCGCCCCGCTACGAGGCGGCGGAGGTCCACCTGAAGCCTGGCGACCAGATCCTGCTCTACACCGACGGTCTGGTGGAGCGGCCCTCGGAGAGCATCGACCGCGGCCTGGAGCGGCTGGCCAGGGCCGCCGCGCCCCGGGCCGGCGCCGCATCCGCCTCGCTGGACCAGTTGCTCGGCGCGACGCTGGAACCCGAGGGACGGGACGACGTGTGCGTGCTCGACATCCGGGTGCCGACGGACGCCGAGCGGTAGGACGGCTCAGTCGTCGCGGTGCCGCCAGTACCACAGCGCCCCGACGACGACGGCCAGCAGGAATACGACGGGCAGCACCAGACCCGGGATGCGGGACACGTTCATGCGGACGGCTTTCGGCTCGACGGGCCGAGGTGCCGAACGCGCGCCGACCCGCCGTCCATGGTGACACGCGCCACACCGCCCGGCCGTGGCCCGTTCCCGAGGCGTCACCCGGTCATCCGCCGGCCGAGGCGGTACGGGACTCCAGATCGCGGCGGGTGTCGTCGCCGTAGACACCGCTCTCGTCGCCCCGGATGCCGTACCAGAGCTGGAACCGCGCCACGGCCTCGGTGAGAACGGTGTCGTAACGGCCGTCGGTGGGGCCGTTGGCATACACGTCCGGGATGCGCAGCAGGCGCTGCTGGAGGTCGGTCACCCCGGCGCCGCTGTCCCCCTCCCGCAGGGTGCCGGCTCCGTCGGGGTCGGCGGACTCGGTCGCGGTGGCGGCCGGGGAAGGCGTGGCCGCCGCCGGCGGGGGTGTCTGCGCCGCGGCCTCGCCGCCCCGGCCCGGCAGCAGCAGCGCGCAGGCGAAGCCGACGAGGGCTGCCGCGCACACCCCGACCGTGATGGCGCCGCGTCGCACACCCGCACCGGACCCGGGGCGGGCGCGGGCCCGCGCACCGTCCGCCGCCGGCGCGGCGCGCGGTCCGCTCCGCACCCGCGCCGCACCTCCGCGGCCGTCGCCGCCGGGCAGGGGCGGGGGGCCGCCGCGCTCACTCGCCCAGTCCCGGCCGCCGCGTGGCGTCGGCATGGTCGTCCGCGCGGTCGTGGCCGGGGCCGCCGGGCGGGGGTCCAGTGGCGGGAGCTCCTCCGTCTCCGCTTCGTCCCCGGCCGCCTCGGGCCGCAGAGGTATCGCCTCGTAGGCGTCCGGGTCCTGGGTCAGTTCGGCCATCTCGCGGAACAGCTCCGCGAGGGCGTCGGTGTTGCGCGGTCGCAGGACCCTGATGGGTTCCAGGACCGGGCGTTCGTGCGGCTTTCCGGGTTCGTCCGATGTCGGCACGCTCGTCTCCCTCCCGTGGGTCCCCCAGGAGAGATACGGGCGGACGGGCGGGCGGGTTCAGCCGGCCAGGAAACGGTGCAGGGAGCGCTTCGTCGCGGCGACGAAGGCGTCCTGTCCGGCCTCGTCCAGGGCGTCGAGGGAGAGGTACGGGTTGAGGTCCTCCAGCTCGACCAGCAGCAGTTCACCGTCGGGGGCGCGGCAGGCGTCGACGCGCTGGATGCCGTGCGCGAGGCCGTTCCAGTCGATGAAGCGCCGGGCGAACTCCAGGTCCCGCACGGTGGGCCGGTAGGGCTCCAGCTGCCAGCGGCGGTCGGGGTGTGGTGCGTACAGGGCGTACTGGAAGTCGTGGTCGACGTAGGTGAAGGACACCTCGTAGGCGAAGTCGACGCACGGCTGGACCAGCACCGAGCCGTCGGTCAGGGCGGGCAGCGCGTCGGGCGGGAGGATCCGCAGGCCTATGGAGTCGGCGCCGAGTTTGGGCTTGACGACGTACCGGTCGGCCTCCGGCAGCCGGTGCAGGTCCTCGGGGCGGTCGACGGTGGGGATGACGGGGTGGCCGGCGGCGCTCAGGTCGAGGAGGTACTGCTTGCCGGCCATGTCGGCGCGGCCGGTGAGCGGGTTGTAGACGCGTACGCCGTCGTGGAGCGCGCGCTCCCGGAAGGCTTCGTACTCCTTCCGGTAGCCCAGGACCGGGCCGCTGTTGCGGACCACGACGCCGTCGAAGGAGTGCATCAGGGCGGCCGCGTCCAGCGGGTGGCACAGGGCCAGGTCGAACTCCGCGCGCAGCCGGGAGGTGAGGAAGACGTCCTCGTCGCAGTAGCGGCGCCCGCGCGCCTGGTAGGCCAGGTCGGTGACGTAGAGGAGACGGGGGCGGGCGGCGGACATGCGGTCTCCTGATGACGGTCGAACGGTGCGGAAAGGTTACGTCAGAGGGCGTGCGGGCGGACCGGGGCCGGACCGCCGCGGCCGGAGGGACCACCGCGGCCCCCGGGACTCTTGAGGGGGCGGTGGGCGCGCGGGTCGTACGATGACAGGACCGTCGTTTTTCTCCCGAAGGGCTCGTCGACTCCCGTGACCACCGCAACACTGCTCGACGGCAAGGCCGCCGCGGCCGACATCAAGAGCGAACTCGCCCTCCGTGTCCAGGCGTTGAAGGAGCGCGGCATCCATCCGGGGCTGGGCACGATCCTCGTCGGCGACGACGCGGGCAGCCGTTCCTACGTCGGCGGCAAGCACCGCGACTGCGCGCAGGTCGGCATCGCCTCGATCCGCGTGGAACTCCCCGCCGACGCCTCCCAGGCCGACGTCGAGGCCGCCGTGCTGCGGCTCAACGCCGATCCGACGTGCACCGGCTTCATCGTGCAGCTCCCGCTCCCGGCCCATATCGACACGCATGCCGTGCTGGAGCTGATCGACCCGGTCAAGGACGCCGACGGGCTCCACCCGACCAACCTCGGCCGGCTGGTGCTGGGCATCCCGGCCCCGCTGCCCTGTACCCCGCGCGGCATCATCGACCTGCTGCGGCGCAACCGGGTGGAGATCACGGGCCAGCAGTTCTGCGTCATCGGCTGCGGTGTCACGGTGGGCAGGCCGCTGGGCCTGATGCTGACCCGCAGCACCGAGCACGCCACCGTGACCCTGTGCCACGAGGCCACCCAGGACACGGCCGCGCACGCCCGGGAGGCGGACGTGGTGGTGGCCGCGGCCGGAGTGGCCCACCTGGTCAGGCCCGACTGGATCAAGCCGGGCGCGACGGTGCTGTCCGTCGGCCTGACGCGCACGGTCGAGGGCATTCTCGGCGATGTCCATCCCGACGTCAGCGATGTCGCCGGGTCCTTCTCGCCGCCGGTCGGCGGGGTCGGGCCGATGACGCGGGCGATGCTGCTGACCAACGTGGTCGAGGCCGCCGAGCGGATGTGACACCGGCACCCGGCGCCGGGCACTCGGTTCCCCGAAGGAGGGAACTGAGTGCCATCGTGCCGATCAGGTGTTACGTTCGCGTCCATGAGCGCCACTCACAAGGCGGAGGCCAAACCGCCCATGCGGGACGCCCTGGTCGCGGCGGCCTTCCGGCTGTTCCTGGAGCGGGGCTACGAGCAGACCACCGTCGACGACATCGTTGCCCTGGCGGGCGTCGGCCGGCGGTCCTTCTTCCGCTACTTCCCCTCCAAGGAGGACGTGGTCTTCCCCGACCACGAGCGGTGCCTCGCCGACATGACGGCCTTCCTCGCCGCGAGCGGCAAGGAACACGAGCCGGTGCGCCGCGTCTGTGACGCCGCCCGGCTCGTCCTGCTGATGTACGCCGAGAACCCTTCCTTCTCCGTCCAGCGCTACCGGCTCACCAAGCAGGTGCCCGGGCTGCGGGCGTACGAACTGTCGGTCGTCTGGCGTTACGAGCGCGCCCTCGCCGAGTACCTCCGGGGCCGCTTCACCGGCCGGCCCGACGGCAACCTGCACGCCGACGTGATCGCGGCCGCCGTGGTCGCCGCGCACAACAACGCCCTGCGTTCCTGGCTGCGTTCGGCCGGACAGGGCGACGCGAGCACGACCGTGGACCACGCGCTGGGGTACGTGCAGTCGGCGTTCGGCACACCCGCGACCGCTCCGACCTCCACTGCACCCACGGCACGCCCCGCGTTCCCGTCGCTCCCGATGCCGTCCGCCGACGAGCTGCCGGACGACGTCGTCGTGGTGGTCTCCCGGCGCGGGGCACCGCTGTGGCGTGTGGTGCAGGAGATCGAGACGACCCTCGGACGGGACTGAACGCCTCAGCACCCCCGCCGGAACCCCGCCGAACCCCCGCCGAACCCCCTCAAGATTATGGGTACGCAGTGCCTTTACGAGTGGCACTGAGTGCCATACTCTGTGGGCGTGCACGGTGGCACGACTGACCGGGCACGTGCGTGCACGGGTGGGCCGGGCACGTGGATTCCGGCCGAGTGCAGGGAGTTGACCCGCGTGTACCACTACTCAGGAAACGCCGTTCAGCAGGCCGCCGGCTCCGCGGCGGGCGTCCTCGACCGCGCGAGCACCGACGGCGACACGATCCTCTTCCAGCGCTGCACCTGGTGCGGCACCGCCATGTACCACCGGCTGCTGTGCCCGGTGTGTCAGGGCAGCGACCTGCGCACGGAGCGCAGCGAGGGCGCCGGCACGGTCCGTCACGCCACGGTGGTGAACCGCAACACCCCCGCCGCCCGCAATGTGTCCCTGGTCGAGATGGCCGAGGGGTTCGTCGTGCGCGGCCGGGTCATGGGCCCGCTCATCGGCATCCACAGCGGCGACCGCGTCCGGCTGTCCACGGTCAAGGACCCGGTACGCGGCGAGCCGGTCTTCCAACTCCTCGACGAGCCGTACCGGGCCTGGCACTAGAACCTTCGCGTCACCGGGCCGAGTCCGGGCAGCGGGTACCCGCTGTCCGGATCTTTGCGCTCCGCCGACCCGATTCCCGGTCACAGGCAACCCACAGAGGTGCTTTCGCTTCCTTCGGGGCGCGAGGGGCTCCCGATACGGACGGGGCCCCCGCGCTCCGAATGTTGAGGAGTGGACCTTGATCCGTGCCCGGCGAATAGGTGTCACCGCCGTGGCCGCGCTCGCGGCCCTGGCGGGAACACCCGGACTGGCACAAGCCCGACAGCCTGCCGAGACAAGACCGTCGACCACGACCGCCGACAGCGCGCTGCCGCAGGGATGGCAGGTCGGCGGGGAGGGCACCGCGCGTGCGCTGGTCTGGCGGTCGCCCACGCCCGTGCCCCTCGGCGACGCCCGCGTGGAGTTCCGCTCGGGCGACCGACTGCTCGGCGTACCCAGGACGGAGAAGGACGGCCGCACGTTCCGGCTCTCCCTCGCCGACGCGGGCGACGCCCCCTTGAAGGACCTGCGGGTACTGGCCGGCGGGCGCCGGCTGGACGCCGCCGCCGACAACTCCGCCCCGGGTGGACGGCGTTCCCTCACCGCCGAACGGCCCCCGGCCCAGGCTCCCGCCCCCGCTCCGGCGAACTCCGTCGACCCCGGCAGGCCGGGTGCGTACCGCACGGTCAGCGGCGAGTACGACCTAGCCCCGGTTCGGTTGCCGGGGTTCGCCCAACCGGTGGAGATGAAAGCCGTCGTGGTGGCACCGAAGGGGGCCACCGGCAAGCGGCCCCTCGCGCTGTTCCTGCACGGCCGGCACACCACCTGCTACCAGCCGGGCAGCGAGGACTTCGACATCTCCTGGCCCTGCCCGGCCGGCATGAAGTCGATCCCGAGCTACCAGGGCTACCTCCAGGACCAGAAGCTCCTCGCCTCGCAGGGCTACGTCACGGTGTCGATCTCCGCGAACGGCATCAACGGCCAGGACGGCGACGCCGAGGACGGCGGTGCGCAGGCACGCTCCTCGCTGGTGCGCCGGCACCTCGCCACGTGGGCCGACTGGGCCGCGCACCCGGGCCACGCCCCGGCGTCGGTGCCCGACGCGACGAAGGCCGACCTCTCCCGTGTCCTGCTCGTCGGCCACTCGCGCGGCGGCGAGGGCGTCAACCGCGCCGCCCTGGACAGCCTGTACCCGCCGCCCGCCGCGCAGGACGGCTACCGGGGCCCGGTCCGCTGGAAGATCCGCGGGACCGTGCTCGTCGGACCGACCATCTTCGGCCAGAATCCGGTCGCCGACGTCCCGTCCGCGACGATCCTGCCCGGCTGCGACGGCGACGTCGCCGATCTCGAGGGCGAGACGTACCTCGACGGAACGCGCGGCATCAGCAACGGCAAGGCCCTGCACAGCGCCGTCTACATGGTCGGCGCCAACCACAACTTCTTCAACACCGAGTGGACGCCGGGCAAGGCCGTGGCGCCCTCCTTCGACGACTTCTGGGAGGACCCGGACGCGCAGCAGCCCGACCCGGTCTGCTCCACCGGTGCCCCCACCCGGCTGACCGCCGACCAGCAGCACCGGGCCGGCGCGACCTACATCGCCGCCGCGGCCCGGCTGTTCGTCGCCGGTGACGACCGGGTGCGCCCGCTGCTCGACGGCACCGGGAAGCGCGCGCCCTCCGCCGACCCGGCCCGCGTCCTGACGCACGCGGTCGGCGCCCGCCGCACGGGCGGCTTCGTGCCCGACGGCGGTGTCGAGGTGACCGGCGGCCGGGTGTGCTGGGCGGACCCCGACCCGGCCCGGGCCTGTCTGGACGCCGGCGCCACGGGGATGTCCCCGCACTTCGGCTGGTGGGATCTGGAGAAGGACTCCGGCAAGAGCGCGGTCGCGCTGAAGTGGTCCGGGCCGGGCACACCGACCACGATCCGTTCCCTCGCTCCGGTCTCCCTCTCCGGTGCCGAGAGCCTGGCGCTGCGGGTCTTCGTGCCGCCGAACACCACCGGCACCGAGCTGGACGTGTCCGTCACCGACGCGGCCGGCCGCAGCGCCTCGCTCGGCCGGGTCACGGCCGACGGCCTGCCGGGCTCCGACCGCACCGCCTCGTACTGGGCCCGCGAGCTGCGGGTCCCGCTGACCGCCGCCACTCGCGCGGGCCTCGATCTCGGGCACGTCAAGTCCCTTGTGCTGACTCCGCGTTCGGGGTCCGGGCAGGCGTGGTTCATGGACGCCTGGGGCTGGGCCCCCGGGACTCCGGCGGTCAGGGCGGCGGCGCTGCCGCGGGTCGACATCGGCCGGATCACGGCCAAGGAGGGCGACTCCGGCACCCGTACCTATCACGTACCGGTCCAGGTGTCCGGGCACGGCAGCGGCCGGGTCCGCTTCTATGTCGTCGACCCGGAGACCCTCGAAGCCACGGAGAAGGTGGTCACGGTCCGGCCGGGCAGCACGCCGATCGACGTGCCGATCGAGGTGAAGGGCGACACCCGCTTCGCCTACGACGTGATGCAGGACCTCCTCGTGAAGGCCGTGCGCGGCGCGGTCGTCGGCTCCTACCGGGGCGGGGTCACGGTGCAGAACGACGACCCGGCGCCGGAGGTGACCCTGGCTCCGGTCGCCGACCGGGTGACCGAGGGCGAGTCGCTGAGCTGGCGGATCACCCTCTCCGAGTCCGCCGACGTGGACTTCTGGCAGCCGGTCCGGGTGCTGCCGGTCACCGAGGGCGCCGAGCTGTCCACCAAGGATGTGGACCCGCAGTGGCTCCTCGACTACTCCGGTGACGTGCCGGACCCGGAGCGTCCGCTGTCGGACGCGAACCTGTGGGTCTGGCTGAACATCCGGGCCGGGACCACCGAGGTCGACTTCACCGTGCCCACGGTGAAGGACCAGGTGGCCGAGCCGGCCGAGTCGATGCGCCTCGCGCTGACCGACGACAACGCCGAGCCGCTGCCGGACCGGCCGGTGCAGACGGGGACGGTCGTGGACACGCCGTAGTGCGGACGCGCTGACCGAAGGGGGCCCGGACCATGCGGTCCGGGCCCCCTCTTCTCCGTTTCCGTGCTCACAGCCTGACGCGGATCCCGACGGTTCCGTCCAGACCCCTGCGCAGCCGGCTGCCGAGCAGGGTGAGGCGGCCGACGACGCCGTACTTGCGGGCAAGCAGGGTGCGATAGCGGGCGGTGGTCGGCGCGTCGCAGATCTCGGCGGTGGCCGGGATCTGGTCGCCGGTGGGGTTGCCGCGGGCGTCACAGGGACCCACGAGGACGTCGCCGCGGGCCCGGATCCGCTTCACCTTCCAGGCGTCCGCGACCGACCAGGCCCCGAGCGTGTCCCCGTCCCGTACCACCCACACGGGTGTGGCGACCCCGGTGCCGTTCTTGCGATAGCTGGTGATCAGCAGGTACTTGCCCGCTGCCAGCCGGTCGAGTGCGTTCTCAGCCATTCCCGAAGTCTAGGCATCCGTACGCCTCACCACCTCGGCAGCCTCAGCTCGTAGTCCGGCCGGAACCGCCGCATGTAACCGGTGTCGTCGCGCTGTCGCACACCCGAGTCGAGGTAGCGGCGGTGCAGCCGGTCGAGGGCGTCGGTGTCCAGCTCGACGCCGAGCCCCGGGCCGGTGGGCACCTTCACCGCGCCGTCCGACAGCTCCAGCACCCCCGGGACGATCACGTCGTCGGCGCTGTTCCAGGGGTAGTGCGTGTCGCAGGAGTGGTCGAGGTTCGGGATGGCCGAGGCGACGTGGGTCATCGCGGCGAGGCTGATGCCCAGGTGCGAGTTGGAGTGCATGGACAGCGCGATCCCGAACGCCTCGCAGACGGCGGCCAGTTCGCGGGTACGGCGCAGTCCGCCCCAGTAGTGGTGGTCGGTGAGCAGCACCTGGATCGCGTTCTGCTCGACAGCCGGCCTGAGGTGTTCCCAGGCGATGACGCACATGTTGGTGGCGAGCGGCAGCGGTGAGTCCCGCGCGACCGCCGCCATGCCCTCGATGGTTCCGGTCGGGTCCTCCAGGTACTCCAGGACGCCGTCGAGTTGCCGGGCAACGTACGTCGAGGTCTCCACCGACCACGCCGTGTTGGGGTCCAGGCGCAGCGGCCGTCCGGGGAACGCCTCCGCCAGCGCCCTGATCGCGGCGATCTCCTCGTCCGGCGGGAAGACTCCGCCCTTGAGCTTGAACGAATCGAAGCCGTACCGCTGCTGCATCAGCCGGGCCTGCTCGACGATCCCGGCCGGGTCGAGTGCCTCGGGCCAGTCGTCGCCGATGGCGGGGCGGCCGTCGAGCGCGGGGTGTTCGGCCCACTTGTAGAAGAGGTAGGCGGCGAAGGGCACGGAGTCGCGCACCCGGCCGCCGAGCAGGTCGCAGACCGGGCGGCCGAGCAGCTTGCCCTGGGCGTCCAGGCAGGCGACCTCGACGGCCGAAGTGGTCCAGCCGCGCTCGTGCGAGCTGGGCACGCCCGGCAGCAGGGCGGCGTCGATCGCGGCGGCGACGGCGGTCGTGTCGAAGACATCCATGCCGACGACCGTCCTGGCCGCGACCATCAGCCGTTCGAGGCGCGCCGCGCCGCCGGGCGACTCACCGAGGCCCACCGTGCCGTCCTCCAGGACGAGTCGGAGGATCACCCGGAGCGCGAGCGGTTCGTGGACGCCGTTGGAGTTCAGCAGCGGCGGGTCGGAGAAGGCGATGGGGGTGACGACGAGTTCGCGGACGCGCGTGGCTGGGGTGGTCATGCGGCGACGGCCTCCAGTCCCCGGTCGATGAGCTTGGCCAGCCGGGCGACATGCTCCGGCGTGGGGTCGAGCAGGGGCGCCCGTACGCCGCCCACGTCCAGGCCCCGGATCGTCACCCCGGCCTTGACCAGGGACACGGCGTATCCCGGGACCTCGTCGCGCAGTGCGACGAGCGGGCCGTAGAACGCGTCGAGGAGGCGGCAGACGAGGGCGTCGTCCCCTTGCGACAGGGCCCGGTGGAAGGCGAGCGCGATCTCGGGGGCGAAGGCGAAGACGGCCGAGGAGTAGAGGCCGACGCCGATTCCCCGGTAGGCGGGGGCGGTCGTCTCGGCGGTGGGCAGGCCGTTGAAGAACTGGAAGTCCTCGGTGCCGGGAACGGCCCGCACCGCCCGGACGACGCGGTGCATGTGCTCGATGTCGCCGACGCCGTCCTTCAGGCCGATGACCTTGGGCAGGGCGGCGATCTCGGCGGCGGTGGCGCCGGTGAGGCGGGCGCTGCCGCGCTGGTAGAAGACCACGGGGAGGTCGGTGGCGGCGGTGACCTCCTCGACGTAGCGGACCAGGCCCTGTGGGGGCGCGGTCACCAGGTACGGCGGCAGCAGCAGGATGCCGTCGGCACCGGCCCGGGCCACGCGTACGGCGTGGTCGCGGGCGACGGGGACCGGCCCGCCTGCGGCCGCCAGGACGGGAACGCGTCCGGCGGTCGTCTCGACGGCGACCCGGGTGGCGCGTTCGAGTTCGTCCGGGTCGAGGGCGTGGAACTCGCCCGTCCCGCAGGCGACGAACACGCCGCCCGCGCCGGCCGAGACACCGGCCTCGATATGCCGGCCGAGCCGTTCCTCGTCCAGCGAGCCGTCCGCGGCGAACGGCGTGACCGGGAAGAACAGCACTCCTTGGAACTTCATGTCTCCCTCGTAACTGCGTGGTTGGCGTGGGGGGTTGTGCCGGGGTGTCAGCCCTTGGTGGCACCGGCCGCGATGCCGGTGACCAGCGAGCGCTGGAGGAGCAGATAGACGATCAGGCTGGGGACGAGGGCGATGACGGCTCCGGCGAGGACCACTCCCGAGCCGACCTCGGGATCGGTGCGCAGGATGGACAGGGCGACGGTGACCGTGTAGTCGGTGGGGTCCTTGGAGGCGATCAGCGGCAGCAGGTACTGGTCCCAGATCATCACGAAGCCGAGGACACCGGCGACACCGAGCGCGGGCTTGCACAGCGGCAGGACGATCTGCCACAGCATGCGGAACTCGCCGACGCCGTCGAGCCGGGCGGCCTCCTCTATCTCGGTGGGGATGTCCTTCATGAACTCGGTCAGGAGCATCACGGAGAAGCCCCAGGCGCCGAGCGGCAGGATCACGCCCCACGCGGTGCCCTTCAGGTCCAGGCCGACGACCGGGACATGGCCGAGGACCAGGGACAGCGGGATCGCGATGACCTCCTCGGGGAGCATCATCGTCAGCATGAACAGGGTGAGGATCAGGGCCTGGCCGCGGAAGCGGTGCCGGGCCAGCGCGTAGGCGGCCAGTACGGACACCGTGAGCTGGAGCAGCAGCGCGCCGCCCGCGATGACGAGCGAGTTGGTGAAGTAGTCCCAGATGCCCCGTTCCCCCGCCACCTCGAAGTTCTGCCAGGTGCTGTCGTGCGGGAGGAAGGACAGGGAGGATCCGCTGGCGTGCGTGGTGAAGGCGCCGGAGAGAACGGTCAGGAACGGCGCCGCGAAGACGCCGACCGCGAGCGCGCAGAGCAGGATCCGCAGGCCCCACGCGAGGCCCGGCCGGTCGCTCCAGCCGAGGGCGGTGTCGAAGCGGGCGGGGGTGGCCCGGGCCGCCCTGGCGGACTCCCTTGCCGTGGCCGTCGGTGCGGGTGTCCGGACGGGGTCGATGGCGGGTGCGCTCATCGCACGTCTCCCCTCTTGCGGAAGTGGTTGACCGTGACGGTGAGCAGCAGGGTCACGCAGAGCAGCACGACGGAGGCCGCGGAGGCGCCGCCGATGTCGTTGCGGGTGAAGCCGAGGGTGTAGGCCCGGGTCATCCACACCTCGGTGGAGCCGGCCGGGCCGCCGCCGGTGAGGACGTAGACCTCGGTGAAGACGCGCAGGCCGCGGATGGCGGCGAGGGTGAGGACGATGCCGAGGGCGGGGCGGATCGCGGGGAGGGTGACGTACCGCAGGCGCTGCCACAGCGACACGCCGTCCATCGCGGCGGCCTCGTACAGCGTCCGGTCCACTCCGGCCAGTCCGGCGAGGATGATCACCATGTTGTAGGGGGCGAGCATCCAGACGCTCATCACCATGGTGGCCCACAGGGCGGTGTTCGGGTTGTCGAGGAACTGGGTCGGTCCGAGGCCGAGGAAGCCGAGGCCGTGGTTGATGAGGCCGTCGGAGGTCGGGTAGTACAGCAGCCGCCACATCTCGCCGACGACGGCGGTGGCGGTGACGACCGGCAGGAAGACGGCCGTGCGCAGGACCTTCAGGGAGCGGGCCTGGCCCTCCAGCAGCAGCGCGAGCGCGAAGCCGACGGCGATGGCGCCGAGGGACTGTCCGAGGCCGAGCAGGAGGGTGTGGCCGATGGCTTCCTGGAAGCGGTGGTCCGTGAGGACGCGGGTGTAGTTGTCCAGGCCCACCCATTGGTCGCCCAGGAAGGGCCGCACCTCGAAGAAGCTGAGCCAGACGCCCTTGCCCATGGGCAGGAACTTGAAGACGAGGGCGAGCAGCAGGCCGGGAGCGAGGAACACCCACGGCAAAACGTTTCGCTTGCTGAACGCGCCGCGGACCCGGGAGCCGCGTACGGGGGCTGTCGTCGCTGTCATTTCAGCAGGTCCTGGTCCTTGAGGTCGCCGGCGAGGGTGTCGTCGAGTTCTTTCAGGCCGGCGCGGACGTCGCTGCCGCAGTACGTGAAGATCGCGTTGAGGGCGTCGGCGGTGTCCTGCTTGATGGGGGCGAAGTCCGGCGCGTTGGGGAACTGCACGGAGGCGTCCTCGTAGGCCTTCTGGACGACGCCCCAGCGGGGGTCGTCGCGTACGGTCGCCGCGTCGAGGGTGGAGTTGACGGGGATCCGGACGACGGGCTGGCTCTTGCCGGTCATCGCGAGGCGCTGTCCCTCCGGTGAGACGAGGAAGGCGGCGAGGGCCCGTTCCTGCTCGGTCTTGCCGGTCCTGGCACCGAAGTAGATGTTCTCGCCGTCCGCGAGGACGTCGTTGCCGGCCGGTCCGGCCGGGGCCTGGACCACCTCGAACTTGTCCTTGCCCAGCGTCTGGTCGAACGTGGCGATGTTGTAGGGGCCGGTGAGGTACATACCGGCGTTGCCGTCCTGGAAGTTGGTGGCGTTGCCGGTGATGGCGGTGAGGGCGCCCGGCTGGATGACAGCGTTGTCAGGGGTGCAGAAGAGGTTCTTCTTCAGCCAGGAGACGGAGCGCACGGCGGCGGCCGAGTCGACCACCGGCCGATAGCCGCCGCCCTTGGTGGCCTCGATGACGCGGGCGCCGCCCTGCCACAGGAAGCTGGCGCCCCACCAGGCGGCGTAGCCGTTCTGTGCGCTGCCGGGGACGACCATCCCGTAGGTGTTCTTCCTGCCGTCCCCGTCGGGGTCGTCGTCGGCGAAGGCCTTGGCGAGGGTGAGCATGTCCTGCCAGGTCCGCGGCTGCGGCAGGCCGAGCTTCTCGCGCCAGTCCTTGCGGATCATCAGGGTCATGGCCTGACGGGAGTAGGGGATCCCGTAGTGCGAGCCGTCGACGCCGACGGTGGAGGCCCAGGTCTTGGCGTCGATCTGGTCGCCGCCGGCGATGGCGGCCGGGTCGATCCGCTTGAGCAGGCCCTGGCTCTGGTAACTGCCCATCAGTGCCGTGTCGTTGATCATGACGTCCGGCAGGTCCTTGGTGGACGCGCGGCTCTGGAGCTGCTGGTCGAAGTTGATGACCGGCTGGTAGTCGATCTTGATGCCGGTCTTCTCGGTGAAGGCGGCGAACACCCGCTCGTAGGTGGCCGCGGGATCCGGGTTGCTCCGGGTCCAGACCTCCAGGGTGTTCGGGTCACCGCTCCCGGCACTGTCGGAACCGGCGCCACAGGCGGCCGCCCCGAACAGCAGTCCCGCGACGGCAAGCGTGGCGGCCGGGCGGCGACTTCGTCGGCGATCCCCCATGGGCACACTCCGTTCATATCCGTGAACTTGCTTCACGAATCTAAATTGAGCGCCCAAGCTACGAACGGTTTCGGCCGCATGTCAAGACATGGCCGGGACATTGCGGGACCGTGACACGGGAGTGGTGGGGCGCCGCTCACGCGTCTCGCCCAGCACACCGCCGCCCCACCGGAGGAGCTCCGGCAGGGCGGCGGTACGGCGGGAAGACCTGCGGCTCAGCGAAGGGCGGCCGCCATCCGTCGTACACCTTCGGTGAGGATCTCCGGCGAGGTGGCGATGTTCAGCCGGACATGCCCGGCCCCGCCGGTGCCGAAGTCGAGTCCGGGGCTGAGGGCGACCCGTCCCCGTTCCAGGAAGACCGCGGCCGGATCGTCTCCGAGGCCCAGCGCCCGGCAGTCGAGCCAGGCGAGATAGGTGGCGTCGCCCGGCCGGTACCCGACGCCGGGCAGGTGCTCGGCCAGCAGCGCGGTGAGCAAACGCCGGTTGTCGTCGAGGCCGGCCAGCAGGGCGTCCAGCCACGCCGTGCCCTCGAGCAGGGCCGCGGTGTGCGCCAGCACACCGACGTGGCTCGGTCCGTGGGACACCTCCTCGGGCAGCAGGGCCAGGTCGGCCGCCGCTTCGGGGCCCGCGACGGCCAGGGCCGCCTTGAGCCCGGCCAGATTCCACCCCTTGGAGGCCGACATCAGCGACAGGCCGCTCTCCGCGCCGGGAACGGCGAGGTAGGGCACGAACTCGACCCCCGGGGCGGTCAGCGGCGCGTGGATCTCGTCGGCGACCACCCGCACGCCGTACCGCCCGGCGAGCGCCGCCACGGCGGCCAGTTCCCGCGCGGTGTGAACGGTGCCGGTCGGGTTGTGCGGGCTGCACAGCAGGTGCGCGGCGCGGCCGCCGCCGGCGACGGCGCGCCGGTACGCGTCCTCCAGTACGGCGAGGTCGAGCCGGCCGTCCGCGCCGAGGGGCGCCTCGGCGATCCGCCGGTCCATGTGCGCGACGAACTGGAAGAACGGCGGGTACACCGGCGGGTTGAGGACCACCGGATCGCCGGGCCCCGTCACCAGCTTCAGCATCTCGACGACGCCCAGCATCACGTCGGGCACGATCGCGGTCCGCTCGACCGCCGGCCCGTCCCAGCCCCACCGCTTCGCGGCGAACGTGGCCAGCGCCTCGGCGTAGGCCGTGCCCGCCGGATAGCCGGTGTCACCGAGCGCCAGGGCCCGCGTCACCGCGCCGACGACCGGTTCGGCGAGGGGCACGTCCATCTCCGCGACCCACAGCGGAAGGACGTCCGCCGGGTGGGTACGCCACTTCATGCTCGTACGACATCGGAGCCGGTCGAGCGTGAGGGCCTGTAACGGGTTCGGTTCACCGGGCGTCTCGTGCGGGATGCTGGTCATGGGGCACAAGATAGGGGGCTGTGGTGTGACCTGGGATCACCTGAACGGGACAGCTGTGGCGGACGCCGGCGGCCTTCCGGAGATCGCCTGCGACGAGTCGGGTTCGGACGGCGAGAACCTCACCGGCGGGAACACGGACGTGTTCGCCCATGCGAGTGTGCTGCTGTCGGCCGATTCCGCCGCCGGACATGTACAGGAGATCCGGAACCGGATCCGTTCGCCCGCGGAGGAGTACAAGGCGAACCATCTGCTCCGGGAGAAACACCGGGCGGTTCTGGAATGGCTGCTCTCGGCATCGGGCCCGTTGTACGGGCACGCCCACGTACACCTCGTCGAGAAGTCCTTCTTCGTCGTGGACCGGGCCGCCGACCTGCTGCTCGGTGACCCCGGGGCGGCCGTCCCGCTGTTCCGGCACGGGCGGCGGACCTTCACCGAGGAGGAATGGAAACAATTCCTGGAGGCGGCCAACCAATTGCTGTGGGTGCGCCACGAGGACGCGTCGGACACGCCCGTCGGGAATTTCTTCCGCACGATCGAAGAACTGCGGCAGCGGTATCCGGGGACGGCGGTGGCCGAGACACTCTCACGGCTCGCGGAGAAGCGCTCCCGCGCGCTCGCCTACCGGGCCGGAATCCAGGACGGACCGTTCGTGCTGACCCCGGTCCTCAATCCCCTGCTGCCCTCGATCCTGCACACGGCGGCCCATTGGAGCGCCGGCGGGCGCCCGGTCCGGCTCGCGCACGACCGGCAGAACATGCTCACCCCTGAGCGGATCGCCTGGATCGAGGGCGCGGCCCGGGTGCGGGGCATCCGCCTGGCCGGATTCCGGCTCGTCGTCTCGCGGCTCGACGCGCGGGTGCAGCTCGCCGACTTCCTGGCCGGCATCGCCCGCCGGATCGCCTCCGACGAACTCAACGGCCGCGGCGACCCGGCGCTGACCGCGCTGCTGCGCCCCTACACCGGCGCGACGGCCGTGTGGGGCGACGAGCGGAGCTGGGCGCGACTCGGGCCCGCGGCGGAATCAGGAGGACGCTCCGCGCCGCTCAACTCATCGGTCTAGATTGCTGGTTGGCCCACCGCTCCCCTTCTTCCGTACAGGAGCCGCCCCGTGACCGAGAACGCGCCGAGCGTCGAAGCGGCCGCCCAGTCGCCGTACCTCCGTATCGACACCTCCCGGCCGCACACCGCCCGCATCTGGAACTACTGGCTCGGCGGCAGGGACAACTACGAGGTCGACCGGGCCACCGGCGACCGGATCCGCGAGTTACATCCGGGCATCGGCGCCTACGCCCGCGCCGACCGGCTCTTCCTGGGCCGTGCCGTGAAGCACCTGGTGACCGAGGCCGGTATCCGGCAGTTCCTCGACATCGGGACCGGGCTGCCCACCGCGGACAACACGCACGAGGTCGCGCAGCGTCTCGCCCCGGATTCCCGGACCGTCTACGTCGACAACGACCCGCTGGTCCTGGCACACGCCCGCGCCCTGCTCACCAGCACGCCGGAGGGCCGCACCGACTATCTCGACGAGGACCTGCGCAACGTCGACGCGCTGCTCGAACACGCCGCGAAGACACTGGACCTCGACGCGCCCGTCGCCCTGATGCTGCTCGGCGTGGTCATCTTCGTCGGCGACGACGAGGACCCGTACGGCCTGGTGCGGCGCCTGGTCGACCGGCTGCCCGCGGGCAGTCATCTGGTGCTCTCGCACACCGTCACCAGCCCGGCGATGCCCGACGTGGACGAGGCCGTCGCGTTCTGGAACGAGCACGGCACCCCGAAGCTGACCCAGCGCACACCGAAGGACGTGGCCCGCTTCTTCGACGGGCTGGAGCTGCTGGAACCGGGCGTGGTGTCCTGCTCGCGCTGGCGTCCGCAGGACATCGTGGGCGGGGCCGAGCCGGACGAGGTCGCGATGTTCGGCGGGGTGGCACGCAAACCCTGAGGTGATCACCTCGGCGCTGAACGCTGCGGGGTCCTCGCACGTATGGAGGTGAGGGCACTCAACGACCGGAGCGCCCCGCGGTGTTGAGGCCGTGCGTTCGGGGTTTCGGGAGCCATGACATGAGGCATGTACGACGACGGACCGTCCGGCGAGTGACGCGGCTGGCGGCCGTCGGCGGACTCCTCCTGGGAGGGGCCATGGTCACGCAGGCGGCCATGGCGAGCGAGCCCGGCGGCACGGCCACGGCGCCGCGCAGCGCGGCGGAGTCCGTCGTCACGAATCCGGGGGCGGCCCTCGTCGAGAAGCTCGGCACCTCGCGCACGGCGGGCACCTGGCTCGGCGCCGACGGGCGCCCGGTCGTCGCCGTCACCGACGAGGAGACGGCCGACACGGTCCGGGCCGCGGGCGCCGAGGCCAAGGTCGTCCCCCACAGCATGAACGAGCTCAAGTCGGCGACGGCCACCTTGCGTTCGGCGCCCAAGGTGCCCGGCACCGCCTGGGTGATGGACTACCGGACGAACCAGGTCGTCGTACAGGCCGACAGCACCGTGTCGGCCGGCGACTGGTCACAGCTGACGCAGACGGCCACCGGCATCGGCAGCTTCGTCCGTATGGAGCGCACCACCGGCGAGTTCACCACCCGGGTCAACGGCGCCCTGCCGATCCTGTCGACCGGCGGACGCTGTTCGGCCGGCTTCAACGTGACCAACGGAACGAACGACTTCATCCTCACCGCCGGGCACTGCGGGCCCACCGGCTCCACCTGGTTCGCGGACAACCAGGCCAAGCAGCAGGTGGGCCAAACGGTGAACTCCAACTTCCCCGGCGGCGACTTCTCCCTGGTGCAGTACGCGAGCGGCAAGGCGGGCGCGGGCGCCGACGTGGTGGCCATCGGCAACGGCAACGGGGTGCGGATCACGGGCACCGGCGACGCGGCCGTCGGCCAGCGGGTCTTCCGCAGCGGCAGCACCAGCGGGTTGCGTGACGGCGAGGTCACCGGTCTGGACGCGACGGTGAACTATCCGGAGGGCAGCGTCAGCGGACTCATCGAGACGAGCGTGTGCGCCGAGCCGGGCGACAGCGGCGGCCCGATGTTCTCCGACGGGATCGCCCTCGGCATCACCTCCGGCGGCAGCGGCGACTGCACCACCGGGGGGACGACGTTCTTCCAGCCGGTGACCAGGGCGCTGGCGCAGCTCGGCGTACAGCTGATCGTGGCCGCTCCCTCCGACAACGCCGGCGCGTCCACGTCGTCCGCCGATCCCGCGCCGTCGGCCTCCTCCACCCAGGCGGGGCTCTCCCCGGGCGCGGCATCGCCGGGCACGACCACTCCCGTGACGGAGAGCGGAGTCAGCGAGACCCTGGCTGCCCGGCTGACCGACCCCAGGAACATCGGCCCCGGTCTGCTGGTCATCGCGGGCAGTATGGTCGCCCTCGTCGCGACCCGGTACTTCCGCGCCGAACAGGACCGCAAGGCTTACCAGCGGTACTACTCGGCTACCTGGGGGTGACGGCTGGGGGGTGCCCGGTGCGGGGCGCCGCTGTCGGGCGGCCCCGCGGCCGGGTGGTTGTCAGGCCGCTTCGACGGAGGACGGAGCGGCGGCCCACTCCAGGACGAGCCGCTGGTATTCCGCACGCTGCTCGACGCTCAGTGTCCCGCCCGACCGGAGCCACAGGGCCCGGATCTCCTCGTTGACCTCTGCGGCCGATCGCTCGGAGAGGGATTCAACAGTGGTGGACATGGCGTGAAGCTTACGGCTTCGGAAGTGAAGACCACGTGAGTCATCACGAATAAACCGGACATAACGGACGTGTTACTGATCACGTCCATCTGTCAACCCCCCGTGCGCTTTTCACCCCTCCGCCGCCCCGAGGACCAGCACCTGGATGGCCAGCACGGCGGCGCCGCGCGCCCAGTCGTGGAAGTCCGACACCTTGGTCTCCAGGGCCACCGGGGCGGCCAGCGGATGCCGGTGGGCGCGGATGGCCGCCTCCACCGTCGCCCCGCCGACGTCCATCAGACCGACCCCCTCACCGGCGAGCAGGACCTTCTGCGGCATGACGAAGTGCGCGATCTGCGCGATCAGGGTGCCCAGCGCGCGGGCCGCCTCGTCGACGACCCGGGCGGGCATCGGCTCCCCTGCCGCGGCCAGGCCGAGAATCTCCTCGTACGTGTGCTCACGGCCGGTGGCGGCCTGGACCTGGTAGCGGATGCTGGGGATGGTCAGCAGCGAGACGGCGCTGCCGCGTTCCCCGTCGGGGGTGAGCGGACCGCTGGGGTCGATGATGATGTGCCGGCCGAAGCCGCCGTCCTCCTCGACGCAGGGCACCCGCCTGCCCGAGAGGACCAGGCCGTACCCGAAGCCCGCACCGATGGTGAGGACCACGAACCGGTCGAGCCCGCGGCCCGCGCCGAACCAGGTCTCGGCCTCCACCAGGGCGGCGACGTCGTTCTCCAGGACCACGGGCAGCCCGGTGCGCTCCTCGACCAGTGCGGCCAGCGGGATGTCCCGCCACCCCAGGAAGGGCGACTCCGCGACCGTCGCACGGTCCTCGACGCGCCCGCCCACCCCGATGCCGATCCCGGCGAGGCCGGGATGGGCGCGGGCCAGTTCCTCGGTCATCTCCCCCAGCAGCGCGACGACCTCTTCGGGATCGCGCGTGCGGAGCGGGCGGTCGTGACGGGCGACGATGTCGCTGCGCAGGGTGGTGACGACGCCGTACACCATGTCACCGGTGATCTTGAAGCCGATGAAGGAGCGGGACTGGGCGACCACGTCGAGCGGCTGCGAGGGGCGCCCCTGCCGTGACTCCTCCGCGTTGCCCCCGTCGGGCACCTCGACCAGCAGTCCCGACTCGATCAGCGGTTTGGTCAGCCGGGTCAGGCTGCCGGCGGAGAGGTTGAGCCGCCGCGCGAGGTCGGTGCGCGAGAGCGGGCCGTGGACGAGCACCTCGATGGCGACCGAGCGCTCCCCCGGGCTCAGCGGCAGCCAGCTGGCGGTACCTGTGGTCATGAGGGTCAGACTCCCACACGATCGCTGATTTCTTTTGCCTTGGAAGTATCTAGGTCAGCATAGGGGTCGTGAGGCCTCCACAAAAGATGTTCCCCGACCCCTTGACGGCTGGATTCTTTCGCCACAAAAGTAAGCGCCCGAGGATGAGCCGCCGCGGACAAGGGAGTCTCACGATGACCATCGCCTCCAGCAGCCCTCCGTCGCGCCTGCCGCCGGGCGGCGCCGAACGGGCTGCGACCAGGTCGGGGACGGACCGGCGGCCGGCGACGGGCGAGAGCCGGGGTGACGGACGGCTCGCCGCCGTGTTCATCGCGCCGGCCCTGCTGGGATTCGTCGTCTTCCTGCTCTGGCCGACACTGCGCGGGATCTACCTGAGCTTCACCCGCTTCAACCTGCTCACACCGGCGGAGTGGGTGGGTTCGACAACTACGTGCGCATGGCGCACGACCCGATCTTCTGGAGCTCCCTCAGGGTCACGGTCGTCTACGTGGTCATCAACATCGGGGTGCAGACGGTCTCGGCGCTGGCGATCGCCGTACTGCTCCAGCGGCTGACGCAGTCGGCGCTGCTGCGCGGGATCGTGCTCACGTGCCAGCGGACGGTGGGGAGTTACGGGATCGTCTTCCCGGCGACGCCCGACGGCACGAAGGCCGCGGTGGCGGCGTACGAGAAGAAGGGCATCGACGTCGGCGCGTTCACCGAACCGGTCGCCGACAAGAGGGACTTCACCACCTTCTCCTGTCCGATCACCAACTACGCGGCCGACGTGTACGCGCTCATGCACCCCGCCATGCAGGACATCTTCGGCAACGGCGCTTCCGTGAGCGGTCTCGACCGGACCAACAGCCAGATCAACCTGATTCTCGACCAGTGATCCCGACCAGTGATCCAGACCAGTGAAGGGCACAGCTACCCATGACGTTCTCCCTCGGCATCGTCGGTGCCGGACAGTTCTCGGGCCAGTTCGCCAAGCTGTTCCAGGCCCACCCCGGCGTCGGTGGCGTGTACGTCACCGACCTGCTGCCCGAACGCGCCGAGCGGCTCGCCGCCGATGTCGGCCTGACCGGGACGTTCCCCTCGTACGAGGCGATGCTGGCGTCCGAGGCGGTCGACGCGGTCGCCGTCTTCACCCAGCGCTGGACGCACGGCCCGCTGGTGCTCCAGGGCCTGGAGGCGGGCAAGCACGTGTACTCCGCCGTGCCCATGGCGATCACCACCGAGGAGATCGCGGCGATCATCGACGCCGTCAGGGCGACCGGGCTGACGTACATGATGGGTGAGACCAGCCAGTACAACCCGGCGACGGTGCACGCCCGCAACCAGATCGCGGAGGGCGCCTTCGGCCGGATCTTCTACGCCGAGGGTGACTACGTCCACGACATGGACCTCGGTTTCTACGAGGCCTACCGGTACAGCGGCGGCGACAACTGGAAGGAGACCGCCAGCTATCCCCCGCTGCTGTACCCGACGCACTCGGTGGGCGGCGTCCTGGGCGCCTGGGGGACGCACGCGGTGAGCGTGTCGGCGATCGGTGTCGTCGACGAGCGGGGGGACGGCGTCTTCGACAAGGAGGTCAGCCGTTTCGGCAACGACTTCTCCAACGCCACCGCGCTGTTCGAGGTGGCGGGCGGTGGTTCGTTCCGCACCAACGAGTTCCGGCGGGTGGGATACCCGTCCCACATCCGCGAGTCCCGTTTCCGCTTCTTCGGTACCGAGGCGAGCATGGAACAGCTGGCGACGGTGGCACTGTGGCAGGACAAGAACGGGGTGAAGGACATCAGCGAGCTGCTCGAACCCAAGCCCACCCTGTCCCCCGACGACCCCTCGCTCCAGCACATCGCGCCCGAACTGCGGGCCGCCTTCACCTCGGGTTCGGCACCGGTGCACGACCGTGCGCGGCTGCCGCGGGAGTTCGACGAACTGCACAACGGGCACGAGGGCAGCCACCACTTCCTGGTGGACGACTTCGTGACCGCGGTCGGCACCCGTACGCTGCCGTCCGTGAACGCCTGGGTCGCGGCCCGCTACACCCTGCCGGGCATCGTCGCGCACGAGTCCGCGCGGCAGGGCGGGGCCAGGCTGGAGATCCCGGACTTCGGGGACGCGCCCGGGGCGTGACGCCCGGGGTCGGCCGGGCGCCCGCGCCGCTTCAGCGACCTGGGTGGACTCAGGTGCCCGGCTTGCGGCCGTACACGAAGACGTCGTCGCCGTTCTTCAGCAGCGACCAGTACTTCTTGGCGGTCGTGGTGGTCATGTTGACGCAGCCGTGGGAGCCCGGCGGGTTCCACATGCTGAGCCCGACCGAGTGGAAGGCCTGGCCGCCGTCGAAGAACTGGCTGTAGGGCATCGGCACGTTGTAGATGCTCGACACGTGGTCGATGTGCCGCCAGTAGATCTTCTTCAGACCGGTGCGGGTCTCGTACCCGTTGCGGCCGGTACGGACCGGCACGGGCCCGTAGACGAGCTTGCTGCCGTCCTGGATCCAGCTGATCTGGAGGGTGAGGTTGACGCAGGCGATGCGGCCCTTGTTGGTCGGGCACTTGCCGGCCTTGTTGGGCTTGTTGCCCACCGCCTTCTGCTTGTTCATGAGGTCCATCACGCCCCAGGTGACAGGCCCGGCGTAACCGATGTTGGGGGTGATGCCGTGCTTGGTCTGGAAGGCCCGGATGGCCTTGCAGTCGGTGGTCGACTGCTTGCCGTCGACGGGCCGGCCGAGGAACTTCTCCACCTGCTTCTGGTACGGCCCGGCCTGCGTCGTACAGCTCGCGGCCTGCGCCGGCCCGGCGCCCACCGCCAGCGTCAACGGCGCGATCAGGCCGGTGAGCCCGAGCACGACGGCCCCTCGTCTGCGTATGTCCCCCATGGCTGCCCTCTCCCTGGCACAGTTGTTGCGATCTCTCCCTCCTAGACAGCTCTGCACGGGCATCGGTTGTAGGCCGAGCCGTGCTGTGACAGAACAGTTAACTTCCTGTTCGCGTGGTTCATCCGATACACCCCTTGGTATCCGATTCATCCAGGACGCTCGTGCCCGGCGTCCGGTCCAGTTCCCGTCGATTGGATCGGGCGCCGACCGGTACCCCCGGCCTAGGTTGCCCCCATGCATCGCAAACTCGCCGACGATCTCTCCCGGCTTCCCGACCTCCTCCAGTCCGCCCGTGACTTCGCCGTCCGTGAGGTGACCGGCCTGGCGGAGCGGCCGGTGGTCCGCCTCGACCGGGCACCCGGCCGGGTGGCCCTGCCCGACGAGGGGACCGGGGCCGAGGGCGCTCTCGCCCGGTTCGCCGAGCAGTGGGCGCCCGGGTTCTCCGGCTCGGCCGGGCCGCGCTACCTCGGCTTCGTCACGGGCGGGGCCACGCCCGCGTCGGTCGCCGGGGACTGGCTGACCGGCGCGTACGACCAGAACGTCTCCGGGGCGGGCGGCTCGTGGGCGGCGGCGCTGGAGCACGAGACGGTGGCCTGGCTGCGTGAGCTGTTCGGGCTGGGCGAGGCGCACAGCGGGGCGTTCGTGACGGGCGCGACGGTCTCCACCACCGTCGGGCTCGCGGTCGCCCGTGAGTGGCTGGGCGAGCGGCTGGGGGTGGACGTGTCGCGGGAGGGCGCGGCCGCTCTGGGTCCCGTGGAGGTGCTCTCGGGCAGCCCGCACTCCAGTGTCGCCAAGGCGCTCTCGGTGCTGGGCATCGGCCGGGACCGGCTGCGGCAGGTGCCCGTGCTCGACGGCCGGGAGGCCGTCGACGTCGACGCGCTCGAGACGCGGCTGGCCACGCTGGACGGGCGGCCGGCGGTCGTCGTGGCCAACGCGGGCACCGTCAACACCGTCGACTTCGACGATCTGCGGGCGATCGCCGCCCTGAAGGAGCGGTACGACTTCTGGCTGCACGTGGACGCGGCGTTCGGCGGTTTCGCCGCTCTCTCCCCCGCGTACGCGCACCTCGTGGACGGGCTCGACCTGGCCGACTCGGTCTGTGTGGACCTGCACAAGTGGCTCAACGTGCCGTACGACGCGGCCGTGCAGTTCACCCGCCGCCGCGACCTCCAGGTACGGGTCTTCCACAACGCCTCGCCGTATCTCGGGCTGCCCACCGGCGAGCCCGACTTCGTCCATCTCACACCGGAGAACTCGCGGCGGCTGCGGGCGCTGCCGGCCTGGTTCTCGCTGGTGGCCTACGGGCGGGCCGGGCACCGCGAGATCGTCGAGCGCAGCGTGGACCTCGCGGCCCGGCTCGGTGCGGGGATCGCCGCACTGGACGGGCTGCGGCTGCTGGCCCCGGTGCGGCTGAACGTCGTCTGCTTCACCCTCGCCGACGACCCGACGCAGGAGCGGGTCGGCGCGCTCGCGGAGGCCGTGGCCGCGTCCGGGGAGGCGTTCCTGACGCCGACGGTGTACGGCGGGGTACCGGCGCTGCGGGCGGCGTTCAGCAACTGGCGTACGTCGCAGGCGGACGGGGAGCGGGTGCTGAAGGCGCTCACCGCGGCACTTTCCGGCTGATCGGCACCGTGCCGCGCTGCTGCGGGAGTTCGCGACGGGTGCGGACCGGGGAGAGGAACACGGGCAGGAAGTTCACCGCCAGCAGCGCGCCGCCCACCCAGAGGGTGGCCCGCACTCCGGCCAGTTCGCCGATCAGGCCGGAGACGGCGGCGCCCACCGCCAGCGCCCCGGTCAGGATGAAGCGGAAGGTGGCGTTCATCCGGCCCAGGAGGGCGTCCGGGGTCATCCGCTGGCGCAGACTCACCCCGAGGACGTTGTCCACGCCGGTCTTGAGCAGGGTCAGCACCCAGGCCGCCCCCGCGATCCACAGCCAGGACCCCCGGCCGACCAGGGGCACGAGCAGGGCCGCGGGTGCCAGGACCGACCCGGTGAGGCCGAGTGCCCGGCCGTGTCCGAACCGTGCGGCCAGCGGGCGGGCGCACCACGCGCCGAGCAGCAGCCCGAGCCCGCCCGCTCCCCAGAACAGCCCCAAGGCGCCTGCGGACAGGCCGAGTTCACGGACGAACAGGATCGGCAGCATGGTGGTGACGATCTGCGAGCCGAAGTTGCTGAGGGCGGCGGTGAGCGCGAGCGCCCGCAGCTCCCGGTCACCGAGGACGTGCCGTACACCCTCCGCGATCTGGGCGCCCAGCCGGCTCTCGGGCGCAGGGCGCGGCGGTTCGTCGCCCGGCCGCAGTGCGCAGAGCTGGAGCGCGGAGACGAGGTAGGCGCCGGCCGCGCACAGCACGGCCACGGGTGCGGTGAGCAGTTGGACGAGTCCGCCGCCCGCGCCGCGTCCAGCGATGTTGCCCACGGCCTGGAGGCTCACGACGGCCGTGTTGGCCGGCACCAGGGCGGCGCGGTCGACCAGCCGGGGCAGCACGCTCTGCGAGCCGACGTCGAAGAACACGGTCGCGCACCCGTTGAGCAGGACCACCGCGTACAGGTGGGCGAGGGTGAGCGTGCCGGACCACCAGGCGACGGGCACGGAGGAGAACAGCACGGCCCGGCCCAGGTCCGCGCCGATCAGGATCCGGCCGTGCCGCATCCGGTCCACCCAGACCCCGGCCGGCAGCCCGATGAACAGGAACGCCACCGTGCTCAGCGCGGCCAGGGCACCGACCTGTCCGGGACTCGCGTCGAGCGCGGTCACCGCGACGAGGGGTACGGCCACGTAACTCACGTTCGTGCCGAGTTGGCTCAGCGCGGTGGCCGAGAACAGGACGCGGAAGTCGCGGACGCGCCAGGGTGAGACGGTCGGCTCGCTGGGGGTGTGCACGGTTGCACGCTGCCCGACGTTCTCCGGGTGGACAAGTGAAAAGATCTGCACGGGCCGTTAAGGGCCTCTACCACGTCAACAGGACGGAGACCGTGCGGAGATGTCCGCCTTCCTCCAGCAACTCCCCGCTCTCATCGGTGTCGTGGTCGGCGCCCTCGGCTCGTATCTGGCGATCGTGCGCAGCGACGGGGCCAGGTTCCGGCGCGAGACGGCGGCCCGGTGGGAGGAGCGGCGGCTGAGCGTGTACGGCGACTACGCGCGGGCGCTCAAGAAGTCGGTGAACCTCACCTACCGCGTCGCCTCCCACCTCGGCAACGACCCGCACCCGCACCCCCTGTCCCCCGCGCAGGCCGAGCCGCTGCTCGCGGAGGCGACCGACGGACGCGACCCGGCCGGCGAGGCGCTGCTCATGCTGGGCAGCCGGGAGGTGGTGGAACGGGCGCGGGCGTGGGTGACCACGGTGATGGAGATGGAGCGGTTCATGCGCGAGGGAACGCACGATCCACAGGCCTGGCAGGAGCTGCTGGAGCGGCAGCGGGCCGGACGCGAGGGGTACTACGCGGCCGTGCGCGAGGATCTCGCCCTGCCGCCGGGGCACCCGGCGCGGTGGGCGACCGGTCCGCTCGCCGGCCCCTGAGCACTCAGCGGTAGCCGGTGGTGTCCGCCGCCTTCCCGGGGTCCTGCACCTCGACCATGTAGCGCCAGGCGTCCGGGCGGCTGCCGTCGAGGTCGGTGAAGCCGTACACCGGGGCGAGGCCTCCGCTGGACAGGGACCGGCCGTTGAAGCGGGCCACGTCGGGGTCGGCGGCCAGCGCGGCGACCGCCCGGCCGACGTAGCGGGGTGTCTCCGAGATGGCGAAGTGGGGGACGCGCTCCAGGGCGTCCCGCCAGTTGTCCTCGCGTACACCGAACTGTTCGAGCATCAGCTCCGACCGCAGCCAGCCGGGGGTGAGCGCGAGGGCGGTGGCGCCGCGCGGACCGAGTTCGTGGCCGAGGGCGAAGGCCATCCGCAGGACGGATGTCTTGGCGAGGTCGTAGAAGAAGTTCACGCGATAGGTGTCACGGTTGTACTCGGTGGTGCCGTCGGTCATCTCGACGACCAGTCCGCCGGGCCGGCGCAGCAGCAGCGGCAGCGCGTGGTGGCTGGTGATCGCGTGGGTCTCGACGGCGAGCCGGAGCAGCCGGAGCCCGTTGTCGAGGTCGTGATCCCAGACCGGGGTGTCCCATGCGAAGAGGTGTTCGGCACCCCAGATGTCGTTGACGAGGACGTCGAGGCGGTCCTGCTCGTCCGCGACCCGGTCGACGAGGGCGCGGACCTGGGCCGGGTCGAGGTGGTCGGTGGGCACGGCGATGCCGTGGCCGCCCGCCCCGGTGACCAGGTCGGCGGTGTCCTCGATCGTCTCGGGGCGGTCGCTCTCGGAGCGCCGGGCGCGGGTGGTGCGTCCCGTCACGTAGACGGTGGCACCGGCCGCCCCCAGTTCCACGGCGATGCCGCGTCCCGCACCCCGTGTCGCCCCGGCGACCAGGGCGACCTTGCCTTCCAGCGGACCGGACATGTCCGACCTCCTGCGCGTGTTCCGTCGGTGTCGTCATCGAGGATCGATGGCGTGCACGAGGATCGCGCGGAAGCCGGACATCTCCTGTCGGCTTTTCCCCGCCGGGTCACCCGGTCGGGCGCGGGCCGCGGCCGCTCTCAGTGCCCCCGGGCGATCCACTCCTCCAGATGGGGGGCCTCCGCGCCGATGGTCGTCGTGTCGCCGTGTCCGGTCAACACCTTCGTCTCGGGCGGCAGGGCGAGCAGCCGGTCCCTGATGGAGGTGATGATCGTCGGGAAGTGGGACCAGGAGCGACCGGTGGCGCCCGGTCCGCCCTGGAAGAGGGTGTCGCCGGTGAAGAGCACCCCGAGGCCGGGGTCGTACAGGCAGACCGCGCCGGGCGCGTGCCCGGGGGTGTGCAGGACGGTGAGGTCGGTGCCGGCGGCCTCGATGACCTGGCCGTCGGCCAGGTGGGCGTCGGGCTCGCGGTCCGGGTGGGTGAGCTTCCACAGCGGCAGGTCGTCGGGGTGCAGCCAGATCGTGGCGCCGGTCGCGTCGGCGAGGGCGGGCGCGGCGGAGACGTGGTCGTTGTGGGCGTGGGTGCACACGATGGCCGTCAGCCGGCGGTCGCCCACGGCGGCCAGGATGGCCTCGGCGTCGTGCGCGGCGTCGATGACGATCGCCTCGTGGTCGTCGCCGACGATCCACACGTTGTTGTCGACGTCCCAGGTGCCGCCGTCGAGGCTGAACTGGCCGGAGGTGACGAGGCGTTCGATGCGCGCGGCCATCACAGCACCACCACCGAGCGAAGGACGTCTCCGTGGTGCATGCGCTCGAACGCCTGCTCCACCTCGTCGAGTCGGATGGTCTCGGTCACGAACGCCCCCAGATCCAGGCGGCCCTGCAGATGCAGGTCGATCAGCATCGGGAAGTCGCGGGAGGGCAGACAGTCGCCGTACCAGGACGACTTCAGCGCGCCACCGCGCCCGAAGACGTCGAGCAGGGGCAGTTCGAGCTTCATCTCCGGGGTCGGTACACCGACCAGGACGACCGTGCCCGCCAGGTCACGGGCGTAGAAGGCCTGCTTGTAGGTCTCCGGACGGCCCACGGCCTCGATCACCACGTCCGCGCCGAAGCCGCCGGTCAGCTCGCGGATCGCCTCGACGGGGTCGGTCTCCTTGGAGTTGACCGTGTGCGTGGCGCCCATCTTGCGGGCGGTCTCGAGTTTGCGGTCGTCGATGTCGACGGCGATGATCTTCGCGGCTCCGGCCAGGTTCGACCCGGCGATCGCCGCGTCACCGACACCGCCGCAGCCGATCACCGCGACCGTGTCGCCGCGGCCCACGTTGCCGGTGTTGATCGCCGCGCCGATGCCGGCCATCACCCCGCAGCCCAGGAGCCCCGCCACCGCCGCCGACACCGACGCGTCGACCTTCGTGCACTGCCCGGCCGCCACCAGGGTCTTCTCCGCGAACGCCCCGATGCCCAGCGCCGGGGACAGTTCGGTGCCGTCGGTCAGGGTCATCCGCTGCTTGGCGTTGTGGGTGTCGAAGCAGTACCAGGGTTTGCCGCGCAGACACGCCCGGCACTGCCCGCACACCGCACGCCAGTTCAGGATGACGAAGTCGCCGGGAGCGACGTCGGTGACGCCCTCGCCGACCGCCTCCACCACACCCGCCGCCTCATGACCGAGCAGGAAGGGGAACTCGTCGTTGATCCCGCCCTGCTTGTAGTGCAGGTCGGTATGGCAGACCCCGCAGGCCTGCACCTGCACCACGGCCTCGCCGGGACCGGGGTCGGGGACCACGATCGTCTCCACCCGTACCGGCTCGTTCTTCCCCGGCGCGATCACTGCGCGCACTTCCTGCGGCATGGTGCTGCCCCTTTCGTCGGCGGTCGTCCGCCCCGCTGCCGACCCTACGCGTGACTGATCGGTAAGGGCACGGGCGGCAGGGCCGACGCCCGCCCCGAACCCGCCCTGCCCGGCCACGGCGCGCGGCGGCCGACGTAGCCTGAGGCCTGCCACCCGACCTCCCGAGGAGCCCCGTGACCATCGCAGAGACCGCCGGCGACCGGCCCCCGTGGCGGCTGTTGCTCGACTACGTACGGCCACACCGCCGGTCCCTGCTGGTGGGTGCGGCGCTGTCCCTGGTCACCGGCGCCACCGGGCTGCTCCTGCCCCTGGTGGCACGGAAGTTGATCGACGACCTGGGCCAGGACCGTTCCATATCGGGCGCGTTGCTCGCGCTGACGGCCCTGGTCGTCGCCAACTCGGCGGTGGGCGCGCTGGGTTCGTTCGTGCTGCGGCGCACCGCGGAGTCGGTGGTGCTCGGCGCGCGGCGGGCGCTCTCCTCGTATCTGCTGCGGCTGCGGATCACCGCCGTCGACCGGAGCGAGCCCGGCGATCTCATGGCCCGGATCACCTCCGACACGACGCTGCTGCGCGAGGTGACCACCGACTCTCTGGTGGGCCTCGGCACCGGCGGGCTCACCCTGGCCGCCACGGTCGCGATGATGGGCCTGGTGGACCCGGTGCTGCTGGGGGTCACGCTGGCCGTGATCGTCTGTGCGGGGACGGTCCTGGGCGTGATCGTGCCGCGGATCAACCGGGCGAGCCGCCGGGCGCAGGACGCGGTCGGTGTGATGGGCGCCTCGCTGGAGCGGGTGCTCGGCGCGCTGCGCACGGTGAAGGCGTCGGGCGCCGAGCACCGTGAGGAGGAGACGCTGCACGCGGCGGCGGAGGAGTCCTGGCGGCAGAGCGTGCGGGCCGCCAAGTGGTCGGCGGCCGCGGGCAACACGGCAGGTCTGGCGATGCAGACGGCCTTCATCACCGTCCTCGCGGTGGGCGGGGCGCGGGTCGCGACGGGCGCCATCGAGATCGGCACGCTGGTGGCGTTCCTGCTGTACGTCTTCTATCTCATGTCGCCGATCCAGCAGCTCGTCGGCGCGATCACCCAGTACCAGACGGGCTCGGCGGCCCTGAGCCGCATCCAGGAGGCCCTGCGGCTGCCCGCCGAGCCGGCGTCCCGGCCCGAGCCGCTGCCCTCGCCCGCCGCCGAACCGGCCTCGCTGGACTTCACCGACGTCCGGTTCCGGTACGCCGACGACCTGCCGTACGTCCACCACGGGGTGACGTTCACCGTGCCGGCCCGGGGCATGACCGCGTTCGTCGGCCCTTCGGGCGCGGGCAAGACCACGGTGTTCTCGCTCATCGAGCGGTTCTACGACCCGGAGTCCGGCACGATCGCCCTCGACGGGCGCGACCTCGCGGACTGGGACCTGTCCCGGCTGCGCTCCTCCATCGGCTACGTCGAGCAGGACGCTCCCGTGCTGTCGGGCTCGCTGCGCGACAACCTGCTGCTGGGGAACCCTTCGGCGGACGATGACGCCGTGCGGGGCGTGCTGAAGACGACCCGGCTGGAGGGCCTGGTCGAACGGCTGCCGCAGGGGCTGGACACCCTGGTCGGGCATCGCGGGACGAAGCTGTCCGGCGGCGAGCGGCAGCGGGTGGCCATCGCCCGCGCGCTGCTGCGCCACCCGAGGCTCCTCCTCCTGGACGAGGCGACCTCCCAGTTGGACGCGGTGAACGAGGCGGCGCTGCGCGACACCGTCGCCGATGTCGCCCGGACGACGACCGTCCTCGTCGTGGCGCACCGGTTGTCGACGGTCACGATGGCCGACCGGATCGTCGTCATGGACGCGGGCCGGGTCCGCGCGGTGGGGACACACCGTGAACTGGTGGCGGGCGACCCGCTCTACGCGGAGCTGGCGGCCACGCAGTTCCTGGCGACGGTCGAGTGAGCGGGCCCGCACGCGGGTGGGGGCCGCCCGGTCGTCCGGACGGCCCCCGTGGTGCTGCCTGAGACGCTCAGCCGATCGCGGGCAGCAGCCCGGTCACGGGCGCGACGAGGTCGGTGACCTGGTGCAGCTCGTTCAGCTTCTCGAGCTCGCTGACCTTGTTGAGCTCGCCCAGCTGCCGCGAGACCGGCGGGAGGTCGGCCCGGTACTCCGCGGGGATCTGGCTCGTGGCGAGCGAGTCCAGCACGGTCATCGGGTTGATTCGGCCGGTGGCCGGGGCTTCGGCCGCGCTCGCCATGGGCGCCGCGAGGCCCGTGACCCCGGCGGCGAGAGCGGCGAGAGCGGCGATGCGTCGAGTGGAGATCATGCCTACAGCAACGCCACCGGTGCCCTCGCGGACACGGGTGGGCGGCGGCGCTCACCCGACAGGCGGAGGTGACCGGCTGCGCTTGCCGAGCAGCGCCTGCCGGAGGAGCCTCGAAGGTGAGGGTCGGGCGGCCCGACCTCCCCTGGCCGCGGCCCTCCGAGGAGGTCACCATGGGCACCGCGGCAGGCTCCGCCTTCGACACCGACACCCTGCGCAGAGGCGTGGAGGGCGACACCGCGACGGCTTTGCTGTCGCTCTACGCCGATGACGCGGAGATCCGCGTCATCGATCACAACACCCAGCCCAGCCAACCCAAAGTGCTGCACGGGCGCGACGAGATCGGCCGGATGCTCGAGGACGTCTACAGCCGGGACATGACCCACAAGCTCGAGGAGTGCATCGTCCAGGGCGACCGCGCCGCCTTCAGCGAGTCGTGCCGGTACTCGGACGGCGTGCGCGTCCTCGCCGAGTCGATGATCACGTTGCGGGACGGCAAGATCGTCGAGCAGACCATGATCCAGGCATGGGACGAGTAGGCAGGAAGACCGCAGGGGTCCAGGTCAACTCCCGGCTGACCTGGACCTTCTCGGTGCGGGCGGCGCGGGGGCGGTCGCGTCCGCCCCGGACCGCGCCGTCGGTACCGGTCACCGCGGCTGGTGGGCTGGTGTCCGTCGCGCTGCTGCGGACGGCGCTGCGAGCCGTACGGTCCCTTCCCCGTCCGCCGACCCCGCGTGCCGTTCGCACCCGGTACGGCCGGCATCGCTGAGCGCTACCCGCGCGCGGCCGGTCGCGGCTCTCGTGGACGCGGGGGATCAGACCGGCGCCGACGCGCTTCCCGTGCCGGCGGGGGTGTTCTCGGCGGCGATGCGCCCGAGGCGCCGGATCACCGCGCCCAGCCTCGCCAGTGCCACCGCCGTGCCGGCACAGACGGGCACGGCGGGCCAGTACGCGAGGACGTTGCCGAAGGCCGCGCCGACGAGGAGCGCGAGCAGCGCCGCCATGCCGACGGCCGCCCCGAGCGCGCACGGTCCGAAGCGGTCGTCGCGGCTCGCCCGGACCCGGCCAGTCCTGGCCGCCAGGAAGGCGGCGGCGGACACGGCGAGCGAGATCAGATAGGCCGTCGTCAGCGGGGTCAGCACGATCAGTGTCACGTCCAGCGTCCCGAAGTGCCAGCCGCGCCAGACGTCCTGACCGTCGATCTCCACGACCCGGCCGTGCCACAGGCCGAGCACGACCCGCTTGCCCTCCCAGAGGTCGTGCCCGACCTGGTCCGCGACCTTGTCGACCCTCTTCTGCCCTTCGCCCAGGGCGAGTCGGACGGTGTACTCGGTGTGGGTGAAGTACGTGCCGCTGCCGCCGGCCTGGCCGCCGCCCGAGTACCCGGAGACCGTGTGCGAGGTCAGCCCCGTCACGCTCGCCTCGGCGGTGTGCAGGGATCCGTCCGACCGGGCGAGCGCCACGGCCGTCTCCTGGTAGGTGCGTCCGGCGAGCAGCAGGATCAGGGCGGCCATGACGAGGCGGAACACCGCGCGCCGGACGCGCCCGCCCCCGCTCCTGACCGGCTCGGCCCCGCTGGTGTCCGAAGACATGGTCCCCCCTGGTCCCGCACGTCGACTGGTCCGGCATGTCGACAGACACGGGAAACGTCCGGCCGGTTCCCCGTCAACCTGCGCTCGGACACCTCTGCCTGGGGGTGACGGGGGCCCGACCCGTGGGCCGGGCCCCGGCCCGGAGGGTCAGGTCAGCGTCCATTTCTGGTTGTCGGCGGTGCCGCAGGTCCAGAGCACGATCGGGGTGCGGTTGGCCGTGCCCGCCCCGTTGGCGTCGAGGCACAGCCCCGCGTTGACGTTGGTGATCGTGCCGTCGCTGTTGACGCTCCACTTCTGGTTGTTCTGGCCGTTGCAGTCCCAGATGACGACCTTGGTGCCGTTGGTGGTGCCGAGGTTGTAGGCGTCCAGGCACTTGTTCCCGTACACCACGAGCTCCTTGCGGGAGGTGTACGTCCAGGCCTGGTTGGAGCCGCCGTTGCAGTCCCACAGTTCGGCCTGGGTGCCGTTGGTGATCGTGCTGTTGTACAGGTCCAGGCAGCGGCCGGACTGCTTGCCGACGACGAGGGTGCCGTTCGCGCCGGCGAGGGGCTTGACCGTGATGTCGGCGAGGGTCGGGGCGTTCGTGAAGGCGAGCGTGTTGGACGAGCCCTTCGACAGGGCCACCTGGAGGGAGACGGTGCCCTGCGCGGAGCCCGTCGGCGGGAAGGAGACCGTCGTCGCGGTCTGGCCGTTGACCTTCAGCGTCGCGGTACGGGCGGTGGAGGCCGTGTTGGTGTAGGCGACGTCGACGACCTTCAGGCCGGTGTTCCCGGCGACCACGCCGGAGAAGCTCGACGTGCCGGTGTAGGTGCTGCCCGAGGCCTCGGTGCCGCCGGTGACGGTGAGCATGACCGAGCCGCCCGCCGGGACGTTCGCCGTGTAACCCGTGGCGTACGAGCCGACGTCGGCGCGGGCCCACAGGTCACGGACGGTGGCGGAGGCGCTGGTCAGACCCAGGTCGGACCAGCGGACGGTGATGTTCTGGGCGGCGGAGGTCCGGTTGAGCAGGACGACGGCACGCTTGCCGTTGCCCGCGAGGACCTTGCCGTACACCTGCGCCCCGGAGGCGTCCTCGGCGACCTTGACGCCCTGGAGGCCGCGCGCGTCCTGGTCGACGGCGATGACCTCGGGGTTCTTGAGGATGTTCGCCGTCTCCGTGGTCATCGTGGTCAGGTCGTTGCCGGCGAGGAGCGGGGCGCCGGAGACCGCCCACAGGTTCATGTGGGTGCGGTTCTGGGCGGCGGTGAAGCCGGTCATGCCGACCATCAGCATGTCCGGGTCGTTGTAGTAGCCGGTGTGCTGGGCGGTGGGGTGCAGGCCCTGGTCGAAGTTGGACAGCAGGTTCGTCATCGACGGGTTGTTGCCGTAGTAGATGATGTCGGTGCTGGTCCGGAACATCGGGGCGAGGCCGGGGGCCCAGTTCCAGGTGTTCTGGTAGCCCCAGTTGCAGAGGGAGAGGGTGAGCGGGCGCCCGGTGGCGGCCGTCGCCTTCGTGACGGCACCGCTGATCGCGGTGTAGGCCGTCGCCGCGTCCAGGCCCTCGGCGTCACCGCCGCACCAGTCGACCTTCACGAAGTCGAAGCCCCACTGCGAGAACTGGAGCATGTCCTGGTCGTAGTGGCCCTCGCTGCCGCTGCCCGGGGCGGCGGGCCGGCCGGTCGGGTAGTAGTAGCCACAGCCGTCCTTGCCGGCGTCCGTGTAGATCCCGGCCTTGAGGCCCTTGCCGTGGATGTAGTCGGCGATGGCGCTCATGCCGCCGGGCCACTCGGACTCGTCGACGGTGATGTTGCCCCCGCTGTCGCGGGTGCCCTGCCACCAGCCCTCGTCGATGTTGATGTACTTGTAGCCGGCCGCCGGCAGTCCCGCGGCGACGAACGCGTCGACCTGCTGCTTGATGACGTTGTAGTCGATCTTCGCGGCGAAGCTGTTCCAGGAGGCCCAGCCCATCGGGGCGGTGGGCACGGCGATCTGCCGCGAGGTCGCGGCCTGCGCCGGGCCGGGCTGGGCGAACACCAGGGCGGCGGTCACCGTCAGCAGCAGGGCGAGGACCCGGGCGGCGGCGGATCTCCAGCGCCGGACCGGGCGCGCGGGGGGTGGGGGAAACATACGGCGGCTCCAAGCTTCGAAATATCGAACAAGGGTCGGCAAACCGAACGCGTTGCGCGCCGAAAGTAGAGCCGCCGGAGAGTGAAGTCAACGGCTGCGACAGAAGTGATGTGACCGCTCTCAACGACGAAGTGGCCACTTTCGCAAGGTCGTTCACCCCGGGCCGGGCGCCCCGCCCCCATACTGTCCGTCGTGCGAGTGGCGATCATGACAGCGGGCTCCCGGGGTGACGTGGCCCCCTTCACGGGGCTGGGCCATGGGCTGGTGCGGGCGGGACACGAGGTCACCCTGGTCACCCACGCGCGGTTCGCACCGTTGGTGGCCGGCTCGGGGGTCGGCTTCCACGCGCTGCCGGTGGATCCGCGGGCGGAGCTGGAGTCCGAGCGGGGCCGGGGGCTGCACCGCAGCACCACCGGTCCGGGCAAGCTGCTGCGGGTGGCCCGGATCGCACGGTCACTGGTGGGGCGGATGACCGACGACCTGCTGACCGCCGCGTACGCGAGCGACGTCCTGCTGCTGTCTGCCTCGGTGGCGCCACTGGGGCACACCATCGCCGCGGGACTGTCCCTGCCGAGCCTCGGCCTCTACCTCCAACCCGTCGCCCCCACCAGGGAGTTCGCGCCACCGATGCTGGGCGGCGGCTCATGGGGAGCGGTCGGCAACCGGCTCGCCGGGCACGGGGTCGGGGTGGCCGTCGAGCAGATCTTCGCGCCGGTCGTGCCGGCGGTACGGGCCCGGCTGGGGCTGCCCGCCGTACGCCGTCCCGGCACCGGTCTGCGCGGCCGAGCCCGGCACGGCTGGCCGGTCCTGCACGGTTTCAGCCCGCTGGTGGTGCCCCGGCCCCGCGACTGGCGGGCGGAGCTGGACGTCACCGGGTACTGGTGGCCGTACGACCGGGAGAGCCGACTCCCGCCCACCCTGCGGGAGTTCCTCGACGCCGGGCCGCCGCCGGTCTTCGTCGGGCTGGGCAGCGCGACCGTGCCCGACCCGCGGCGGCTGAGCGCCGAGATCGTCCGGGCGCTGCGGCGGGCGGGGCTGCGCGGGGTGATCCAGCGCGGCTGGGCGGGCCTCGCGGCCGACGGCGACGACATGCTGACCGTCGACGACGTCCCGCACGCGCTGCTGTTCCCGGAGACGGCCGCGGTGGTCCATCACTGCGGCGCGGGGACGACGGCGGCGGGCGTACGGGCCGGGGTCCCCGCCGTGCCGGTGCCGGTCCAGTTCGACGAGGCCTTCTGGGCCGACCGCCTGGTCGGCCTCGGCGTGGCGCCGAACGCGGTGCCACTGCGCCGGCTGACGGCAGAGACCCTGACCGCCGCGCTGGTGCGGGTCACCCGGGAGCCCGGCTTCCGCGAGCGGGCCGGGGAGCTGGGGACCCGGGTGCGCGCGGAGGACGGGGTGGGACGGGTGGTGGAGGCCGTGGGGCGGCTGTCGCCCGGCCCGTCCGACCGGTCGGGCGGAAGCGGCCGGGGCGGAAGCAGCTAGGCGGGAGGGGCAGGGCGGAAGCGGCCAGGTCGGGAGCGGCTAGGCCGGCTCGGGCGCCCACCCCGGGGGTCGCAGTATTCCCAGCAGTTGGCACACCAGCTCGTCGACCACCTCGTCCAGGGTCGCGTCCACCCACCCGGCGCTCCAGTCGTGGAGGAGACCGTTGACACTGCCGATGAAGGCCGTCGCCGCGAGGCGGTAGTCGCGGGGGGCCGCCTCGCCGCGGGCGGCGGCCGCCGACGCCTCGGCGCAGATGAGGTCGACCCAGCGGGCGCGGCGGGCCAGTCGCTGTTCCTCCAGCCGGGGGCTGACCCCGACGATCTCCACGAAGGTGATCCGGATGCGGCGCGGGTCGGAGGTCACGTCGGCCGCGTAGGCGCGGAAGATCGCGGTGACCCGCTCCAGGAGCGGCATGTCCTGGGCGGTGGTGAAGGCGGCCAGGACCGCCTCCTCGGCCCAGTCGTTGACCTGGAGGTGCAGCGCGGCCAGGACGTCCTCGAGGGTGCGGAACTCCTCGTAGAACTGGCGGGTCGACAGACCGGCCGCCTCGCTGAGCGACGCGACCGTCGTGCCGCGATAGCCGGGAATGTCCCCGAACAGCCGCAAGGCCGCCGCCAGGAATCTTCCGCGCCGCTCGGCCTGCCGCTGCTCGGCGGTCTTGCCACCGTAACGGCCGGTCGGCGCCCTGAGCCTGCCCGCCACTGACCCTCCCTCGTCGTTCCGTGCTCCCCCGCCGCCAATTTTGTCGTGTACGGAGTCTTGTGGCGAAGGGCCCACCTTCCTTACTTTCCAGTAAGTAAAGTCTGAATGCCTCCGTGTTCAGACTGGGCGGCCCTGTTCCGCCCTGCCCCCACGCTTCCGCCCCCAGAGGAGAGAGCAGCCATGCCTGCCTTCAGATCCAGGCACCTTTGCTCCGTAGCCGCCGCCCTCGTCCTGACCGTCACCGCCCCCGCCACCGCCGCCACCGCCGTCTCCGACGCCCCGACCGCCGCCGCACTGCGCGAGGTGCTCTTCGTCGGCAACAACTGGGAGGGCACCGCGGACGTCATCAGGTCCAGCGGTGACTTCGCCAAGATCGGCCGGATCAACGTGATCCCCGACAAGGACGCCCGGATGGCGGCGATCAACGCCGACCCGATCAAGTGGATCTACTTCCAGGCCATCCGCAACGGTGTCGGCGAGGGCCACGACCAGTTCGTCGACGACATGTACACCACGCCGGACGGCGCCTCGGTGGTCGTCTCCCGGCCCAGCTTCGCCGACGTCGTCTCCATCGACCTGGCCACCGGGAAAATCAACTGGCGCTTCCCGGTGTCCGGTTACCGCTCCGACCACATGGCCGTCTCGCCCGACGGCACCCGGGTGGCGGTCTCCGCGTCGATCTCGAACACCGTGCATGTGCTGAACATCGTCACCGGCAAGCAACTGGGCTCGTTCAAGACCGGCGACAAGCCGCACGAGAACATCTTCACCAAGGACGGCAAGTACATCTACAACATGTCGATCGGCGACGTGAACACCTCGCAGGACGCCCCGTGGCAGGACTTCACGAAGGGCGACCGGCGCATCACCGTCATCGACGCGACCACGTACCAGCAGGTCAAGGTCATCGACATGCGGCAGCGGCTGGACGCGATCGGTCTCACGGACTACTCGGACGCGGTGCGTCCGGCGGTCTTCTCACCGGACGAGTCCAAGCTGTACTTCCAGGTCTCGTTCTTCAACGGCTTCTTCGAGTACGACCTCGCCACGGACCGCATCACCCGGACGAAGACCCTGCCGAAGAACCCGGCGACCAGCGACGACCGCACCACCTTCGTCAACGACTCGCGCCACCACGGCATCTCGATGAGCCCCGACGGCAGCAAGCTGTGCGTGGCGGGCACCATGGACGACTACGCGACGGTCGTCGACCGCGCGACGCTTCAGGAGGGCCCGCTGGTCACCGCCTCCAAGCCCTACTGGGCCACGGTCAGCGGTGACGGCAAGAGCTGCGTGATCTCCGAGAGCGGCGCCGACCAGGTCACGGCGATCGACTTCGCCACCGGACAGAAGGTCGTGTCGGTGCCGGTGGGCGACCATCCACAGCGGGTCCGGATCGGCCATGTCGCGGCGAACTGGAGCGGAACGAGCGCCGGCTGACGGCTTCTCGCACCGGAGGGGTGGGTGGGGGGGGGCCCCCCCCCCCCCCCGCGGGGGGGGGGGGGGGGGGGGTGGGGGCGTCGCCGCGGGGGGGGCCCCCCCACATGGGAAGCCCCCCCCCCCCCAC
>NZ_JBHVYO010000003.1:138986-307818 GCF_042880655.1 Streptomyces sp. NPDC058295
GGGTGGTGGCGGTGCGGGTGGGCCACCAACCACCGGGGGGCGGGACCGGCCAGGGCGCGGCGACGTGGCGCGCACCGCGCCCCGGGGGCGGCCCCCCCCCCCCGGGGGGGGGGGGGGCGGACCCCCCCCCCCACCCCTCCTGTCGTACACCGTGCTGTCGTGCTCTCGTGCCCGGTGGGGCTACCCCACCTTCTGAGTCACCCACGCCGACAGCTCCGTGCGGGCGGCGGCCAGCAGGGTCGCGGACGGCGCGGTCGCCCCGTTGGTGACCAGGGCGTAGTGCACGGTGCCCGAGTCGGGCGCGCCGAGCAGCAGGCGCCGGCTGCCCGTACCGCCCGGTTCGGCGGCCGCGGCGATCTTCGTGGTCGTCGTGTACACGGGCGGGGCGTACACCGTGCCGAGGTCGGAGACGACGGTCGTCGTGGCGGTCGGGAAGGAGGCCGGCAGATGCAGTTCGGTGGGTGCCGTGCCGCCGTTCGAACGCCACACCAGCAGCCCGTACTGGCCGGAGCCGACGAGCTGCTTCGTGCTGGGCAGGGTGCTGGGGACCGGGTTCCAGGTGAGGGTGGTGGAGCCGTCGCGGGAGCGGTCCTCGTAGGTGAAGGCGACGGTGGTGCCGGAGGTGGCGCTCGGGTAGATCCGGTCGAGCAGCCGGGCGTCCTGACGGAGGGTGGCGGTGCCGCTGTCGTCCAGGCGTACGGCGGAGAGGTCCTCGTCGTTCCAGGCGTCGCCGGTCGTGAGCACCTTGTCGGCGTTGCCGTTCATCAGCTCGTGGTGACGGCCGTTGTAGATGTCCCACTGCCACTGCGAACCGGACAGGACCGGTCCCGAGGTCGCCGGGGTGGTCCACCAACTCGCGCCCTTCACCCGGGAGTCGAGGGCCTGGTACATCGCCTTCAGGACGGTCGGCGCCTTTCCGGCGGTGGTGCCGTTCAGGGGGTGGCCGAACTCGCTGACGATCGCCGTCGTCCCGGCTGCGGACGCGCGGTCGCGGACCGTGCCGAAGTCGGTCACGTACTGGCCGTCCTCCGCGTTGCCCCACATCAGGACGCCGGAGATGGCCTTCTGGTCGTAGAAGTGGGTGTTGAAGACATAGCGGGAGCCGAGCGTTCCCGCGTCGAGGAGGCCGCCCTCCTCCTTGCTGACGTTGCCGTTCCAGAAGAGGTTCGGCTCGACGAAGGCGGGCTTGTCGGTCCAGCCGGCCGCGTCCATCCGGGCCCGGAACCTCACGTAGAAGGGCCACAGCAGGTCGCGTTCCCAGGTGCGGCTGTTCTGGCCGGAGTCGTAGGTGCCGGCGTAGGGCTCGTTGTAGGGGTCGAAGCCCAGGACGCCGGTGAACTGCTCGGTGGTGAGGTTCGCCTTGAGGTACGCCATGGTCTTCTGGGCGGTGGCCAGGAAGTAGTCCTGGAGACCGTGGTTGTTGTGCCAGAAGTCGTACTGGGCGGCCTTCACCGCGCCGTTCTGGGTGATGTTCTGCCCCCAGAGGAAGCAGATGCCGCAGGACTCGGCGGGGTAGCCGCCGAGTGCCACCGCCCACGCGGGGGCGCCGTCGCCGGTGTACCAGCTGCCCGAGTTGAACAGGTAGCGGGAGTAGAGGTCCTGGTGGAAGTCGGGGTAGACCCGGATGCCCGCGTCCAGGAAGGCGCCCATCTGGGCGGTGGCGGCGGCCAGGTAGGTGGTGTCGACCTGGCCGCGCACCGGTTCGGCGTAGGCCCAGGAGAGCAGGAAGCGGACGGAGTTGCCGCCGCCGAGGGCGCGCAGGGCCGTGGCGGACTTCTTGGCGTCGGCGACGGAGGCGAAGGGCAGGCCCTTGTTCTCCGCGAGCTTGGTCTCGCCGGAGACGTTGTAGCCGCGCAGGACGACCTCGCGGCCGTTGGCGTCGACGAAGCGGCCGCCCGAGACGGTGAGCGCCGTGCCGTCGAAGGAGAGGGAGTCGGGGAGCGTGGCCGCGCCGGCGGTCGGGGAGCCCGCCACCGTCAGGAAGCCACAGAGTCCGCAGAGGACCACCAGAACAGCGAGCAGACGAGCCCGGATATTCGGCATGTCCACTACAGTCCGGTGATTTCCGGACACCGTCAATACCTTCTGACCCACGAGTAAGTTCATTCCCTGTCAACCCAGTTGGCAACCCGGCCGCGCCGGTTCCCCAGGTGCCCCGCCCGGTGCGGACCGGCGGGCGGAGCCGCTGCGGACTACCGTTCGGGGAAACGGCCGATGCGGGCGGCGCAGCCGTCGCGGCCGGAAGGGAACGATCGTGCGCGAGATTCTCCCGGTGCTGAACGGGTGGTACGCGGCCGGTGCGCCGTTCGGGCTCGCCACCGTGGTCGCCGTCAGCCGCAGCACGCCGCGCGACCCGGGCGCGGCGATGGCGGTGGGGCCGGACGACGAGGTCGTGGGCAGTGTGTCCGGGGGCTGCGTGGAGGGCGCGGTGTTCGAGCTGGCCCGGGAGGTCGTGGCCGACGGAGCGGCCCGGCTGGAGACGTTCGGCTACAGCGACGAGGACGCCTTCGCCGTGGGGCTGACCTGCGGCGGCGAGATCACGCTGCTGGTCCGTCCCGTCACGCCCGGCCTCGACCCGTCGTTCGGCGCCGTCGCGGAGTCGGTCGCCGCGGGCGAGCCGGTGACGGTGGCCACGGTGACCGACGGCCCCGCGCCGCGCGGGGCCACCCTCGCCGTCTGGCCGGACCGGACCTCCGGCACGCTGGGCACGGAGGGCCTGGACGCGGCCGTCACGGCCGACGCGCGCGGCGAGCTCGCGCTCGGCGTCACCGGCGTCCGGCACTACGGGCCGCGCGGCCAGCGGCGGGAGGACGCCGTCCCGGTGTTCCTGCACTCCTTCGCGCCGCCGCCGCGCATGCTGGTGTTCGGCGCGATCGACTACGCGGCCGCCGTGGCCCGGATCGGCGACTTCCTGGGCTACCGGGTCACGGTGTGCGACGCCCGGCCGGTCTTCGCCACCCCGAAGCGTTTCCCGCCGGGAGTCGAGGTGGTCGTGGAGTGGCCGCACCGGTATCTGCGCGACATGGACACCGACGGCCGTACGGCCGTCTGCGTGCTGACCCACGACCCGAAGTTCGACGTGCCGCTGCTGGAGGTGGCGCTGCGCCGGCCGGCCGCGTACATCGGGGCGATGGGCAGCCGCCGTACCCACGACGAACGCCGGGCACGACTCGTCGAGGCCGGACTCACGGACGCCGAGCTGGCCCGCCTGCGCTCACCGGTCGGACTGGACCTGGGGGCCCGTACCCCCGAGGAGGTGGCGGTGTCGGTGGCCGCCGAGATCGTCGCGCTGCGCTGGGGCGGCAGCGGGGCACCGCTGACCGCGACGGCCGGAGCGATCCACCGCGCGAAGTGAGGGGGCCGGCCGCCTTCCGCCCCGATTTCCGCGAGGAGGTGTGAGGCGCGCGCGAACGGGGTACCCGCCCATAACGGACAGGCATGCATGTCCTCTGTCCTTCGTCTCGCGAAGGAAGGAGGTCCGTTGAAGCAACGCACACTCGCAAGTTCCGGGCCGCCCCCGACCCTCTCGGCCGGGCGCGGCCCGGTTCTCTGTCACCGGCGCGGTGGCAGCCGGTGCAGGACGAGATCCGTGAGCCGTCCGTCGGCCGCGGTGGCGGTCAGGTAGGTGCAGTGCGGCTGACGCCGCCGGTCGGTCGGGGAACCCGGGTTGAGCAGCCGGGGTCCGCCGGGGGCGGTGGTGTTCCAGGGGATGTGGCTGTGGCCGAAGACCAGCACGTCCAGGTCGGGGAAGCGGGCGGCGCAGCGGGCCTCCCGGCCCTGGGCGGGGCCCGTCTCGTGGACGACCCCGAAGCGCAGTCCGCCCAGTTCGGCGAAGGCGACCTCGGGCAGCCGGGCGCGCAGCTCGGGCCCGTCGTTGTTGCCGTACACGCCGACGACCCGGCGGCTGCGGCGCTCCAGCAGGTCGAGGGTGTCCGTGTCGACCCAGTCCCCGGCGTGGATCACCACGTCCGCGTGCGGGAGCTCGTCGAGCAGCGGGACGGGCAGCGCCTTGGCGCGCCGGGGTAGGTGGGTGTCGGACATCATCAGCAGGCGCACGGCGCCAGACTACAAAATCCCCGACTCGGACCAATCCGGACAGGTGGGGCGTCGGCGCCGGGGTTAGCATCGGGCCACGCGCACCCTCCGTCCCGCGCACGGCAGAGCGATCCAGCAAGGGGGCCAGGAGCCCGATGCCGGTCAAGGTCAGCGTCATCGTCCCCGTCTACAACCCCGGTCCCTACATCGAGGACTGTCTCGCCTCGCTGCTGAGACAGTCGCTCCCGCCGGACGAGTACGAGGTGATCTTCGTCGACGACGGCTCCACCGACGCCACCCCCGCGCTCCTCGACGCGGTCGCCGCCGAGGACTCCCGGATCCGGGTCGTGCACCAGGAGAACTCCGGCTGGGCGGGCAAGCCCCGCAACGTCGGCATCGACGTCTCCCGGGGCGAGTACGTCATGTTCGTCGACAACGACGACCATCTCGGTGACGAGGCCCTGGAGCGGATGTACGCCTACGGGGTCGCGAACGACGCCGACGTCGTCGTGGGCAAGATGGCCGGCAAGGGCCGCTCGGTGCCGGTGGAGCTGTTCCGCACCAATCGCCCGCACGCCACCGTCGAGAACGCGCCGCTGATCGACAGCCTCACCCCGCACAAGATGCTCCGCCGGGCGTTCCTGGACCGCACCGGCCTGCGCTTTCCCGAGGGGCGGCGGCGCCTGGAGGACCATGTCTTCGTCACCGAGGCCTATCTGCGCGCGGACAACGTCTCGGTGCTCGGCGATTACGTCTGCTACTACCACGTCAGACGCGACGACGCCGCGAACGCGGGCTTCCAGCGGTTCGACCCGGTGGGGTACTTCAAGAACCTCCGGGAGGCCCTCGACGTCGTCGAGCGCTACACCGAGCCGGGGCCGCTGCGCGACAAGCTGTTCCGGCGGTGGCTGCGCGTGGAGATGGTCGAGCGGCTGCGCGGCAGACGCTTCCTGAGCCTGCCCGAGGACTACCGCAGGGAGCTGTTCGAGGAGATCCACGGGGTCGTCGTCGAGCGGTTCGGGCCGGGTGTGGCCGCGCCGCTCCAGCCCACCCAGCGGGTCGTCGCCGCGCTGGCCGCCGACGGACGCTACGACGACGTCGTCGCCTTCGCGGAGTGGGAGGCGGGCGTCGCGCTCGCCGTCGACCCGGAGGACGTCACCTGGCAGGGCGGCGTGCTGCGGATCGCCTTCGCCGCCGAGCTGACGCACGACGGCGGGCCGATGACCTTCCCGTCCGCCGGGGGTTCCCCGCAGTGGCCGCCGCGGGACGTGGCCGAGGCCGTCCGGTGGCTGGGCACGGACACCGTGGGCCGGTTCGACCGGGCCGCGCCCGACCTGCTGCTGCGGGAGCGGGCCAGCTCGGCGCAGTACTTCCAGCCGGTGGACGTGGTCCGGGAGACGGTCCCGGCCGGCGACGGCAGCCAGGTGCGGCTCGTCCTGCGGGCGACCGCCACCATCGATCCCGCCACCGCGCTGAGCGGCGGGCCGGCGGCTGAGGGCCTGTGGGACGTCTTCGTGCGCGTCGGCCTGGGCGGCTGGACGAAGGAGCTGCGGCTGGGACCGGCGCCCCGCCACGGCCGTCCCGTCCCGCCCGCCGGGGTGGTCGCGGGGCGCGTGGTGCTGCCGTACTGGACCGACCGGTACGCGAGCCTGGCGCTGGACGTCGGGCACGCGGGCCGGCGGCTGGGCCTGGGCCGCGTGGCGGCCGACGATGTCACCGTCGCGGAGGACCGCCTCCATGTGGTCCTGCCGCTGCACGTGCCCGAGGCCGCCGATGTGCTGCTGCGGCTGACGGGGGTGAAGTCCGGCGGCTCGCGCGAGGTCTTCGGGACGCTGTCGCCGGGCGGCCGGCTGGCGGCCGTCCTGCCGGTCGGTGATCTGCTGGGCAGGACCTGGCTGACGACGGTCTGCCTCACCCCGGACGTGGAGGGGCCGCGCTTCCACCCGCTGCCCTTCGCCCTGCATGTCGCGTCGGACGGCGTCCTCGTGGTGCCGGCGCCTCAGCCCGCCGGTTCGCGCCGGCTGGCCCGCAGGGTGCGACGGGCGCTGTACCGGGCACTCCAGAGCATCACGCCCCGGAGGAAGTGACGACATGCGGCCACTGGACATCGAGGGGGCCTGGGTGCTCGAACCCAAGGTCTTCCCGGACGCGCGGGGCAGCTTCCACGAGTGGTACCGGGCGCCGGAGTTCCGGGAGGCCACCGGCTACGACCTGGGGATCGCCCAGGCCAACTGCTCCGTCTCCCGCCGGGGCGTGCTGCGCGGGGTGCACTTCTCGGACGTGCCGCCGGGGCAGGCCAAGTACGTCACCTGTGTCCGCGGGGCGGTGCTCGACGTGGTGGTCGACCTGCGGGTGGGCTCCCCCCGGTTCGGGCGGTGGGAGGCGGTCCGGCTGGACGACGACACCCGGCACGCGGTGTTCCTCGCCGAGGGCCTCGGCCACGCCTTCCTGGCCCTCACCGACGAGGCCACCGTGGTCTACCTCTGCTCGACCGGATACGCGCCCGAGCACGAGCACGGGGTGCACCCGCTGGACCCGGCCCTGGGCATCGACTGGCCGGGGGGCGTGGAGCCGGTGCTGTCGCCGAAGGACGCGCGGGCGCCGTCGCTGGCCCGGGCGGAGGCGTCGGGGCTGCTGCCGTCGTACGCCTCCTGCCGGGCCCGCTACCAGGAGCTGCGGGTCAGCGGCTGACGGTCGCCCGCTCCAGCGCTCCGCGCAGCGGTTCCCAGCCCCGGGAGCGGTCGAGACCACGGTTGCGGGCCCGTACGAGGGGCTTCCAGAAACCCGCCCGCAGCAGGGTCTCGGGCCGCACCGCGCGCACCCGCTCCAGGACCGCCTCGGGGACCTTCTGCGGGTCGGGCACGTCGAACTCGGCGATGATCTCGTGGTATTTCTCGCGCAGCACCGGGTTGCGGGGGTCGGCGCCGAAGACGACGAGCTGCCCGGTCGGCTGGGTGTCGACGGGGACGGCCACCAGGTCGGGGCGGTAGCGGGACAGGATCTCGATGAGCTTGAAGACGTCACCGGTCCAGGCCGTGGTGTGCCGGTCGCGGGCAGCCTCGTCGACACCGCGGGGCAGCATGTCGTCGAGGACGATCACGCTCGACCAGTCGGAGTGCTTCTCGACGTTGATGAAGTCGCGCAGCGCGTACTCGAACAGGTGCATGCCGTCGATGAAGGACAGGTCGAGCGTGGTGCGGCCCCAGTGGCCGAGCGGCCGGCGGCCCCGGGCGAGGTTGCGCAGCGGGTGGCGGCCGCCCTTGAGGTGGGCGAGGGGGTTGCGGCGCGCGAAGAAGTCGTCGCTGGTGGCCTTCACCAGGTGGACGTCGCAGCGGATCTCCGAGGTCACCTTGAACGCGGGATCGACCGCGATGCTGGGCACCCGGGACAGCCGCAGGCTGCGGCCGTCGTTGACGCCGATCTCCAGGTAGTTGCGGTTGGCGGTGGCCTTGTGCAGTTCCCGCAGGAACTCATGGCGTTTCACGAAGGGACTCCTTGAGGGACACCGTGTCGAAGGACGCCTTGCGGATCAGGGGAAGCGCCTGCCCCAGGGCGGCGCGCCAGTCCCGTGGCGGCGACAGACCCACCTCCCGCCACCGGCCGTGCGCGAGGACGCTGTAGGCCGGCCGGGGCGCGGGGCGGGGAAAGGCGTCGCCGGTGGTGGGACGCACCCGGTCCGGATCGGCGCCGATCGAGCGGAACACCTCGCGGGCCAGGTCGTACCAGGTGGCCTCGCCGGCCGCGGTGGCGTGGAAGACACCCGTCGCGCCGCGGCCGGCCTTCGGCCCCAGATCGGCGATACGGGCGGCCACGTCCGCGCTCCAGGTGGGCTGGCCGCGCTGGTCGTCGACGACGTCGACGGTGTCGCGGCGGGCCTCCAGTTCCAGCATGGTGCGGACGAAACTGCGGCCGTGGGCGCCGTAGAGCCAGGCGGTGCGCACTATCACGCCGGCGTCGGGGAGCACGGTGCGCACGGCCCGCTCGCCGGCCAGCTTGGTGCGGCCGTAGGCGGTGCGGGGGGACGGTGGGCCGTCCTCCCGGTAGGGGGCGCGGGCCGCGCCGTCGAAGACGTAGTCGGTGGAGACATGGACCAGGCGGGCGCCGTGCGCGGCGCAGGTGGCGGCGAGCAGCCGGGGCCCCTCGCCGTTGACCAGCAGCGCGCGGGCCTCGTCGGTCTCGGCGTCGTCGACGGCCGTGTAGGCGGCGCAGTTCACCACCAGGTCGGGCCGGTGCGCGGCGAAGGCCCGGGCCACGGATCCGGGCCGGGTGATGTCCAGGCCGGTGCGGTCGAGGCCGGTCACGTCCTCGCCGCGCCGGGCCAGTTCTTCCACCGTGTCCCGGCCGAGCATGCCGCCCGCGCCGGTGACCAGCCATCTCATGGCAGCCGCGCCCGTCGTTTCAGGGGTTCCCACCAGTCGCGGTGGTCCCGGTACCAGGCGACGGTCTCGGCGAGACCGGTGGCGAAGTCGTGGCGGGGCCGGTAGCCGAGCTCGGTGCGGGCCTTCGTCCAGTCGACGCAGTAGCGCAGGTCGTGGCCCTTGCGGTCCTCGACGTGCCGGACCCGGCCCCAGTCGGCCCCGCAGGCGTCGAGGAGCAGCCCGGTCAGCTCGCGGTTGCTCAGCTGGGTGCCGCCGCCGATGTTGTGGACCTCGCCGGGGCGGCCCCGGGTGCGGACGAGATCGACGGCCTCGCAGTGGTCCTCGACGTGCAGCCAGTCGCGGACGTTGCGTCCGTCGCCGTAGAGGGGGACCTGCTCGCCGTCCAGGAGGTTCGTGACGAAGAGCGGGATCAGCTTCTCGGGGAACTGGTACGGGCCGTAGTTGTTGGAGCAGCGGGTGACGCGGACGTCCAGGCCGTGGGTGCGATGGTAGGAGAGGGCGATCAGGTCGGAGGAGGCCTTCGAGGCCGCGTACGGGGAGTTGGGGCGCAGCGGGTGGTCCTCGGTCCAGGCGCCGGTCTCGATGGAGCCGTACACCTCGTCGGTGGAGACGTGCACGAACGGGCCGACGCCGTGCCGCAGGGCCGCGTCCAGCAGCGTCTGGGTGCCGAGGACGTTGGTGCGGACGAAGGTGCCCGCGCCGTCGATGGACCGGTCGACGTGGGACTCGGCGGCGAAGTGGACGACCTGGTCGGCGGCGGCCGTCAGCTTGTCGACGAGGTCGGCGTCGCAGATGTCACCGTGCTCGAAGGCCAGCCGGGGATGCCCGGCCGGCAGGTTGGCGCGGCTGCCGGCGTAGGTGAGCTTGTCCAGGACCGTGACGCGCACGGCGGCGTCGCGGGCCAGCAGGCCGCGCACATACGTGGAGCCGATGAATCCGGCGGCCCCGGTGACGAGGAGGTTCATGTGTGGATCTGTACCTTGCTGTGATCGCCGAGAACCAGCCGGTGGGCGCTGGACACCCCGGCCGCCGGGGTGACCTCGACATGCCGGCCGATCAGGGAGTTCTCGATGCGGCCCACCCCGTCGATGGAGGAGTCGCGCAGCACGATGGAGAACTCCAGCTCGCTGTCGGTGATCCGGCAGTTGTCGCCGACGGAGGTGAAGGGGCCGATGTAGGAGTCGCGGACCTCGCTGCCCGCGCCGAGGACGACGGGCCCGACCAGGCGTGAGTTCACCACCCGGGCGCCGGTCTCCACGACGACCCGGCCGACCGTCTCGGAGGCCTCGTCGACCTCGCCGTCGATCCGGCGCTCGACGCCCTCCAGCACGGTCCGGTTGACCTCCAGCATGTCGACGACGTTCCCGGTGTCCTTCCAGTAGCCCTTGATGATCGTGGAGCGCACCCGGGCCCCGGTGTCGATGAGCCGCTGGACGGCGTCGGTGATCTCCAGCTCGCCGCGCCGGGACGGCCCGATGGCGCGTACGGCGTCGTGGATCGCGGCGGTGAAAAGGTAGACGCCGACCAGGGCGAGGTCGCTCTTGGGGTGCGCGGGCTTCTCCTCCAGGCCGACGACCTGTCCCGCGGGGTCGAGTTCGGCGACGCCGAAGGCGCGGGGGTCGGGGACCCGGGTGAGCAGGATCTGGGCGTCGGGCCGGGTCCTGCGGAACTCGTCGACGAGGTCGGTGATGCCGCCGACGATGAAGTTGTCGCCGAGGTACATCACGAAGTCGTCCTCGCCGAGGAAGTCACGGGCGACGATCACCGCGTGGGCGAGGCCGAGCGGCCTGTCCTGCGGGATGTAGGTGATGTCGAGGCCGAACCGGGAGCCGTCGCCGACGGCCTCCCGGATCTCCTGCGCGGTGTCACCGACGATCACACCGACCTCGGTGACGCCGGCGGCGGCGATGGACTCCAGGCCGTAGAAGAGCACGGCCTTGTTGGCGACCGGTACGAGCTGTTTGGCCGAGGTGTGGGTGATCGGCCGCAGGCGTGTCCCGGCGCCGCCGGACAGCACGAGAGCCTTCATCAGCCTCACTCCAGCCCCGGCCGCCGGGCGGCAACCGCTTCATTCGCTCACGCCGACCGTCTGCCGGTCAGTCCTCACCCCTGACAATGTTCCATTCCGGGCCGGACTGCATCCCGGCGACCGCCCCGGGAACGGCGACGGCCGCCATGCAGGTACGCGGCGCGGCCGCCGCACGGCGCAGGCGACGGGCCGTGGCCCAGCCGGTCTCGGCCCGGCGGATCGCCGGTTTCTCCTGGACGTACGCGGTCACGACGGTTCAACACCCTTCTCGGTCACACGGCTGTGGTCCCGGGACCTTCTCGGTCACACGGCTCTCTTAGGGTCATCGGGATTCAGGGAGCACCCTGGCCGCCGCTGCCGAACGAGCCGCCGGAGCCCTCGTCCCAGCGGGGGCGGCTCTGGTCGGCGCTGTCGCGGCTGCCGGTGGGCCGCAGCTCGTGCGGGGTGAGGCGTTCGCTCTCCTCCGCCGCCAGCGGCATCTCGTTGGGCTCGCGGGCCCGGCGGGTCTCGTGGGCGGGGCCCGAGCCGGGCCTGCGGGGCTGTTCGTGCGGCTTCGGCGGCGCGGGCTCACGCTCGCGGACCTTGATGCCGAGCCGGAAGGCCCAGATCAGACCGCCGACGAGAACGATCCCGACGACGATGAAGGCGACGGTGGCCAGCACGGACTTTCCGGATGCCGCGAGGGTGACAGAGGCGAAGGTGTCCATGGGCGGCGGGTACCCCCTTCGAGCTCCGGGACACGTGGCGGTCGGGCGGCTCAGTGGTCCAGCGCCAGTTCGCTCCACACCTGCTTGCCGCCGCTGACCGGTACCGTCCCCCAGGCGTCGGACATGGCCTCGACGAGGAGGATGCCCCGGCCGCCGGTGGCCTCCCAGCCCAGACTGGTGGGCTTGACGGGGGTGCGGGGCGAGGCGTCGGTGACGGCGACGCGCAGTCGGCGGCCGATCAGGACGAGGTCGAGGCGGACCCGGCCGTCGGTGTGCACCAGGGCGTTGGTCACCAGTTCGGAGACGACGAGCAGCGCGCTGTCCATGGCCTCGGCGGGCACGCCCCAGGTGCGCAGGGTGCGCCGGGTGAAGCGGCGGGCCTGCCGGGCCGCCTCGGGCACCCGCCACACCGTCCAGCCCTCGCGCAGGGGTTTGACGGCCATGCCGTCGTAGCGCATGAGGAGCAGGGCGACGTCGTCGCCGCGGTGCGCGTTGCCGAGCAGGGCGTCGGCGACGAGACCCAGGTGGGCGGGGTCGGACACGGCCAGTTCGTGGGCGAGGCGGTCCAGGCCGGTGTCGATGTCCATGTCGGCGGACTCCACGAGCCCGTCCGTGGTCAGAGCGATGACGGTGCCGGGCAGCAGGCGCAGCGGGGTCATCGGGAACTCGGCCCGGGTCACCACGCCGAGGGGCGGGCCGCCGTCCGTCTCGGCGATGTCGGTCGATCCGTCGGGGTACCGCAGGACGGGTGGCGGGTGTCCGGCCCGTACGCACCAGGCGGTGCCCTCCTCCATGTCGACGTCGACATAGCAGCAGGTGGCGAAGAGGTCGGTCTCCAGCTCCATCAGGAGCCGGTTGGAGTGGGAGACCACGACGTCCGGCGGGTGTCCCTCGGCCGCGTAGGCGCGCAGTGCCGTGCGCATCTGGCCCATGAGGGTGGCGGCGCCCGCGCTGTGTCCCTGGACGTCACCGATGACGAGGGCGACGTGGTGGTCGGACAGCGGGATCACGTCGTACCAGTCGCCGCCCAGCTCCAGGCCCGCGGTGGCCGGCAGGTAGCGGGCGACGGCGACGGCGCCGGGGAGTTCCGGCAGGCGGCGCGGGAGCAGCTGGCGCTGGAGCATGCCGACGAGTTCGTGTTCGGCGTCGAAGGCGCGGGCGCGCGTCAGGGCCTGACCGGCGAGGCCGGCGGAGGCGGTGAGCAGGGCGCGCTCGTCGGGGCCGAAGTCGTGCGGCTCGTCCCAGCCGATCAGACAGGCGCCGACCATCCGTCCCCCGGCGGACAGCGGCAGGACGGCGAGGCCACCGGGGCCGACCTCGGCGAGGGCCGGTTCCAGGGCGGTTCCGGCGGGCCAGATTTGGGCGCGGCCCTCGCGCAGGGCGGCGGCGAGGGTGGGCATCGCGCGTACGGGCGCGTCGGGCCACTCGGCACGCCACTCCAGCTGCCACAGCTCGGGCCAGGACTCGGGTTCGGGCGGGTCGAGGACGGTGACCACGAGCCGGTCGTTCTCCAGTTCGGCGAGCGCGATCCGGTCGGCCCGCAGCGGCTTGCGCAGCGCGGCGACGACGGCCCGGCCGACGTCCCTGACGGTGCCCGCGGTGGCGAGCGCGGCGGCCAGCCGCTGGACGCGGGCTACGTCGGTGACCTCGCCGCGCAGGGTGGAAGCGTCCGTGACGGTGCCGACGAGCCGCGCCGGTCGGCCGTCTCCGGGCAGCAGCCGGCCGCGCAGCCTGAGCCACCTCGGCGGCCCGGCGGGCTGGAGGACGCGGAACTCCAGCTCGCGCTCGCCGATCGACATGTGGCCGGCCTCGACGACGGACATCAGCGAGGGCAGGTCCTCGGGGACGGTGAGCCCGAGCAGCGTCTCCACCCGGCCGTCGAACCGGTCCCGGCTCAGCCCGAACAGTTCCAGGATCGCGTCGCCGACCTCGACCCGGCCGGTGTCCATGGCCAGGCTGAAGGCGTCGGGGCGCAGTTCCTCGTCCTGGGCGGGGACGGCGGGGGCGGGGAGGGCGACAGCCTCGGCCACGAGCTCCAGGCAGGCCCGTTCGTCGGCGCCGAAGCCGCCGGGGCGCTCGCTCACCGCGAGCAGACAGCCGCCCGTGCCGCCGTGCAGGGGCAGGACGGCCAGGTGGACGTCGCGGGCGGGCATCCGGCGCGCCTCCGCGCAGTCGGCCAGCTCCGCCGGGCCCAGCCACATCGGCCGCCCGGCACGGTGGGCGTCGGCGGCCGGCGAGTGGCCGTCGAGCGGGTAGCTCTCGCGCAGTCCGTACAGCGTCCTCGGGACGCCGGCCGAATCGACCAGCCGGAGCGGGTCTCCGTCCCCGCCGGGTGTGTAGACCGCGGCGAGGACCGCGCCCGCGAAGACGAGTGCCTGTTCGAGCGTGCGCCTCACCCGTTCGGGCGAGACGGGATCGGCTGTGATCGTTTTGAGCGCGATTTCGGCACGCAGGGGCCCCGTTCTGCGCTCCGCGGCACCCTCATCGACCACGTCCGCCATTACAGCGCCAAAGGTGCCCCCGCGCAGCCCCTGTGGCCGTTTCGTGGAGGCGATCCGGGGTCGGACCGCCGGCCGTGCTCGAAACGGACCGAACATGTCTTTACGCGTGCGTTCCGCACAGGGATGTCGTGACAGGCGTGACTGTCCACGACCCCCGTCCGCTTGCGAGTCTCTTGGCCTGGCCACGAAAAGGGCCACGGAAGGGGACGCATGGACAAGCGGTACGAGGTGTACGCGCTGGCGGACGCGCACTTCTACGAGACGCCCGACCGGCTGACCGGCGACGGTCCCGCTCCGCAGTTCGACACGGCGTGCCGCCCGGTCCCCGAGGGCTGGACCTCGGCGCGGATCGGCGACTGGCTGACCCTGACGCCGCTCGACGCGGACGGCTCCCCGGCTCCGGGCCCCGCCCAGGGCTGGAAGATCCACGCCTCGGCCACCCGGGCGAACGCGGAGCGCATCGCGTCGATCGTGTGGGACTACTGCGTCCCGCGCCGCGTCCCGTTCAAGTTCGTGCCGGGCCCGCACCTGCTGCATCTGCGCAACACCAAGTACGCGGGCCGCGACACCAGCGGCAAGTTCGTCACCGTCTACCCGTCCGACGAGGGGCAGCTGCACACGGTGCTGCGCGAGCTGGGCGCGCTGCTGGAGGGCTTCGAGGGCCCGTACATCCTGACCGACCTGCGCTGGTCCGACGGCCCGCTCTACGTCCGCTACGGGGCGTTCGCCCGCAGTTTCGTCGTCGACGACCGGGGCTCGCTGGTGCCGGCGGTGCGCGACGGCGCGGGGACCCTGGTCCCGGACCGGCGGGCGCCCTCCTTCCAGGTGCCGGAATGGGTGACCCTGCCCCCGTTCCTGGAGCCGCATCTGGCGGCCCGCAACACGACGACCGTGGGCGAACTGCCCTACCGCATCGAGAAGGCGCTGCACTTCTCCAACGGCGGCGGGGTCTACGCGGGCACCGACACCCGGGACGGGCGCAAGGTGGTCCTCAAGGAGGGCCGGCCGCACGCGGGGCTGGCCTCGGACGGGGCCGACGCGATCACCCGGCTGGAGCGGGAGAAGCGGGCGCTGGAGGCGGTGGCCGGGACCGGCGTGGTCCCCGAGGTACGGGACTGGTTCACCCTCGGCGACCACCGCTTCCTGGTCATGGACCTCGTCGAGGGACGGCCGCTCAACTCCTTCTTCGCCGAGCGGCACCCGCTGCTCTCCCCCGACCCCGATCCGCGGGCCGTCGACGCCTACACGGCGTGGGCGGTACGGATCCACGGGGCGGTGGAACGTGCGGTGCGCAAGGTGCACGAGCGCGGGATCGTCTTCAACGACCTGCACGTCTTCAACATCATGGTGGCGCCGGACGAGGAGTCGGTGTACCTGATCGACTTCGAGGCGGCGGCCCCCGCCGGGGAGAACGGCCGCCAGGTCGTGGCGCACCCCGGCTTCTTCGCGCCGCCCGACCGCCGGGGCGCCGACGTCGACCGGTACGCGCTGGCCTGCTTACGGCTGTCCCTGTTCCTGCCCGTCACCACGCTCTTCGTGGTGGACCGGGGCAAGGCGGCCCATCTGGCCGAGGTGATCGCCGAGCAGTTCCCGGAGGTACCCAAGGAGTTCCTGGACGGGGCGGTGGCGGAGATCACCCGCGACATCCGCACCGACGGGCCCGCCCCGGACGGCGGCGGGTCCGGCACGCCGGTGCGGGTCGCCGCCCGGGTGCCGTCGGCGCCCGCCTTCCGGGTGGAGCCCGGTGACTGGCCGCACAGCCGTGACTCGATGGTCAAGGCGATCCTCGCGTCGGCGACTCCGGAACGCGACGACCGGCTCTTCCCCGGGGACGTCGCCCAGTTCTCCGACGGCGGCGGTCTCGGCCTGGCGCACGGCGCGGCCGGCGTGCTGTACGCGCTGGCGGCGACCGGCGCCGAACGTCACGACGACGGCGAGCGCTGGCTCCTCGACCACACCGCCCCGGCCCCGACGGGCACCCCGCTCGGCCTGTACGACGGCCTCGCGGGCGTCGCCCACGTACTGGACCTGCTGGGTCACCGGCAGCGGGCGCTGGACCTGGTCGACGGCATCCTGCGCGAGCGCTGGCAGAACCTCTCCTCGGACCTGCACGGCGGGCTGGCCGGACTGGGGCTCGTCCTCGGCGACCTGGCGCGCCGGACGGGTGAGCCGGCCCTCCGCGAGCGGGCCGCCGAGGCCGCGGACATCCTCGTACGACGACTCGCCGAACCGGTGCCGGACACACCCCGGCGGCGGCGGGCGGGGCTGCTGCGGGGCGCGAGCGGACCCGCGCTGTTCCTGCTCAGGCAGTACGAGCGGACCGGCGAGCGCCGCTTGCTGGAGGCGGCCGGCATCGCCCTGCGCCGGGACCTGGCGGTGTGCAGCGAACGCGAGGGCGGCGCGCTGGAAGTCGACGAGGGGTGGCGGACCCTGCCGTATCTCGGGGACGGGAGCGTGGGGGTCGGGGCCGTGCTCGACGACCACGCGGCCCATGCCGAGGACGCCACGGGCGAGTTCGACCGCGCCCGCGCCGGCATCCTCATCGCGGCCACCTCACGCTTCTACGCGCAGCCCGGTCTCTTCCAGGGCCGCGCCGGGATGATCCTGCACCTCGCCCGCACCGGCACACCCGGCGCCACCCGGAGCCGGCTCGACGAACAGATCGCCGCGCTGGGCTGGTTCGCGATGCCCTACCAGGGCCAACTCACCTTCCCCGGACACCAGATGATGCGGCTCTCGATGGACCTCGGCACCGGCACGGCGGGCTGTCTGCTCGCCCTCGCCGCCGCCCTCGACCCGGACGGCACGGGCGCCACCGCGCACCTGCCGTTCCTCCCGCCGCCGCACCGGCGGCCCTCATGACGCGGCTCCGCGCCAAGCGACGGAGCCGTGACGCAACCCGTCCCCACGGGACGTGACATCCCACCGATGAACCGATGAGAGGACACACCATGGCCCTGCTCGACCTTCAGACGATGGAATCCGACGAGCACACCAGCGGCGGCGGCAACAGCACCGTGAGCCTGCTGTCCTGCATCAGCGCGGCCAGCGTTCTGCTCTGTCTCTGACCCGCGGGACGCGCGCGACGCGCTGAACGCTCCGGGCGGTCCGCTCCCCAGGGAGGGGGCCGCCCGGTGCCCGTCCCCCCAGGACTGCGACACCTCCGACACCTCAGAGGAAGCGCGGGAGCAGGATGCCGATGGACCGGACGACCGGTGAGCTGCTCGGCGCGGCCACCCGGCACAGCGGATCCCGCTGCCTGGCCCTGGCTCTGGTGAGCGTGGCGTCGACCGGCGCCCAACTGCTGCTGCCCGCGGCCCTCGGCCGGGCCCTGGACCTGCTGCTCACCCACTCCCCCGCGACCCGCTGGGTGCTGTGCTGCACGGCCCTCGCCCTGCTGCTCACCCTCCTCGACGCCTGCGAGACCGTCCTCGGCGGCACCCTCGACGCCCGGACCACCGCCTTCCTGCGCCGCCGGGTCACCGGCCACGTCCTGGCCGTGGGCCCGCGCGCCACGGCCCGTTTCGGCGCCGGGGACCTCGTCGCGCGGGTCGTCGGCAGCGCCGCCCAGGCCGGTAAGGCGCCCGGCGCCCGCGCCGCTCTGCTGGCCGCGCCGGCCGGCCCGGTCGGCGCCGTGGCGGCGCTGGCCCTCATCGACCCCTGGCTCGCGGTCGTCTTCCTGACCGGTGCGCCGGTCCTGACCCTTCTGCTGCGGTCCCTCGCCCGGGGCACCTCCGCGTGCGTGGCGGACTACCAGCGGGCGCAGGGGCGGATCGCGGACGCGCTCACGGAGGCGGTCGGCGGGGCCCGCACGATCCGCGCGGCGGGCACGGCGGACCGGGACACCGCACGGATCCTGCGGCCGCTGCCCGAACTGTCCCGGGCGGGCCGGCGCATGTGGCGGGTGCAGGGCCGGGCCGCCGCGCAGGCGACCGCGGTGGCGCCCCTGCTGCATCTCGCGGTCGTCGCCGTCGCGGGCCTCCTGCTCACCCGGCACCGGCTGTCGCCGGGCGACGTCCTCGCCGCGTCGCGTTACGCGGTGCTCGCCACCGGCGTCGGCGTGCTGGTCGGACAGCTCTCCGGCCTGGTCAGGTCGCGCACGGCGGCAGCCCGCCTCGGCGAGGTCCTCACCGAACCGGCTCCCCCCTACGGCGACCGCCGCCTGCCACGAGGCGGCCCGGGCCGGCTCGAACTGCGCGGAGTGACCGCCCGGCGCGGTGACCGTACGGTGCTGGACGGCGTCGACCTGGTGGTACCGGGCGGGACGACCCTGGCCCTCGTGGGCCGCTCGGGCGCCGGCAAGTCACTCCTGGCCGCGCTGGCGGGCCGGCTCACCGACCCGGACGCCGGCGAGGTCCTGCTGGACGGCGTGCCGCTGCCGTCGCTCCCCCGGGCCGAACTGCGGGCCGCGATCGCCCAGGCCTTCGACCGCCCGGCCCTGCTGGGCACGACGATCGAGGACACCGTCTCGCTCGGCCACGCCTCCCCGGCCCGGGTCCGGGAGGCCGCCCGCACGGCCTGCGCCGACGACTTCGTCCGCCGCCTGCCCGACGGTTACGCCACGCCCTGCGCGGACGCCCCGCACTCCGGCGGCGAGGCCCAACGGCTCGGCCTGGCCCGCGCGTTCGCCCACGGCGGCCGGCTCCTCATCCTCGACGACGCCCTCTCCAGCCTCGACACGATCACCGAACGCCAGGTCACCCGGTCCGTGTTCGGCCGCTCCACGGCCGCCACCCGCCCCGCCACCCGCCTCGTGGTCGCCCACCGCGCCTCCACGGCCGCCCGTGCCGACACGGTGGCCTGGCTGGACGGGGGCCGGGTGCGGGCGGTGGGGACGCATGCACAGCTGTGGCGGACGGCGGGGTACCGGGCGGTGTTCGGGACGGCCGAGGAAGCCGGCGCCGGTGCGCGGACGGATGCGACGGCGGATGCGCGGGCGGAGGCCGAGTCCGGCCCGGGGGCGCGGCGATGAGCCGGGCGGCCGACGCGGACGGGCTGGGGGCCAGGGGACTCCGCTTTCTGCTGGGCCGTCGGCGGGCCCTGGCCCGGTTGACGGTCTGGTCGGTGCTGGAGACCGGGCAGACCTTCCTGCTCGGCTACGCCTTGGCGCGGGCGTTGGACGACGGGTTCCTGGCCGGGCGGGCCGAAGCGGGACTGTGGTGGCTCGCGGTGGCCGGGCTGGGGGTGCTGGTGGGCGCGTACGGGACCGGGCGGGTGTACGGGGCGGTCGCCGCACTGGTGGAACCGCTGCGGGACCGTCTGGTCACCCGGGTGGTGCGGCGGGGCGTGCGGGAGGCGGACGGCGGGGCGTTGTCCGGGCTCACCCAGCAGGTGGAGATCGCGCGGGACAGCTTCGCGGGCCTGGTGATGGTCTCGCGCTCGTTCGTGTTCACGTCCGCCGGCGCTCTGGTCGGCCTGTTGGCGCTCGCGCCGCAGCTCCTGCTGGTCGTCGTACCGCCGCTCGCCGCCGGCGTGGGCCTGTTCGCGGTGACCCTGCGTCCGCTGGCCAGACGGCAGGAGGCGTTCCTCGCCGCCGACGAGGCTCTGGCGGGGCACATGGGCGTCGTCTGCCCGGGGCTCAGGGACGTCACGGCATCCGGCGCGGAGGACCGGATCGCCCTGGACACCGGCGCCCTCGTCGACACCGAGCTGCGCGCGGCCCGCGCCCTGGCCCACTGGGGCGTGGCCCGGGTGGCGTGCCTGGCGCTCGGCGGCCATCTGCCCTTGGTCCTGCTGCTGGCCGGCGCTCCCTGGCTCCTTGACCACGGCGTGACCCCCGGCGCCCTCGTCGGCGCCCTCGCCTACGTCACCCAGTCCCTGCTCCCGGCCCTGACCGCCCTGGTCCACGGCCTGGGCACGAGCGGCTCCCGCCTGACGGTCGTCCTGCGGCGGCTGGCGCCGCGCGGCGAGGCACCGGCACTCCCGGCCGACGACGGGGACCGGACGGCGGCCCGGCACCACCGGCTGCCCGACCCCCGGCGACCGACCGCCGCACGGCGACCGGCAGGCACGGACCCGGCTCTGCCCCGGAGCCGGCCCCGTGAAGCACCGGGCCACTCGTCCGCCGGCCTGCGCCCGCACACCGACCAGCGTCCGCGCACCGGCCACACCCCGTCCACCGACCGTGCCCGGCCGGGCGCGACCCCGCAGGGCCCTCCCCTTCGGTCCGCCCCTCCGGTGGTCCCGCCGAGCCCGGCGCCCCCCGCGCTCTCGCTGACCTCCCTCACCTTCGCCTACGGTCCCGCCTCGGCACCGGTCGTCGACGGCCTCACGCTCACCCTGCCCATCGGGGCGCGGCTGGCCGTCGTCGGTCCTAGCGGGGTCGGGAAGTCCACGCTGACCGGGCTGGTCGCCGGGCTGCTGGAGCCGGTGCGCGGGGAGATAAGGATCTGCGGCCGGCCGGTGCCGAGCAGCGACGCGGCGGCCCAGCGCGTGCTCATCCCGCAGGAGGCGTACGTCTTCAGCGACACCCTCGGCGAGAACCTCACGCATCTGCGGCCGGACCCCGTGCCCGAGGAGGAACTGCTCGCGGCGGCCGAGGCGGTCGGCCTGACCCCGCTGCTCGACGCGCTGGGCGGACCGGCGGCGAGGGTGGATCCGGCAGCGCTGTCGGCCGGCGAACGACAGTTGATCGCCCTCACCCGCGCCTACCTGTCGCACGCCCCGCTCGCCCTCCTCGACGAGGCGACCAGCCACCTGGACCAGGAGGCGGAGGCCCGGGCCGAGCGCGCCTTCGCCGCCCGGCCGGGCGGCACCCTGGTCGTCGTCGCCCACCGCATCAGCTCGGCCAGGCGCGCCGGCCGGGTGCTGGTCATGGACGGGCCGCGGACCACGTACGGGACCCACGACGAGGTGGTGCGGCGCTCTGCCCTGTACCGCGATCTCGTCGGCGGCTGGGAGCAAGCCGGTGAAGCAGCAGGGGAAGAAGCCGGGGAAGGAGCCGGCGAAGGAGGAACGGAAGGGGACTCAGGGAGGCCGGCGGACTCGGAGGAAGCGGGACGGCCGGAGGACGGCTCAAAGCCAGCCCTGCCCCTGGGAGATACGGATGGCGTCGACCCGGTTGCGGGCGCCGGTCTTGCGGGTGATCGCCGCCATGTAGTTGCGCACGGTCCCGTGGGACAGATGCAGGTTCCCGGCGATCTCCGCGACGGAGGCGCCCTCGGCGGCGAGGGTTAACACGCTGAGCTCCCGACGGGTCAGCGGCATCTCGGCGGCCTTGAGGAAGCCGAAGCCCAGCGAATCATTGACGAAACGTTCCCCCTGGGCGACCTTCCGGATGCCGCGCAGCAACTGCTCCGGCGTGCCCGCCTTGTCGACATAGCCGAGCGCCCCCGCCTCCAGGGCCCGTTTCAGCAGGCCAGGCCGGTTCGCACTGGCGAGGACCAGTAAGCGGGGCGGCACCGGACCGCCGCCCCGCGGGCATAAGTCGCCCAGTGGTGGGAGGCCGTAGGCGTCGGAGCAGTCGAGATCCGCCGCGCACACGTCCGGACGCACCGCCCCGACGCGCCCGGCCGCGCTGCGCCAGGGGACGTCCTCCACCCGAAGATCGGGTTCCCGGGACAGCCATTGCGCGAGGACCGATCTGACCAGACACGCGTCGTGCACCAGTAGTACGCGGATCACTGCCGCCCCTTCAGCTCTCGCCGTACGCCGGTTCCGTGGTGTTGTCCGTGCTGTCGTTCTTGGTGTCGTTCGTGGTGTTGAACGCGTGCCCATTCTTCGGCTCCGGCACCTTTTCTCAGCGCGAAGATCCGGCCATCGGGATGCGCGGGGGCGCACGCGGGGCGCCCGTACGCGGTCGCGCGCTTCGACCGAGGGGGCATGAGGGTGGTCCGACGGGGTAGGGGGCGACCCTCGGCGGGCGTGTCGCTCGCCGTGCGCGCCGGGCCGCCAGGGGGCAGATTTGGAGCCTGAGGCTCGCGCGGCGCCGGGCGAGGAGGTGGTCGCCGTGTCGGACGGGCAGATGTCGTCCGGTCAGGCGCCTGCAACCGAATGGGCGCCGGTCGAACAGCCGCTGCTCTCGCTGTCGCTGACGTCGATGATGGACGCCGTGGCGCGCACTCGGGTGCCGTGTACCTGCGTGCGGGCGACGAGCCGCTGCTGGAGATGGCGGTGATGGCGGGGCTGCCCCGGTCCTTCGCGGCCCCCTGGGAGCGGGTGGGGCTGAGCGCGCCGATCCCGGTCGCCGAGGCGGTGCGCGAACGGCGGCTGGTGTGGGTCGGCGGGGTGGAGGACATGGCCCGCCGCTATCCGCGGATCGCCGTCGTGCTGCCCTATCCCTTCGCGCTGGCCGCGCTGCCGGTGCTCACCGCGACCCGGGTGTACGGCGCGGTCTTCGTGACCTGGCCCGGCTCGCACCCGCCGGACCTGTCCGACCGGGAGCGCCAGGAGCTGACGGCGGCCTGTGAGCGGCTCGCGCTGCGGCTGGAACGCGCCGCGTCGAAGAACCGTTCGGTGCGGGCCGAGACCGATCCGCTCGACGCGGGCCCGCTGGGCGGCGTCGCCGACACGCTCGGCACGATCGAGGCGGCACGGATGGTGTCGCGGCTGCCGTACGGAATGTGCTCGCTCGACGTGAGCGGGCGGGTCGGGTTCGCCAACGAGGCGGCCTCCGAGCTGCTCGGTGTCCCGGTGGGCGGCCTGCTCGGTGCACAGCTGTGGGCGGCGGTTCCCTGGCTGAACGATCCCCTGTACGAGGAGCGGTACCGGGCCGCGCTGCTCAGCCAGGAGGCGACCTCGTTCGTGGCGCTGCGCCCGCCCTCGCAGTGGCTGTCGTTCCGGCTGTATCCGAGTACCACCGGGATCAGCGTGCGGATCAGCCGGGCCCGGGCGGTGTCGGAGATGAGCCCGACCGGTCCCCGCTCGGAGGACGCGCCGACCCGGCTGGTGTCGATGTCGCAGGCGCTGAGCATGGCCGGGGCGCTCACCGAGACGGTGAGCGTGCAGGACGTGGTGGGGCTGGTGGCGGACGAGATCGCGCCGGCGGTGGGCAGTCAGGCGCTGGCGCTGCTCGGCGCGCGGGCGGGGCGGCTGCACGTGCTCGGGCACCACGGGTACCCCGACCCGCATGTCGTGGAGCGGTTCGACCGGACGCCGCTGTCCTCGCCGACGCCGGGCGCGCACGCGGCCGCCCATGGCGTCCCGGCGTTCTTCGACTCCCGGCAGGACCTGGAACGGCTGTACCCGGCCCGGCACGCCACGCCCGACGGGTTCGCCGCCTGGGCCTTCCTGCCGTTGATCGCCTCCGGCCGCCCGGTGGGCGCCTGCGTGCTGGCCTACGCCGAACCGCACACGTTCTCCACGCACGAGCGCGCGGTGCTGACCAGCCTCGCCGGGCTGATCGCCCAGGCCCTGGACCGGGCCCTGCTCTACGACGTCAAACACCAGCTGGCGCACGGGCTCCAGGCGGCGCTGCTGCCGCACTCGCTGCCGTCGCTGCCCGGGATCGAGGCGACCGCCCGCTATCTGCCGGCCACCCGGGGCATGGAGATCGGCGGGGACTTCTACGACCTGGTGCCCTCGCACCCGCACGCGGCGGCCGTGATCGGGGACGTGCAGGGGCACAACGTGACCGCGGCCGGGCTGATGGGCCAGATCCGTACCGCCGTCCGCGCGTACACGACGGTGGGGCAGGAGCCTGCGGAGGTCATGCGCAGCACCAACCGGCTGCTGATCGACCTCGGCTCCGACCTGTTCGCGAGCTGTCTCTACCTGCGGCTGGATCCGGCCCGGGGGCGGGCCGTCATGGCCCGGGCCGGGCATCCCCCGCCGCTGCTGCGCCGGGCGGACGGCCGGGTGCGCGTTCTCGACCTCGCGGGCGGTCCGCTGCTGGGCATCGACGCCTCGGCGACCTATCCGACGACGGAGGTCGAGCTGACCGACGGCTGTGTCCTCGCCCTCTACACCGACGGGCTCATCGAGACGCCGGGGGTGGACATCGAGGACGCGGTCGCCGACCTGGGGCGGCGCCTCGGCGAGGCCGGGGACCGTCCGCTCGCGGAGCTGGCCGACGAGCTGGTGGGTCCCTACGCGGCGGCGGACGAGCGGCGGGACGACGTGGCGCTGCTGTTGCTGCGGGCGCGGGGGAACGCCTGAGGGCCGCCGTCGGGCACAGACACGAACGGTCCGACCCCCGCCGGAGGGTCGGACCGTTCAGCTGATGCAGGATCAGTGCGACTCGGTCACACCCGAGCCGTCCTGCGCGCCGTTGTCGTTCTGGTCGTGGCCGTTGGCGTCGGCGTTCTCGTCCGCGCCGCCGACGGCGTTCTCGTCCGCGCCGCCGACGATGGCCTCGCCGGTGTTGTCGTCGACACCGTCACCGTTCTCGTCCACCGCACCGGCACCGGCCTCTTCGCCGCCGCCCTCGATGGCCTCGCCGGTGTTGTCGTCGACACCGTCACCGTTCTCGTCCACCGCACCGGCACCGGCTTCCTCGCCGCCGCCCTCGATGGCCTCGCCGGTGTTGTCGTCGACACCGTCACCGTTCTCGTCCACGGCGCCCGCACCGGCCTCTTCGCCGCCCACCGCGTCACCGGCGCCGATGCCGCCGTCGCCGAGGGTCGCGCCGACCGCCTCGAGCGCGGTGGTCACCGGCTGGAAGAAGGTCTCGCCACCGACGGTGCAGTCGCCGCTGCCGCCCGAGGTCAGGCCGATCGCCTGGCCCTCCTGGGTGAAGAGCGAGCCGCCGCTGTCGCCGGGCTCGGCGCAGACGTCCGTCTGGATGAGGCCCGTGACGGTGCCCTCGGGGTAGTTCACGGTGGCGTCCAGGGCGAGGACCTGACCGTCGTTGAGACCGGTGGTGCTGCCCATCCGGAAGACCTGCGTGCCGACCGTCGCCTCGGCGGCCTCGGTGATCGCGAGGGTCTGGTCGCCGAGGTTGACCTCGCTCGCGGCCACGGTGGCGGGGTCGTCGTACTTCACGAGCGCGAAGTCGCCGTCCCCGGGGAAGGTCGCCTGGTCGACGGTGGCGATCGGGTCGCCGTCCTCGGAGTCGGACCACTGCTCGGCCGCGACCCCGCAGTGACCGGCCGTCAGGAAGGCCGGGGAGCCGTCGCCCGCCGTCACGTTGAAGCCGAGGGAGCAGCGTGCCCCGCCGCCGAATATCGCGTCGCCGCCGGCGACCTTCGTGGTGAAGGTGCCGGCCGACTTCTGGATCGTCGCCATGCCCGCGCCGAGGGTCTTGACGGTCGACTCGACCTGGTCCCACTTGGTGCCGGTGACCGTGGAGTCGGCGGTGACGAGGATCTTGTTCGTCTTGGGATCGACGGCCCAGGCGGTGCCCGGGACGGTCGCTTCCTTCTTCAGCGTCTTCGCGGCCGCCTCGAGTTCGGCGGTGCTGTTGTCGACCTGGCGGATCTTGGCGCCCGCCTTCTTGGCCTGCACGATGACCTGGTTCTCGTCACCGTCGATGTTGATGTCATCGCCCTCGACGTTGACGACGTTGACGACGAGTTGCTTGCCCTCGCTGTCGTAGTACGAGCCGGCGAAGGCGTCGCCGAGCAGCTTCTCGAGCTGTGCGGCGAGATCCGAGGCGTCGCCCGCCTTGAGCGTCTTCACCGTGGCGGCGTTGTCGGAACCGCCGTCCTGGGAGGCGTTGGCCTGGGGAAGCAGGATGGCTGCCGCTCCGAGCGCAGCCACACCGCCTGCGGCGATGATGGCCTTACGCTTCGTAACTCGCTTGTGACTCAAAAAACTCGACCTCCTGGGGGACGGGGTCTGGCTGCCGGGGTTCGGCAGCTCCGTACAGCGGCGCCTGGTTGGCCATGAGTACGCAGGGGTCGAGGGGTGCGTTCAATCGCGTTTGCCAACTTCCTTTGCTCAAACGTGAATCGGCCATGACCGGAGTCCGACCTCGCGACCCCGGGAACAATCGCCCATATGACGATGACGGCCGCCGAAGGCGACAAGATCCTTTCGGTCGGCCCGGTGCTCCGGACGCTCACTCCGGGCCTGTTCACCGAAGTCACCCAGGGGCACCGCCGGTTCGGCGAATTCCCTGGTCAGGGGCGTCGAAACGGGAGGGCGACGGACCGCCGGGGGAGCTACCGACGGCGGCCACGGGCAGGGCTGACGCGATCGCCGCCCCGGTCGTCCACGGGACCCCGGAAGGAGGAAGACGGTGCGGCGGCCGACTTCGTTCCGGCCGGCGGTGACCGATTCGGATGTCCTGAACCGAGCGGTACCGACGAAGCCCGGCCCATGAAAGCGGTTGCGGATCTGTGCGTCAGCTATGTGCCTCGTCGGCCCGCCCTTCACGGATCGACACGCCCCGCGGTCGAGTGATCACGTTCCGTTCAGATCCGCGGGTCGAATCCCCGCTTCAGAGAATCTGCACATCGAATGCCCAAGCGGGTCACCGCGAGCAGGGGTTCTGCACAACTGCCCGGCGCCCGACACGCCTTTGGTGCGGGAGTGTCGGATTCGCCGCGAGAGGGCCGGCCGCTCATCCGCGCAGATCCCGCCCATCGTGTGAAGAAGTCGCCGACAAGCAGTGGGCGCGCCTGCACCGTTTCACGCTCCCGTGACACAAGTTCCCAGGTGAACGCGGTGATTGATTGGCTGCGCCGACCGCGGACCTGCTTTGATCCAACGCACCGCAGGGTCATCGCGGTCTCCCGGAAACGGGGGCCCGGTGCCCGTGCTCGCGGCCGTCATCTGTCCCCAGAGGGGGCCGCTCCCCCCTTATGAGATATCCATGTGAAGGGAAGTTCCACCATGAACTCCACCCCCCAGGTTGAGACCGTCGAGATCTCCGACGCCGAGCTGGACAACGTCTCCGGCGGTCTGTCCCTGAACGCCGTCGGCTCCGTCACCGGCCTGGTGGACGGCATCGCCCCGGTCTCCGGCCTGGTCAACACGGCCGTCGGCACCGTCGAGGGTGTCACCGGCCTGAACACGGCCCCGGTCACCAACCTGGTCGCCGGTCTCTGATCGCACCTTTCGTGACCCCTTTGAGTCCCGGAGCCGTCACCCGGCTCCGGGACTCATCGGCGCCCTGAAACTCCCTAGGTAGGCCCGTGCAGTTCCGCCAACAGGCCCTCGCCAAGCTCCAGTCGCCGGAGGAACTCGACCTGCCGGTGCGTTTCGCGCGCCCCCAGGGCTGGCTGGTGCTGTCCGTGACCGTGGTCGTCATGGCGGCCGCGTCCGTGTGGGCGGTGACCGGTTCGGTCGCCTCCACGGTGAGCGCGCCCGCCGTCCTCACCCACGGCGAGGGCAGCTACATCCTCCAGAGCCCCGCCGCGGGCCAGGTCATCGCGGTCCTGGCGAAGGAGGGCGAGCGGCTGCCCGCCGGCTCGCCCGTACTGAAGGTGCGCACGCCCGACGGCGACGCCGTGGTGCGGACGGTCGCCGCGGGCCGGATCACCGCGCTCGCCGCCACCATCGGTCAGATCATCTCCACCGGCGCGAACGTCGCCGCCGTCGAGAAGGTCGCCGACGCCGACGACCCGCTGTACGCCACGGTGTACGTCCCCGCGGAGAACGCCGCCTCCATCCCGTCCGGCGCGGCCGTCGACCTGACCGTACAGACCGTGCCCTCGCAGGAGTACGGCGTACTGCGCGGCCATGTGAAGTCGGTGGACCGCGCGGCCCAGTCGGCGCAGGCGATCGCCGCCTTCCTCGGCGACAGCCAGCTGGGCGAGCAGTTCACCGAGGACGGCCGCCCGGTGGCGGTCCTGGTCCGCCTGGACAGGTCCTCGGCGACGAAGAGCGGCTACCGGTGGTCGTCCGCGGACGGGCCGCCGTTCGCCCTCACCTCCATGACCATGGCCACGGGTTCGATCCGGCTGGCCGACCAGCGTCCCGTCGATTGGCTGCTCCCGTGACCACCACCGAGCAGCCGCGGACCCGGCGGCGTGCCGCACCGCCCCGACGCACGGTTCCCAAGAGCCGGACGAAGACCGTCCGCACGCCCACCGTGCTCCAGATGGAGGCCGTGGAGTGCGGGGCGGCCTCGCTCGCGATGGTCCTCGGGCACTACGGCCGGCACATCCCGCTGGAGGAGCTGCGCATCGCCTGCGGTGTCTCCCGTGACGGCTCCCGGGCGAGCAACCTGCTGAAGGCGGCCCGCAGTTACGGCCTCACGGCCAAGGGCATGCAGATGGACCTGGCGGCCCTCGCCGACGTCAGATCGCCCGCGATCCTCTTCTGGGAGTTCAACCACTACGTCGTCTACGAGGGCCTCGGCCGTCGCTTCGGCCGCCGGGGTGTGTACATCAACGACCCCGGCAAGGGCCGGCGTTTCGTGCCGATCGAGGACTTCGACGGCAGCTTCACCGGTGTCGTGCTGGTGCTGGAGCCGGGCGAGGACTTCGAACGGGGCGGTCGCAGACCGGGTGTGCTGGGCGCGATGCCGGCCCGGCTGCGCGGCACCGCGGGCACCCTGCCGGCGGCGGTGCTGGCGAGTCTGCTGCTGGTGCTGGTGGGTGCGGCCGTGCCGGCGCTCAGCCGGACCTACATCGACATGTTCCTGATCGGACGGCAGACCTCGCTGCTGGGGGTGCTGTTCGTCTCGATGGGCACCTGCGTGGCGCTCACGGTGGCGCTGACCTGGCTCCAGCAGGCCAACCTGCACCACGGCCGGATCATCTCCTCGACGCTCTCCAGCGCCCGCTTCCTGCGCCATCTGCTGCGGCTGCCGGTCACCTTCTTCTCCCAGCGCAGCCCGGCCGACCTCGTCCAGCGGCTCCAGTCGAACGACGCGGTCGCCGAGACGCTGGCCCGCGATCTGGCGTCGGCGGGCGTGGACGCGATCGTCGTCGTCCTGTACGCGGTCCTCCTCTACACCTACGACCCGCAGCTGACGGCCGTCGGGATCGGCGTGGCGCTGCTGAACATCGTCGCCATGCGGATCGTCATCCGGCTGCGCGCGACCCGGACGGCGAAGCTGCGCGCGGACAACGCGCGGCTCACCAACACGGCTTACACCGGGCTGCAGTTGATCGAGACGATGAAGGCGACCGGCGGCGAGGAGGGGTACTTCCGCAAGTGGGCCGGACAGCACGCCACCACGCTGGAGGAGCAGCAGCGGCTCGGGGTGCCGAGTGCCTGGCTGGGCGTGGTCGCGCCGACGCTCGCGACGCTCAACAGCGCGCTGATCCTGTGGATCGGCGGCATGCGGGCGATCGAGGGCCATATCTCGGTGGGTCTGCTGGTCGCCTTCCAGGCTCTGGTCACCCGTTTCACCGCCCCGCTGACCCGCCTCAACGGGGTCGCGGGCCGCATCCAGGACTTCGCGGCGGACGTGGCCCGGCTGAAGGACGTGGAGAACTTCCGCGCCGACCCGCTCTACGACCGCCGCGCCGGCGGGGACTCCACGCGCCGACTGCGCGGTCATGTCGAGCTGGAGAACATCACCTTCGGTTACAGCCCGCTGGACAAGCCGCTGCTGACCGGCTTCGACCTGACCGTCGGACCGGGGCAGCAGGTGGCGCTGGTCGGCGGCTCGGGCAGCGGCAAGTCGACGGTGTCCCGGCTGATCTCGGGCCTGTACGCGCCCTGGGAGGGCGTAATCCGGGTCGACGGGCAGCGCCTGGAGGACATTCCGCGCGGGGCGCTCGCCTCCTCGGTGTCCTTCGTCGACCAGGAGGTGTTCCTCTTCGAGGGCTCGGTGCGGGACAACGTGGCGCTGTGGGACCCGTCGATCCCGGACGACGCGGTCGTCGACGCGCTCAGGGACGCGGCGCTCTACGACACGGTCGTACGGCGGCCCGGCGGCATCCACAGCAAGGTCGAGCAGGACGGCCGCAACTTCTCCGGCGGGCAGCGCCAGCGTCTGGAGATCGCGCGGGCGTTGGTGCGACGGCCCAGCATCCTGGTGCTGGACGAGGTGACCAGCGCGCTGGACGCGGAGACCGAGCAGGTCGTGATGGACAACCTGCGCCGGCGCGGCTGCGCATGCGTGGTGATCGCCCACCGGCTCAGCACGGTCCGCGACAGCGACGAGATCGTCGTACTCCAGCACGGCACGGTCGTGGAGCGCGGGCGGCACGAGGAACTGGTGGCGCGCGGCGGCTCGTACGCGGCGCTGGTCAGGGAGCGATGAGATGACTGCCGTGTCCGAAGGCGACGTCGTGCTCGCCGCGCTGGGGCAGCTGGGCACGCGGATCGACTGCGCGGGCTTCAGCCGGCTCGACCTGGAAGGGCCGCAGGTGCTGTGGCTGGTCGCGTCGGGCGCGCTGGACCTGTTCGCGGTGGACGCCGAACAGCAGGGTCACTGGCACCACTTGGGCCGACTGGAGGCGGGCGCCCTGCTGCTCGGTCCGGTCACCGGACCCCACCACACGCTCGTCGCACGCCCGTTGCGCGACTGCGTCGTGCACCGCATCGGGCTGCGTGAGCTGTACCAGCCCGCGAACACCCAGACCTGGTCCTACGACGAGTACGGCAACCCGCAGTACGTGCCGCCGACTTCGAGTCCCCTGGAGTACGCGCTCGCCCTCGGCGTCGGCCGCGGTCTGTCGATCCTCTTCCAGGCGCCGATGGCCACCGAGCGGGCCACGGAAGTCACCGACGACGACGTGTTCTGGATGCAGGTGCCGCCGGGCAGTGTGCAGTACGGCTCGCTGTACGGCGCGGAGGCGGCCGCCGACCTGCTGATGGACCCCGCGGTGTGGCAGAGCATGGTCGACCAGCAGTACCGGCTGCTGACCACGCTGGACCGCTGGATCGAGCAGCTGGAGCACACCCACGAGACCCGCACGGCAGCCGGGATCAAGGCCGGTGAGGCGGTCCGCGCCCAGGCCGACCGGACGCTGCTCGCGTCGATCGGCAAGAGCGGCCGGGGCGACAGGAACGGCAGGGGCACGGACAAGCGCGCCACGGCCGCCGACGCCGACGCCACCTACGCGGCATGCCGGCTCGTCGCCCGGGCCGCCGGGATCACCCTCGCCGAACCCTCGCAGCTGGGCGCCGACAGCGACCGGCTGGACCCGGTGGAGCGGGTCGCCCTCGCCTCGCGGGTGCGCGCCCGGGCCGTACGTCTGGACGGCCACTGGTGGCGGGACGACGTGGGGCCGCTGGTCGGGCACCGGGCCCTGTCCGGGGCGCCGGTCGCGCTGCTGTGGCGGCGCGGCGGCTATGTCGCCGTGCACCCGGCGACCGGGCGGGAGACCCCGGTCGAGAAGGCCAACGCGGAGGAGTTCGAGCCGCGGGCGGTCATGTTCTACCGCCCGCTGCCGGAGCAGGGCCTCGGACCCCTCGGCCTGCTGCGCTTCAGCATGCGGGGCACGGCGGGCGACCTGACGAACCTGCTGCTGAGCGGGCTGGTGACGGTGGTGATCGGGGCGCTGGTGCCGATCGCGACCGGCAAGGTGCTCGGCGAGTACGTGCCGAAGGCCCAGCAGGGGCTGATCGTGCAGGTGTGTCTGGCGGTGATGGTCAGCGGCGTGGTGGCGGCGGCGTTCATGCTGCTGCAGAACCTGACCATGCTGCGGCTGGAGGGCCGGATCGAGGCGACACTCCAGCCGGCGGTGTGGGACCGGCTGCTCAGGCTGCCGACGAAGTTCTTCGCCGAGCGTTCGACGGGCGAGCTGGCGAGTGCCGCGATGGGCATCAGCGCGATCCGCCGGCTGCTGGCCGGACTCGGTCCTTCGGTCGCGCAGTCCGTCACCATCGGTGCCATGAACCTGGGGCTGCTGCTCTGGTACAGCGTGCCGATGGCCCTCGCCGCGATCGGCATGCTGGTCGTCATCGCGTCCGTGTTCCTGGCGCTCGGGCTGTGGCAGGTGCGCTGGCAGCGGCGGCTCGTGGTGCTCTCCAACAAGCTCAACAACCAGGCCTTCCAGACCCTGCGCGGGCTGCCGAAGCTGCGGGTGGCGGCCGCCGAGAACTACGCGTACGCGGCCTGGGCGGCGCAGTTCGCGCGCAGCCGGGAGCTCCAGCAGCGCCTCGGCCGGATCAAGAACCTCAACACGGTGCTGGGTTCGGTGTATCTGCCGCTGTGTTCCCTGCTGATGTTCATGCTGCTGGCCGGCCCGGCGCGGGGTGCGCTGTCGGCGGCGGACTTCCTCACCTTCAACACGTCCATGACGATGCTGCTCACCTCGGTGACCTCGTTGACCGGCGCGTTCGTCTCGGCGGTGGCCGCGCTGCCGCTGTTCGAGGAGATCCGGCCGGTGCTGGAGGCGACGCCGGAGGTCCGCACGGCGAACACCCGCCCCGGCCCGCTGACCGGCGCGCTCGAGGCCCGCCGGCTGTCCTTCCGCTACTCCGACGACGGTCCCCTCGTCCTCGACGACGTCTCCTTCGAGGTGCGGCCGGGCGAGTTCGTGGCGATCGTCGGCCCGAGCGGCTGCGGCAAGTCGACCCTGCTCAGGCTGCTCATCGGCTTCGACAAGCCGGTCTCGGGCAGTGTGCTGTACGACGGCCAGGATCTGGCGGCCCTCGACCAGTCGGCGGTGCGCCGGCAGTGCGGGGTGGTGCTCCAGCACGCACAGCCGTTCACCGGCTCCCTGCTGGACGTCATCTGCGGCACCGAGGCCTACACGCCGGAGGAGGCGATGGCGGCCGCCGAGCTGGCCGGCCTCGCCGAGGACATCAAGCGCATGCCGATGGGACTGCACACGATCGTCTCGGGCAGCGGATCGGTCTCGGGCGGCCAGCGGCAGCGCCTGATGATCGCCCAGGCGCTGATCCGCCGGCCGCGCATCCTGTTCTTCGACGAGGCGACCAGCGCCCTCGACAACGAGACCCAGCGCACGGTCATCGAGAGCACCCGCAAGCTCAACGCCACCCGGGTCGTCATCGCGCACCGCCTGTCCACGGTGATGGACGCCGACCGGGTCGTGGTGATGGAGAACGGCAAGGTCGCCCAGCAGGGCCCGCCCGCCCAGCTCCTCGCCGACACCGGCGGAAGGCTGCACGAACTGGTGCGAAGGCAGCTGGCCTAGGCCCCGCCCCGGCCGGTCCCGGCATATCCGGGACCCCCTCCGGCCGGGAACCGGCGCCCGGCCGCGGGTCCGCCGCCGCGCGGGTCTGCTCCTCTTACCGGCGAAACTCGAGCCTCGCTAACGAAACTTTGCCGTTTCGCAGAAACTGGTCTAGCCTCCAGGTGTACGAAACCGTTTCGTTTACGTGTTCTTTGCCCTCACGTCCCCTGGAGTGGTTCCCCATGTCTCCGAAGACCTTGACGGACGGCACCCGCACGGGCGCCGACCAGGGGCCGTCCGCGGCATCCGCCAAGAAGTGGTGGATCCTCGCGGTCGTCGCCCTGGCCCAGCTGATGGTGGTGCTGGACGCCACCATCGTGAACATCGCCCTGCCCTCCGCCCAGGCCGACCTCGGCTTCTCCGACGGCAACCGGCAGTGGATCGTCACCGCCTACGCGCTGGCGTTCGCCTCCCTGCTTTTGCTCGGCGGCCGGATAGCCGACCTCTTCGGCCGTAAGACCGCCTTCCTGATCGGGGTCGTCGGCTTCGCCGCCGTCTCCGCCCTCGGCGGTGCCGCGACCAACTTCGAGATGCTGGTCACCGCCCGCGCACTCCAGGGCGCCTTCGGCGCGCTCCTCGCGCCCGCCGCGCTGTCGCTGCTCAACACCACGTTCACCGACGCCAAGGAGCGCGCCAAGGCGTTCAGCGTCTACGGCGCCATCGCCGGCGCGGGCGGCGCGGTGGGCCTGCTGCTCGGCGGCATCCTGACCGACGCGCTCGACTGGCGCTGGACGCTCTACGTCAACGTGGCCATCGCCGTCGTCGCCTTCGCGGGCGGCTGGCTGCTGCTGTCCAACCACCGCGACGCCGAGAACTCCAAGCTGGACGTGCCGGGTACGGTCCTGGTCGCCGCCGGTCTGTTCTCCCTCGTGTACGGCTTCTCCAACGCGGAGACCCACGACTGGGACTCGCCGCAGACCTGGGGCTTCCTGCTCGCGGGCGGGGCGCTGCTCGCCGCCTTCACCTGGTGGCAGACCCGGGCCGCGCACCCGCTGCTGCCGCTGCGCATCCTCCTCGACCGCAACCGGGCCGCCTCGTTCCTGGCCGTGCTGATCTCCGGCGCCGGCATGTTCGGCGTGTTCCTCTTCCTCACGTACTACCTCCAGCTGAACCTGGGCTTCAGCCCGACGAAGACGGGTGTGGCGTTCCTGCCGATGGTCGGGGCGCTCATGGTGGCGGCGCAGATCGGCACCACGGCCCTGGTGCCGCGCCTCGGCCCGAAGGCGGTCATCCCGCTGGGCTTCGCGATCGCCGCGGTGGGCATGGCCTGGCTGACCGGGATCGGCGTCGGCTCCCACTACCTGAGCGCGGTGCTGCCGCAGCTGGTCATCACCGGTTTCGGCCTCGGTCTGGTCATGCCGCCCGCCATGCAGCTGGCCACCGGCGGGGTCGCCGCCGAGGACGCGGGCGTGGCCTCGGCCACGGTCAACGCCATGCAGCAGGTGGGCGGTTCGATCGGCACCGCCCTGCTGAACACCCTGGCCGCGAGCGCCGCCGCCGACTTCCTGGTCGGGAAGAACCCGGCGAACAAGCTGGTCCAGGCGCAGGCGACCATCGAGAGCTACACGACCGCCTTCTGGTGGTCGGCCGTCTTCTTCGCCGCGGGCGCGGTCATCGCGTTCCTGCTCTTCCGCCGCGGGGTGCCGCAGCAGGACGCGGACGCGGCCCCGGTGGTCCACATGTGACGGGCCCTCCACCCGCCGCACGAGGGAGAGGGGCCGCCGTCCGCGAGGGACGGCGGCCCCTCTGTGTCATGCCCGCAAGGGCGGGGCGCCCGGAGGTTTAGCCCTGGGTACTCGCGGTCCATGAGAATCAGCGTGCTGGACGTGGGCTCGAACACCGTGCGGCTGGTGGTGGCGGACGCGGCGGGCGGGGTCCCTCTGCCGGTACACACGGCCAAGTGGCGCTTGCGGCTGTCCGAGCAGGTCGCGCCGGGCGACCCCATCCCGGAAGAGGCCGTGGAACGCCTCGTCCGAGCGGTCGCCGCGGCGGCCCGTACCGCGGACCGGTGGGGTGCGGCGGGCCCACTCGCCTTCGCGACCGCCGTGGTGCGCGCGGCCCCCAACCGGCGCGAAGTACTGCGCGAGGTCCGGTCCAGGACCGGCGTCGCACTGTGCACCCTGCCGGGTGAGGTGGAGGCCGAGCTGACGTTCCTCGGGGCCCGCCGCTGGATGGGCTGGCGCTGCGGGCCGCTCGCCCTGCTGGACATCGGCGGCGGCTCCTTCGAAGTGGCCTTCGGCCGGGGCCGGTTGCCGGACTTCGTGGCCTCGCTCCCCCTGGGAGCGGGCCGGCTCACCCACGACTTCTTCGCGGACCACGACCCGCCCTCCCCCGAGGCCCTCCGTGCGGCACGGCGCAGGATCCGCCACCAGCTCAGGGACGTGGCGGCCCGGGTCCGCTGGGAGGGTCCGCGTACGGCGGTGGCGACCTCCCGCACCTTCCAGCAGCTCGGCCGGCTCTGCGGGGCCGCCCCCGGACGGCACGGCCCCTTCATGGACCGCACCCTGCGCCGCGGCGACCTGCGCGAGGCCATCGCCACCCTGGCCGCCCTGCCCGCCGCCGAACGCGCCCGGCTGCCCGGCATCTCCGCGCCACGCGCGGCGCAGAGCCTGGCCGGCGCGGTGATCGGGCACACGGCGATGAAGCTGACCGGGCTGACCTCGGTCACCGTCTGCCCGTGGGCGATCCGCGAGGGCGTCATGCTGCGGCACATGGAGGACGGCCCGGCCTGGTGGGCCGAGGTCAGCCGGCACACCGACAACGAGGAGGAGGCACCCCTGGAGCCGGTACCCCTGCGCCTCACCCAGCACGTCCCCTCCCCTGCCCGGCCACCGTCCGGCCCCACCTCGCACCGCCCGACAGAAGAACCGGCGACAGACCGAGCCCACTGACCCCCGCACCGGCCCCCTGCGGCGAGCCCCGGCCAGGGAAACCGCCGCCCCCCTCGGCCACGGCCCGACGCGCTCCGTAGAAGTCGTGGGACGACCGAGCCGGGGACGATCGAGCTGGGGACGACCGAGCCGAGGGTGGCCGGTCGCTCGGATGCCGGACAGAGGTGCACGCAGGCGGGCCGGGCGCACCACCTGCGCGAGCCGCCTGGACCGGGCGAGAAGGTGATCTCGCCGCTCGGGTACCGCTCCCGGCGGCCGCCCGCCGGACGCTCGGGTTGATCGGAGCAGGTCGGCACGCATCGGAGCAGGCGGGCCGCCCAGGCCCGGCCCGGCCAGCGTGAGCCGTCGGAAGCCGTGGCAGGCCGTGGCAGGCGGTCGGATGCGGAGCGTTGCTTCGCGTGATCCGGACCTGGGCGGGGGATCCGGACCTGGGCGGGGGATCCGGACCCGGGCGGGTGATCCGGCGGGTGTGGGGTACCCGGCGCGCATGGCACACGACCCCCATGGACCACAGCTGCCGGTCGCCCGCGGCCCGGTGTCCGCGGCCGTCCGCGGATATCTGGCGGGCACGGATGCGCTCCCGGCGGCGGAGACGGTCGCGGTCGCGTCCGCGTACGGCGACGACCTCCAGCTGGCCCTGTACCTCTGCTACGAGCTGCACTACCGCGGTTTCGCGGGGGTGGCCCCGGACCGGGAGTGGGATCCCGGTCTGCTGCGGGTGCGGGCCGCGCTGGAGCACCGCTTTCTGACCGCCCTGCGCGAGGACACACCGGTCCACGACTCCGTCGAGGAGGCGCTCGCGGAGCTTCTCGTCGAGCCGGTCGAGGGCTCGGGCGTCAGCCATTTCCTCGCGGCCGAGGGCGAGTTGTGGCAGCTGCGCGAGTACGCCGCCCAGCGCTCGCTGTACCACCTCAAGGAGGCGGACCCGCACGCGTGGGTGCTGCCGAGGCTGTGGGGCCGGGCCAAGGCGGCGATGGCGGCGGTGGAGTTCGACGAGTGGGGCGGCGGTCGCCCCGAGCGCGTGCACGCGCAGCTGTTCGCGGACCTGATGACGGACCTGGGCCTGGACACCACCTACGGCCGCTATCTGGACGCCGCGTGCGCCGAGATGCTGGCCACGGTCAACCTGATGTCCCTCTTCGGCCTGCACCGGGCCCTCAGGGGTGCCCTCGTGGGCCACTTCGCGGCGGTCGAGATCACCTCCTCGCCCGGCTCCCGGCGGCTCGCGCAGGCGATGCGCCGCGCGGACGCCGGACCCGCCGCCGAGCACTTCTACGACGAGCACGTCGAGGCCGACGCCGTGCACGAGCAGGTGGTACGCCATGACGTCATCGGCGGTCTGCTGGACGAGGAACCGCACCTCGCCCCCGACATCACCTTCGGTCTCGACGCCACCGGGCACCTGGAGGACCGCCTCGCCGCCCGCCTGCTGAGCGCCTGGCGCTCGGGAGAGTCCTCCCTGCGTACGCCGCTCCCCCATCAGGAAAAAGCCCATATTTCGTGATTGTCTGGGTACTTGGTCGACGTGAACCCACTCGTACTCCCGGGCGTGTACGCCCCTCAGGAGGACACCGCCCTGCTGGCCGGGGCACTGTCCGAAGAACCGCTGCTCCCGGGCGCCGACGTCCTCGACGTGGGCACCGGCACCGGCGCGCTGGCACTGGAGGCCGCGCGGCGCGGCACGCGGGTCACCGCGGTCGACGTGTCCTGGCGCGCGGTGTACTCTGCCCGCCTCAACGCCTGGCGGGAACGGCTGCCGGTGCGTGTGCACCGCGGCAACCTCTTCGCCCCCGTGCACGGACGGTCCTTCGACCTGATCCTGACCAACCCGCCGTACGTACCCGCGCCGGCCGGCGACCGCGTGGGCCGCGGGACGGCCCGGGCCTGGGACGGCGGCGGTGACGGCAGGCTCCTGCTCGACCGGATCTGCGTCGAGGCGCCCCTGCTGCTGCGGCCCGGCGGCGTGCTGCTGATGGTCCACTCCGCGCTCAGCGACCCCGCGAGCACTCTCACGGTCCTGCGCGCGTCCGGCCTCAAGGCGTCCGTGACGCGACGCCGCCGTATCCCCTTCGGCCCGGTCCTGCGCGAGCGCAGGGACTGGCTGCGGGAGCGGGGTCTGCTGTCCGACGACGACGAGAACGAGGAACTGGTGGTCGTCCGTGCCGAACTCCCCAGCTGACAGGCCCTGTCGGATCAGCGTCCAGCGCCAGGGGCCCCTGCTCGTCGAGGGACCCGTCGAGGTGGAACTGGAGGACGGCACCACGGTCGCTTCCGACCGCTTCCGGGTCGCCCTGTGCACCTGCCGGCGCAGCCGCCGTTACCCCTGGTGCGACACCAGCCACCGGGAGCGGTCCTAGGGATTCCTGGGGACCCTCCGGCACGTCCCACTCGTGGAACGAATGCACCGGAGGCCGGCGGACAGCCCCACACTGTCCGTCCGGCCTCCGGGTACGGAATCACGCTGCTCCCGTGTCAGGGGCTCGCACTCCCCACCTCACGAGCCTCTCTGGACGTCCACGGGGACCACGCGATCCCGGTCTCAGAACGCGAAGAGGCTGCTCCCGGCAGCGTTCTTCACGCACTCGTTGGAGAAGGCGCGCTCGAAGGAGACGCGCTTGCCCTGCCATACGCCGTCGACGGTGACGACCACCGGGTCGTACTCCCTCGTGCAGACGGCGTCGCCCGGACCCGCCAAGGCGTCCAGATCGCCGCCGGCGGCGCGCAGTTCGGCGCAGGCGCGAGCGGCGTCGGGGTGGGTGCCGGAGGGCGTCGGGGCGCAGCTCAGGGTGACGGCCCGGGCCGCGTTGACGGTGGCGGCGGTCTCTCCGTGGCCCACGGTCAGCACGAGAGCCGACGGGGCGTAGAGGGAGGTCGGCGCGGCGGCCGGGGCGGCGAGCGCGGATCCGGTGAGGGATCCGCAGACGGTGGCGGCCGTGAGGCCGAGGGTCGCTGCCCAGCGCGCGGTGTTCCGCATTGTGTGCATCCTTCCGCTCGATTCGGGGGTGTGCCGGTCCGGCTCGGTCGGTGTCGAACGCGGCGAGCGCGAGTCTGCCTAGTCCACCGCCGAATCTCACATCGACCCCATGGCTTTCAGTAACCTTGCGTATTGAATCAGTGGCGAGAAGTAACGGAATTCGAACGTTCCAACGCCGAAAGCAAGCGCTTCTTGATCCCTTCGATCGTCTCGATGACCGGTTTCCATAGCTTCGTTAATCGGCCTGAAACATTCCGCCTCGGCCTCCGGATCTCTCCGCGCACCCCTCCGTTCCGCTCTCGGCGGACTTCTTCTCGACCCCTTGTGTTCATGTACCTGCGGAGTAATCGTCATTACATGATTACGACCGAGCAGAAAGAGAAGCTGAGGGGCTGGTTCATCGGCCGCCTGCCGGACGAGCTCTTCGAGGAACCCGCCGAGGTGACGGTCGACCGCGAGGAGATCACCGTGATCGGCCGCATCCCCGCGCCCCGGCTGGCCGAGGACGTCTCGGCCGCCGAGCGGGAGGCGGCGGTCGGCGCACGGATCCAGGAGTTCCGGGAACGCACCCGGGAGACGCGGATGGCCGTGGCCCGCGACGCCGAACACCGGTTCCGCCGGAAGGTGTCCTGGGGTGTGGTGTGCGACGGGGAGCGCGCCCTGTTCACCCACGTCGCCGCGCCCGTCATGACCCGGCTGCGGCAGCCCGAACGCCAGGTCCTCGACACCCTGATCGGCGCGGGCGTGGCCCGCAGCCGCAGCGACGCGCTCGCCTGGTGCGTGCGGCTCGTCCAGCGCCACACCGACGACTGGCTCACCGAGCTGCGCGACTCCCTCGAACAGGTCCAGCGAGTGCGGGCCCAGGGACCTGACGCGGCCCCCGACTCCGCCTCCGACTCCGGCGCCAGTCACGGAGATACGGCGGATCCGTCCACTCCCGACGCGGAAGAAGAATGATTCCCCCCTGCCCGCTGTCTTGCCCCACCCCGTTGGTTCGGCAGTCCGGTCGGGAGACTTGCGCATCCTCACCTGCCCCGCCGACCACCGTCATGCCTTCCCGGCAGATCTGCACTGACCTCGGGCTCATGGCCTGCACCGCGACCCGTCAGACGGGCTCTACGGACAGTCGTCCCATGCCTCACTCGTTGATCTTGCCGAAGGGGATGTGCACACTCGGGGTGCTGCGGGACGTCCCGGTGAGGTGGCTGACCTGGTCGTCGAAGAAGATGTGGGGCTTGAGCACCCGCATGATCGTGCCCTTGTCTATGCCTCCGAGAAAGAACGCATCGTTGACCGTCAAACCCCACCCCTTGAGGCTGCGCACCGCGCGTTCGTGGGCCGGGGCGCTGCGGGCGGTGACGAGTGAGACGTGCACACGGATCTTGTAGTCCGGGTTTCCGGTCCGCTGTTCTTGTTCTCGCCGCTGGACCCTGTTGAGGCCGGCGAGGAAGTCCCGCAGTGGACCCGGATCGTGCGGGGTGGCGGCGTTGACGGTCTCGTGGGAACGGAAATCTTCTATACCGCCGCTCTGGAAGACCTGTTCAGAGGCGTCGTCGGCGAGAACTCCATCGAAGTCGAAGGCGATCCGTAGGTCCTGGTCGTCGATGTCGTCCGCGGCTGCGGGGCCCAGGACGCGGCCTGCCGGCAGGCCGAGCGCGACGGCCTCGCGGACGTCGGTCTCGTTCGCCGACAGAAACAGGGACATGTTCAGGGCCGGCATGAAGTGGTAGGGCGAGCGTCCCTGCATGAAGATGGCCCGGCTGATCGACAGACCGTGCGACTCGATGGACCGCATGACCCGCAGGCCGGTGTCGGGGTCGTTGCGGGACAGGACGATGACCTCCACCAGAGGATCCTCAGGTGACAGATCGTTCAGGGACAGCAGTCGACGGATGAAGGGAAAGGCCACCCCGGTCCCCAGCATGTCGCCGAGATGCTCTTCCTGGTAGGCCCGGTACACCTCTTCACCTTGCTCGCGAAAGACAGCATCCGCCTCCGCCAGGTCGAACAGGGCGCTGGAAGCGATTCCGATGACCAGGCGATCGGCGAGTTCGTAGACGGGCACGGGCCTCTCCCTTCCTGCACGACACAAACAGGTGTGGCACTCACGGCATTGGACTGCCGCACCTGTTTCGCGGCAACACCCTCACCGGGACGCGCCTCTGGGAGTCGTTCTGCTGTCACCTGCCCCTCCCCCTGAGCACGTAGAGGGGCCCTGGCACCGTACGGCGCCAGGGCCCGAAGGAACTGCTACACCATCCGCCGGCCCTACTGCTGCACCGGCCTTCTGTTTCCGCAGACCCGACCGAGACGCAGTCGGGACTGCCGGGATCGCGGTTGCTCGACCGGAGACCTGCGGTACTGCTCACGGCGGCCCCTGACCTGCGGCCGCCCGGTCCGGTCGTCAGCCCCGTCGCCGTCCTGCGACAACCCTGGCTTCGGAACTCCACCACCGCACCGTCCCGCGCACTGCAACTGCGTTACTGCCGCCCGGCAGTTCGTGTCTGCCGGGCCCTGCTGTCTCTCTGGTCTACAAGAGAAACCATAACCACGCCATTAACCAATGTCTACTCTCGTCAGGGTAGATTTTCTGAAGTTGGATGGTGAGGTACGGTCGTGCGCAGTGATGGAGGGCGAACCGTCGGGGCCGCGTCCCGGCGATCGCATCAGATGGCCCAGGAGTAGTCGAGGAGACGGTGACCCACATCCAGAAGGAGGACCGGCCCGGCCGGTTCTCCGTCCAGACCGAGGTGGTCGACGGCGTCCTCGTCGTGACCGTGCACGGCGAGATCGACCACGACGTCAAAGACGTCCTCAGCCGGGCGCTGACCTATGAGGACGGCATGGCGCCGCCCCGGATCGTGGCAGATCTCAACGGTGTGACCTTCATGGACTCCAGCGGGATCAACGTCTTCGTCGCCGCGCACCTGCGGGTGAGTCGGGCTCAGGGGTGGCTGCGCATGGCCGGCGCCCAGGAGTCCGTCGTACGCCTGCTGCAGATCGTCGGCGTCGACGCCTTCATCCCCTGTCATCCCACTGTCGAGCAGGCTCTGAAGGCCTGACCGCCCCGATTCGGCCAGGCCCAGACCCGGGGCCGGGCCCAGGCGAGGTCCTGCACCTGATAGGCACCCTGCCAGGCGACGCCGAAGGGCAGGTTCACCGTCAGGCGCAGTCCCTCTACCGAGCGTCGCGCAGCCGCGGCGGCCAGGGGGCCGGCGTCGACGAGCTGGGCGCCGGTCTCCTCCAGGACGATGCGCACCAGCGCCGGCCGGTGGCGATCGAACCGGACCGTCTGCCGAACGCCGGGACGGGGTCCTCCGCAGCCGCCGAGTCAGCCCGAGTCAGCCGGCCCGTTCGACGTACGACGCCAGGTTGGCCAGCGAGGAGGCGATCCCGGCCTCGTGCACCGCTTGGTCGATGCCGGGTGGCACATCCGTGGCGGTGACGGTCACCTCTGTCCCGTCACCGGCGGCAGCGAGGTGCCAGGTCATCGTCATGGTGCCCGCGTACGACGGATCGTCCGCCTCGAACACGGCCCGCTGCACCACGCGCTCGGGTGGCACCAGTTCGGCGAACCCGACCTCGACGACATCCGTCGCCTCCGAGGTCTTGCCGGGGCTGCCGGTGGGGTCGAGGTGGGTGAGTACCATCCGGAACCCGCCACCGGGACGGGGATCCCACCGCTCGACGCGTCCGCGCATGCCGTCCGGCGGCAGCCAGGTCTGCAGGGCCTCCCGGTCGAGGAGGGCGTCGTAGACGGCCGCCGGTGGTGCCGCGATCATCCGGCCGGCGCGGTCGGTCCTGTGCACGGTCCGAGTCTAGGACGGCGGTGTCGGGTGGGCAGACCGAACGGTCACCAGGGCCCCAGGACGACGAGGACACCGTCAGGGACGGTCCACCGCGCTCGCTCGCCACCGGATCCCTCTGGGCTGCTCACCCGGACCCCTCCCGGACCCCTCACGGATCCCTCCCGGAACCCACCAGGGCCCCGCCCGGAGCTCTTCCGCGGGCCGACGGGCCCGAGTGGCGTGCGGTCAGCCGGGGAGTTCGGTGTGGAGGCGGATCGTGGTGCCGGTGTCGGGGGCGGAGCGGATCTCGACGAGGTCGCACAGCTGGTGTGCCAGCCACAGCCCGCGTCCCCCGATCTGCGTGCCGTCGGGCCTCGACCGGCCTGTCAGGGGGTTGTCGATGTAACCGGCGTCGCGGAACTCGCACACCAGCCGGTGGTTCTCGCTCCACGTCCGCAGCACGCCGTGCCCGCCGCCGTGCCGGATGCTGTTGGCGGCCACCTCCGTGGCGGCCAGATGCAGCTCGCGCAGGCGCCGGCCGCCCAGCCCGTGCCGTTCGGCGCAGCGCCCGATCTTCTCCCGCAGCGCCGGCAGGTCGCCGCCGGCGTAGACGAACTCCTCGTACGGGTCACAGGGGTCGGTCAGCGGGACGAAGACGAACGGCGCCTGCGGGTCGTAGTCCGTGCTCGGCATGCTGCGGCCGCCCGTGCGGATCTCGGGATGGCAGCGGGTCATCTCCTCCAGCGCGGCCTTCTCGCCGGCGACGTCGTACGGGCACAGCAGCCACCAGGCCGGGCTGTCGGCGAAGGCCTTGTTCAGCAGCCACTCGTGGTAGCGCAGTTCCTGCGCCTCGGCGGGGCTGCGGACCTCCTCCCACGGCGATTCGCCGATCCCGCGCACCGGGCGCCCCTGGGAGACGTACTCCTTGATCCACTCCTGCCAGGCCCCGATGAGCCGGCCCGGGTGGTGCGCGGTGAGCGTGGTGTCGACGTAGCGCACCGCAGCGTCATCGGTGATCTGGGCACGCAGCAGGGACACCTTGTCCTGCGGTACGGCCACGACGACGGCCTCGCCGGCGTCGAGCGCCTCCTGGATGAAGCCCAGCGTGCCCTCGATGAACTCGCCTCGGCCGCAGTACGGGTACAGCTCGTGCCGGTAGCCGGTGCCGGAGGGCGCGGCAGGGGGGCGGGAGGAGGAGGTCACAGCGCCATCACCACCGGAACGCGGGGGACGGCGAAGCCGGACAGTTCCCAGGCCAGCCGCACGGTCTCGTTCGTCCCCTCCAGGACGACCTTCCGGTCCGGCAGGTGTCCGGCAGCGTCGGCCAGGGCGCTCATCCCGGCCGCGTCGAAGAAGTCCAGGGCATGGCAGAACAGGCGCACGGTCGTCTTCCGGGCGAGCAGGGTGCGCAGGATGGCTCCGAAGGCGGAAGCGCCTTCGCTGTCGACGACCCCGTTCACCGTCCAGCCGTCCTTTCTCGTCCGGTACACCTGGAATGCGGGTGACACCGGGCGGCTGCCCAGATGGTGGGGGTGGGCACACCTGACCTGTTCCAGTGTAGGAGCGTCCCAGTCGGCGCCGTGATAGGCGCAGACCACCAGAGCGCCGCTGTCGGCGGCGAACTCCTCCAGGTCCAGCTCGCTGCGCAGCAGCTGCTCGGACGGCCGCGCGGAGCCGTCGGGCCGGACGTGGTGCAGTACCCGAAGCGAGCGGAACCCCTCGCGGCCCGCGTTGGCGGCCTCGCGGCGCACCGCGGCCAGGAGGGAGCCTTCCAGCCGGGCGGGGTCGAGGACCAGCTGGGCGAATTCGCTGCGTGTCTCCATGGCCGGCCCGACGATCACCACCTTGTCGCCGAACAGTGCCCCGTCCGCGACGAAGGCCCGGCTGCGGTCCATGACATCGTCCGCCGGATCCAGCAGCTGGCAGACGTGGTCGCCGGTGCCGACCTCGTCCAGGGTCGCCAGAGTGCGCGCCGCTCTCATGCTCCTCCCCTCGCTTCGGTGACCACCCTACTGATCCGTGCGTCGTGGTCCGACGCCTCCCGCCCCGGCTGCCCGTGCCCCGCGCAGCCGGATCCCGCTGGAGGGCGTCTCTTCGGGGTGGGTTGCCCGGATTTCAGGCGTCCCGGCCCCTTCACGCCGGACGCGGCGCGGGCCGTCTTCCAGGCTCACGCCGTACTGATCACCGTCGGCTCCCTCACCGCCACCGTCCCCGGACCACCGCCACCGACCCGCCGGTATGGTCGCGCCTGCGACGGCGACGACGCCGGACCACGGGACGGCGAGAGGCGGGACGTACGGATGGCGAAGCACTGGGCGGACTTCCAGTACGAGATCTATCTCAACGGGATGACGGGCGCGGTCCCCCGGCTGCCCACCGACCTGACCCGGCTCGAGGAGCTCACCGCACAGCGCCTCGGCCCCGGGCCGGTCGGCTATGTGTCGGGCAGCGCGGGGGACGGCAGCACGGCGCGGGCGAACCGCGCGGCCCTGGAGCGCCGCCGGATCGTGCCGCGCATGCTGCGGGACGTGCACGAGCGGGACCTGTCGGTCGAGGTGCTGGGCCGTGCCCTGCCCGCGCCGCTCGCTCTCGCGCCCGTCGGCGTGCTGTCGATCATGCATCCGGAGGCCGAGTCCGCGGCGGCCCGGGCGGCGGCCGCGCAGGGGGTGCCGTTCGTCCTGTCGTCGGCGTCCAGCACGCCGATCGAGCAGGTGGCCGAGGCGATGGGGGATGCCGAGCGCTGGTTCCAGCTGTACTGGTCCAAGGACCGCGAGGTGACCCGCAGCTTCCTGCAGCGGGCGCGGACGAGCGGGTTCACGGTGCTCGTCGTCACCCTGGACACCCCGCTGCTGGCGTGGCGGCCCCGCGACCTCGACCAGGCCTATCTGCCGTTCCTGCACGGCGTGGGCACCGCCAACTACTTCACCGACCCGGCCTTCCGGGCGGGCCTGGCCAAGCCGGTGCACGAGGACCCGAACGCGGCCGTCCTGCACTTCGTGAGTCTGTTCGCGGACCCTGGCAAGACCTGGCCGGACCTGGCGTTCCTGCGGGAGAACTGGGACGGGCCGATCGTCCTCAAGGGTGTGCTGCACCCCGACGACGCCCGGCTGGCCGCCGACGCCGGGATGGACGGCGTGGTGGTCTCCAACCACGGGGGCCGGCAGGTCGCCGGTTCGGTCGCGGCAGCCGACGCGCTGCCCCGGGTGGCGCGGGCGGTCGGCGACCGGCTGACGGTGCTGTTCGACAGCGGGGTGCGCACCGGCGACGACGTCTTCAAGGCGCTCGCCCTCGGCGCGCGGGCGGTACTCCTCGGCCGTCCCTACGTCTACGGCCTCGGCCTGGACGGACAACCCGGCGTCGAGCACGTGATCCGCTGTCTGCTCGCCGAGTTCGACCTCACCCTGGCGCTGTCCGGCCACGCCGGGCCTGGGACCGTGGGCCCGGCGGACCTCGTCGAGGACGCCGGGTGACGGCGGTCGGGTGACGGCGCGGCCACCGGTCACCGCCGTGCCCTCGGGCCGGCCGGGGTTCGCGTACCGGGTGGCTCAGGTGGTGCCGTCCGCCAGGTCGACCGGCTGGGCCGAGGCGGGCGCGTCCGTGCCGGTGACCGCGAGGGAACCGGGCGTGGCGGAGGCGACGTCGGTGAGCCAGCGCTGGCCGGTGGAGTGATCGCGGACCTTCACGACCACGTCCGCTCCCGGCTCCTCGCCGGCCGGTGCGAGGGCGAGCGCGTCGTCCCAGCGGGGCAGCAACTCGCCCTGCACGGTGAGGTCGTAGCGGACGTCGTCCCCTCGGGCGTCGGTCTCGTCCACGCACGAGCCGAGGATGACCACCCCGGCGTCCGCGTGGGAGTCCACGCAGAGGCCGGGCCCGGCCACGCTGCGCAACTGCCCGTCGTCGTCGTACGACCACTGCTGGGTCGCGTCGGAGGAGCAGTCCGCCAGTTCGACGGAGGAGCCCGCCCTCGCCTCGCCCCGGACGTCCAGGCAGAGGTCGGCGGCGGCGTTGCGCAGCCTGGTCTGCCGTGGCGCGGTGGGCAGTTGGGCGGTGTCCGGGGCGGTCGGCGAGGCGGTGGCGGCCTGCGAGTCGATACCGGGGACGCTGCCGCTGGTGGAGGCGGCCGGGTCGGCGCCGCCGTCGTCCGACCACATGCCGGCGGCGAGCAGGGTGGTCAGCAGACCCGCCGAGGCCAGGCCGACACCGGTGAACAGCGCGCGCGGTGAGCGGGGCTCCCCCGACGACCGCCGGCGGGGCGAGGGGATGCGCGAGAGCAGGTTGCCGCCCCTGCCCCGGGTGCCACGGGTCCCACGGCCGCCGTGCCGTGCGGAGCCCTTGAGCCGTACGGTCTGCTGCTTGGCGCGGCCGGGGCGGGTGTCGTGGTAGCGGCGGGCGCCCCAGCCGAGCACGGCCTCGGCGAGCAGCACGCCGAGGCCGCTCTCGAAGTGGCCGAGCTGTTCGGCGGCGGCACGGCAGTAGCGGCACTCGTCCAGGTGCTTGCGCACGTCCGGCAGGAGCTCGCCGCCGCGGCGGATCGGGACGTCGAGGAGCCGGTTGTAGAAGCGGCAGTCCTTGCTCGGGGCGAGTTCCCGGTGCGCCCGGACGACTCCTTCACGCAGTTTGTCCTGGGCCTGCTCCAGGACGGAGGCCACGGTGTCGGTGTCCATGCCGAGCAGACCGGCGGCGACGGTGATCTCTTCGGCCTCGACCTCCACATGCCACAGGACGCACCGGGCGACCGCGGGAAGGCCCTGGAACGAGCGTTCCGCCAGCACCCGGTTCTCCGGGATCATGGATTTCGCGGCCCGCATCCCACGGGCGCCGGCCGGCTTGCGCAGCACCGGCAGCACGCCGGACAGTTCCTCGTCCGCGGACCACAGCCGGGCCATGTCCCGCACGGTCACCAGCAGTCGGGGCCGCAGCGCGGTCCCCGGCTCGCCCAGCTTCAGCCGGTCGAGGACCTGGTGGAAGGCGGCCGCGGTGACCATGGACGCGACACTCCCGGAGGAGGCGAGGCAGATGACCGCGTACTCGTGCACCGGCCGCCAGTGCCGGGCGATCAGCAGAGCGGTGGACTGGGCGACCTCGCTGTCCGCGCCGCCACGTATACCCGCGGCGAGTGACTCGTCGGATTCTCCGGGACCCCCGCCCGGCGGAGGGTAGGGCGGACGAGGAGGCTGAGGGGTGGGCACTGAGCGCATTCCTTTGGTACGTACCTGTTCGGTGCGGCAGGGAGCGTGAATTCGCCTCCGCCGACGAACGCAGGGGGTTTGGTCATGACCCCCCGCACGGGCGGTTCACCTTTGCACAACTGAGTCGCGCACAACAAGGCGAGAGCTGAAGCTGCGCCTTGTTGATAGAAAGTCGATAGGCGGGGCCGGCTCGCACCGGGCATCCCGCCTTTCCGCGGCATCTGCCGGCCCGGCCGAAATCCGCCCTTGCGCCCCGTGTGAAACACGCGCACGCACCGGGGCGCCGCGCACTTTCCCGGCGCACCGGCCCGCGTAGTTGGCTGGAACCGGCCACTTCCTCGGAGGCCCCGCGCAGGACGGCGGCTCTCCTGCGCGAAACGGCCGCCGGCCTTGTTCCTCCCGCCCTCGGCCGGCGGCCCTGAACGTTTGCGCTTTGCCTATATCTGCCAGGACCGCAGCCGGTCCGCCGCGCCGTAGACGTCCGTCTTGCCGTCCAGCAGATCGCGGGCGAGGTCGACGAGCGCGCCGTACGGCGGATCGATACCGGCCCCACTGGTGAACATGTACGCCACCGCCGTCGCGCAGGCGAATCGGGCGTTGGCCGAGGGCAGGGGCTTGAGCACGGTGAGGGTGTGCAGCAGCGCGGCGGCCCGCCAGGCCGGGTCGGAGTCCACGCCCAGCTTGGGCGGATCGACCCGGTGCCGGGCGACGGCGGCGACCAGCGCCGAGAAGTCGTTGACGGTGGGCTGCTCCGGCAGAACCTCTTCATGGCGCTGGAGCAGCCAGGGCACGTCGATGTGGATGACGGAGGTCATCGGTCAGGCGACCCGCCCCTCGCCCCGCACGGAGCGTTCGTCCTCGGGAAAGGCGGCGGCGAACTCGTCCGCGTGCGAGGCGAAGAACCTGCGGAAGGCCTCCGCGCCCTCCTGGAGCGCCCGGTGCCGCGCGATGTCGGCGGCGGCCGCCTCCCGCACGAGTGCCTTCATCGACGTACCGCGTTCCTTGGCGATCTGCCGCAGGTCCTCCAGCTCGCGATCGCTGAATTCCACATTGAGGGCTGGCATACCCCTCACGGTACCGCGCGGGTACTTACTCGTAAATATCCCCAGGTCAAACTGATGACCGCGCGGTACCGGAAGGTGTTCGACCCTGCACATCGCCGATCAGCCAGGGCCTATTGCGATCCGGTTGCCGATCGCGCCCTATCCCTGATCCGCCACAAAGGAGGCCAGCCGGGCCAGCGCCGCGTTCCAGTTGATCGCGGTCTCGTTCGTGGACCAGGACTGGATGTCGTCGATATAGCAGAACTGGCCCACGCAGCCCTGCAGCTTGCCCTGTGCGTAGGGGTCCTGAATGCTCGAGTTCGCGCCGCCCGCCAGGGTGCCCCGCGGCGGGTCCGGCAGGTTCGGGTCCAGTTGGTGCGCGTACCAGCGGCTGTGCTGGTGGTGGGAGTTCACCTCGCCGTAGCCGGTGACGTACGACAGGTTGAGCGCGTTGCGCCCGAGGACGTAGTCCATGCTCTGGACGGCCCCGGCCCGGTACTTCGAGGCGCCGGTGAGGTCGTAGGCCGTGGCGATGACCACGGCGTTGTTGAGGACCTGGTGGCTGGAGCCCCAGTCGTAGCGGTTGCCGTCGGGGGCGTAGGGCATGCCGTACGGCTGCCCGGCCAGTGTGGCGAGATACGTGTCGGCGCCCCGCACGACCGATGCGCGGACCTTGTCGCGGCCGGGCAGCCGGTTCGGGACGGTCGCCAGGTCGAGGCGGCCGGCGGCGGCCGTGCGGGACCAGTCGAAGCCGCTGGGGACGAAGATGTCGGCCGTGTGCACCGGAGAGCTCACCACCTGGTCGGCGAACTGCTTCTCCCCCGTGCTGAGGTACAGCTCGGCGGCCGCCCAGTAGAACTCGTCGGTCGCGTCGTCGTCGTTGTAGGCGCCGCCGCCGATGCCGTCGTTCGGGTCGGCGTACACGTCCGGATGCGCGAGGGCCGCCGTGAAGGCCTTGCGCGCGGCCGTCAGCGCCTTCGCCGCGAAGGCCTTGTCGTAGGGCCGGTACAGGCGGGCCGCCTGGGCGGCCGTGGCGGCCAGATTGAGGGTCGCGGCGGTGGTGGGCGGGTGCAGTTCGCGCTTCTGCGGATCGTCGCCCGGCAGCAGCGGCAGGCCGGTCCACTGCTCGTCGTGGATCTTGTGGTGGGCCATGCCGGCGAGCGGCTGCCCGTCCGGCACCTGCATCTTCAGCAGGAAGTCGAGTTCCCAGCGGGCCTCGTCGAGGACGTCCGGCACCTTGTTGCCGCTCTCCGGGAGGGCGAGCGTCCCGTCGCCGAGAGCGGCCGGGTCGCCGGTGCGGGCGAGCAGGGAACGTTCGTAGGTGCTCAGCAGCTCCCAGGTGGCGATGCCGCCGTTGACGACGTACTTGCCGTGGTCGCCGGCGTCGTACCAGCCGCCGGTGACGTCGAGGGTGTAGTCGCACACCCCGGGCCGGCACGGGACCGCGGAGTCGCCCTGGTTGGGGGCCGCGTTCACATGACCGGCCGCCCTGCCGTACCCGGGCCGCAGGTCGTCCCGGATCGCGATGCCGCTGCGCTGCGTGTAGTAGTACTTCACCGCGTCCAGGCGCAGCTGATCGTAGGCGGCGGTGCCGATGTCGAAGGGGCGGCTGGTCTCGCCGTCGGCGACCAGCGTGAAGCCCGTCCCGCGCGTGCGGTAGCCGCCGAAGTCGATGGAGTGGACGTTCTGTCCGGAGGAGACGTCGAGTCCGCGCGGCACGCTCCAGCCGTGCGCGACCGTCGCCCCGGAGCCGTTCTTGAGCTGCCAGGGCAGCTTCGCGTCGGCGTCGGTGACCAGGGTGGCGTTCTTGGGTCCGGCCGGCAGATAGGCGACCTGGTTGACGCGCACGCGTGGCCCGGTGTCGGGCTGGTACACCTCCGGCGGCACCCCGCCCAGCAGCGACACGTCGTCCAGGCAGAACCGCCAGGGATCGGCGCTCCCGCCGACCTGGAAGGCGACCTGGCCCTGGGTGCTGTCGACCGGCGAGGTGAACGTGTACGTGTAGGCGTCTCCCGACTCGTTCAGCACCGGGGTCGCCTCGTACCAGGTGTCGTACGGGGAGACGCCGAGGCCCACGATCGCCCGCACCACATGCCCCTCGGGCACCCCGGAGGCGCTGAAGGAGAACCGGTACGACGACCCCTTCACCAGGGTGATCGCCTCCTGGCCGATGGCGGAGTCCCAGCGGTTGACGGTGCCGCCCGGCACGTCCGCGCACAGTCGGCCGTCGGTGAGAGCGGCGGTGACGTTGCTGGTCCACCACGGGTCGGCGGAGGTGCCGAAGCCGCCGTTCCTGACCTGTTCGACCTCCTCCGCACCGGCCGACTGCACGGGCAGCGCGGTGAGCGCAGCCCCCAGCAGGGCCGCGAGGGACAGCAGGGTGGTTCTGCGTCGTTTCACGTCCGGGCTCCTCGGGGAGGTGCGGGACGCTCCGTACGGGATGCGGGTGCCATCTCTCGTGGGAGCGCTCCCAGAGCGGGGTCGCAGGACATGGTTGTTGGAGTCATGACACTCCGTCAACGGTCCGGACGAGATGGCTTCGAGGCCGTTGTCAGTGGGGCGTCCTAATGTGGACCGTCCGAGCACCGATCACCCATGACGAGGAACCGGAGTTCTCCATGACCACCCTGCCCGACCGGCCGAACACCGCCCTGCTCGTGATCGACGTCCAGAAGGGCGTGGTGGCGGGCGCGCCCCGGCGCGACGAGGTGATCGCGAACATCCACACCCTGATCGACGCGGCCCGCGCGCAGGACGTGCCGGTCGTCTGGGTACAGCACTCCGACGACGACCTCGAACGGGGCAGCGAGAACTGGGAGTACGTCGAGGAACTGGTCCGCCTCGACGCCGAGCCGCTCGTCCACAAGACCTACCAGGACTCCTTCGAGGACACCGAGCTGGAGTCGGTGCTCGCGGCGCGCGGGGTGGGCCGGGTCGTCGTCACCGGGGCGCAGACCGACGCGTGCATTCGCTCGACACTGCACGGCGCCTTCGTGCGGGGATACGACGTGACACTGGTCGGCGACGCGCACACGACGGAGGACCTGAGCAAGTACGGCGCTCCGGCGCCGGAGCAGGTGATAGCCCACACCAACCTGTACTGGTCGTGGCAGAGCGCACCCGGGCGTGCCGCGGGCACGGTGGACACGGCGAAGGTGACCTTCGAGGCGACCGACGCGGGCTGAGGCGCCTTGGGCGCGGGTGATCGCGCGCGGGAGCGCCGGGCCGCCCGGCCCGGGCCGGTCTGTTCCGGGCCGGTCCGGTCCGGTCCGGTCCGCCGGGAACGGGCCGGACCGGACGGTTCCAGCAAGGCGGTCCGGGCCGGCTGGTGCGGGACAGCCGGTCAGGCCGGTCAGGCGGTCAGCCCGGTCAGGATTCGAGTTTGGTGATGCGGACCGCTCCTTGGGGTGTGCCGGGTGCGCTGCTGGTCAGGGTCAGTCGCAGCCTGGAGCCGCGGACCGGGTCGAAGGTGAGAGCCGTCGGCGCGTCCGAGGCGGTGGCCCAGTCGACGGTCGCCCCGGTGACCGGCACATAGCGCTCGCCGTCCCAGACCTCCGCCTCGACTGCCGCGGGCAGGCTGTGCGTGGCGTCGACCGTGAAGGACAGCTCCACCCGGTCGAAGTCCCGGGTGCGCCCGTAGTCCACCGAGACCCAGTCCCGCGGCCGTGCCCCGCCGAAGGCGGGCAGCAGGGCGGTGGCGGACTTGGCGAAGGCGTTGGACCAGCCGGTGGCGGGGTCGCCGTCCAGCAGCGCGGTGGGCAGCGTGTCCGGGCGGCCGGAGTAACTGGCGTCCGCGTAGGGGAGATTCGCCGGCGCCGGCAGGTCGGGAGTGAAGACGGCGGGCGGAGTCGTCGCCTTCGAGCGGGCCGGCGTGGTGCGCACGGTGGTGGTGCCCTTGCGCAGCCCGTCCACGCGGGCGGTCACCCGCAGGGCGCCGGCCCCGGTTCCGGAGCGCACGATGGCGAGGACCTTGCCGTGGAAGGCGGTGCGCGTGGCGGACTGATAGCGCTCGGCGCTCTCCTGGCGCCCGTTGTCGAGGCCGGCGAGGGAGCCGCCGCTCACCTCGAAGGAGAGGAGGTGTTCGGCGTCGGGCACCACGGTCCCGTGCGCGTCGACCACGTCGGCGGTGACAAAGACCAGTGACCGCCCGTCCGCGGGAAGGGACTTGCGGTCCGGGGTGAGGCGTACGGAGTGCGGGGCGCCGGCCGTGCGCAGCACGTCGGTGGCGACCGTCCTGCCGCCCCGGCGGGCCACCGCCTTCAGTTCGCCCGGCCGGTAGGGCACCCGCCAGGTCAGGTGCAGCTTGCCCGCGCTGCCGTTCGGACTGGTGTAACTGCCGGGGTAGGGGCCGGTGGTGAAGGTCTTGTCGTCGCCGGTGGCCTCGGTGGTCTCCAGGTAGGCGCGGCCGTCGACGGTCCTCTTGGTGTCGAACTTCCGTATGCCCAGGGACTTTCCGTTGAGGTACAGCTCCACGGTGTCGACGTTGGAGTAGGCCCACACCTCGACCGTGTCGCCCGCCTCGTGGTTCCAGGTCATCGGCAGCAGATGGACCATCGGCTCGTCGACCCACTGGCTCCGGAAGAGGTGGTACATGTCCTTCGGGAACCCGGCCGTGTCGACCGCGCCGAAGAAGGACGCCTTCACCGGGAAGACGTTGTACGGGGTGGGTTCGCCGATGTAGTCGATGCCGGACCACAGGAACTGACCCGTGAACCATTTCCGGTCGCGGTCCTTCTTGTGCCCGTACTCGCCGCTCATCGTCCAGGAGGCGAGGTTGTTGTCGTAGGAGGAGGTGGCCCGCCTGCCGGGGGTGTGGTTCTCACCGGTGTTGAGGTGCTCGGGTTCCTGGTAGGTGCCGCGGGTCGAGGTCTCCGAGGACGACTCGGACTCGAAGAGGAACAGGTGCGGGTAGGTCGTGTGCAGGACGTCCACCGACCTGGCCGTGTTGTAGTTCAGGCCGAGGCCGTCCAGCTTGGCGAGCATCAGGTCGGCGGCGGAGCCCTTGGCGGGCGGGGTGCGGTACTTGTCCGAGCCGATGATGAGCGGACGGGTGTCGTCCGCGGCCCTGATCGCGGTGATGATCCGGTCCGCCATGGCGAGACCGGCGGTGGAGGTGGAGTCGGTGATCTCGTTGCCGATGGACCACAGCAGGACGGCGGGCGAGTTGCGGGCCGCCAGCACCATCTCGGTGGCGTCCCGCTCGCACCACTCGTCGAAGAACCGCCCGTAGTCGTACCGCGTCTTGCCGGTCTTCCAGCAGTCGAAGGCCTCCACCAGCATCACGATGCCCAGCTCCTCGCAGATCCGGATCATCTCCGGCGACGGCGGATTGTGGGAGGTGCGGAAGGCGTTGACGCCCATGGACTTCATGATCGTCATCTGTCTGCGGACGGCGTCGACGCTGATCGCGGCGCCGAGCGCGCCCAGGTCGTGGTGCAGGTCGACGCCCTTGATCTTGGCGTACCTGCCGTTGAGGTGGAAACCCTCGTCCGGGTCGAAGCGGAAGGTGCGGATGCCGAACGGGGTGCGGTAGGTGTCGGTGACCCGGCCGGCGACCCGCAGCTCGGTCTCCAGGGTGTAGCGGTGCGGGGTCTCGAAGTCCCATCGCCGCGGGCCGGTCACGGTGAGTTCCTGGGTCTGCGTGGCCCGGTCGGCGACGGCGAGCGTGGAGGAGGTGCGGGCGACGGTGCGGCCGTTCGGGGCGAGGACGCGGGAGACGACCTCGACGTCCGTGCTCGCGCCGGACGCGTTCGCCACGGTGGTCGCGACCCGGACCACGGCCCGTTCGTCGGTGACCTCGGGGGTGGTGACGTACGTGCCCCACCGGTCCACGTGCACCGGTTCGGTGACGACCAGGCGGGCCTCGCGGTAGATGCCGCTGCCGGAGTACCAGCGGCTGCTCGGGAGCCGGTTCTGCACCTTGACCGCGATCACGTTCTCGGTGGTGCCGTCGGTGTGCAGCAGGTCGGTGAGGTCGAAGGCGAAACCGGTGTAGCCGTAGGGGTGGTGGCCGACCTCGGTGCCGTTGCAGTAGACGTACGAGTCCATGTAGACGCCGTCGAACTCGACCGAGATCCGCCGGCCGGCGTGGCCGGGCGGCAGTGTGAAGGCGAGGCGGTACCAGCCCAGGCCGCCGGGGAAGAAGCCGGTGCCGCTGGTCGTGCCGTTCTGCGTGGTGGGCGTCTGCTCGATGCTCCAGTCGTGCGGAACCGCCACCACACGCCAGGTCGAGTCGTCGTGGCCGGGGTCCGCGGCGTCCGCGTACTGGCCGGTCGGATCGGTGATCCCACCGGGGTTGACCAGCGCGAAGCGCCAGCCGTCGCGCAGCGCGACCGTGCGGCGGCCGGATGCGCGCACTGCGTCCGCGGCGGCCTGTGCCGCCGGTGTGCCGAGGAGCGCTCCGGCGGCAGGTGCGGCCGCGGACGCGAGAAGGACCGATCTGCGAGTGACCGTCATGGTCGGCTCTCCCTCATCAGGAACCAGAAGTACTCACAACTGATCGTTAACAAACAGAATCTGACGACGGGCCGCTCCTGCCCGTCAAGGGGCCGGACGCGCCCGCCCGCTCCGGCGACGGACCGGGCTCCCTCACCCGGGGATCGCACGGGATCGACCGGTTTCAGCCCTTGACTCCGACGGGAACTCGCTGTTCAGCCGAGCCCTGGGGGTTCCCGTCCGCCGGGGAGCGGGACACACTAGGCTGGAACGGAAGTGACGTACCTGTTCACTGTGAGTGTCCGCGATGGAGTGCCGAGATGAGCCCGGAGTATCCGTTCGACGAGGCTGCGACGGCCCGGGCGGTCGTCGACGACTCCGGCGCGCTGATCGGCTGGAACGAAGGCGCCCAGGCCCTGCTCGGCTGGACCCCGGCCGATGTCCTGGGCCGGCCCGCCACCGAACTGCTGGCCGACGGGACACCCGACTTCACCGGCACCCGCTGGGACGGAACGGTCACTTTGCGCCACCGTGACGGCCGCCCGGTCCGGGTGTGGCTGCTCGCCCACCGCCTCCCCGACCGGACCGACGACCCGGGACAGTGGCTCGTCGTCACCCCGCTCGCCGGGGGCGGAGCCGACCCGTCGGACGCCCTCCTCGCCGCGGCGGGCCTCGTCCAGTCCCCCTGCGCCATGGCCGTCTACGACGAACGGCTGCGGCTGCGCCGGCTCAACGACGCGATGCGCGAGGTCATCGGACTGCCCGAGGAACGGGTCCGGGGGCTGCGGCTCGCCGAGATCGGCGGCGGACCGCAGAGCACGGAGCTCGAACAGCACATGCTGCGCGTGCTCACCAGCGGCCGGCCGCAGGACGTGCAGACGTACATCCACACCGGCGGCGAGTCGCGGGCCCATGCCTGGCTGGCCCGGATGTCGCCGGTCGTCGACGCCGACGGCCGGGTCCGGGGCGTGTGCCTGTCCGCCCACGACTTCACCGAGAACTACCTCGCACGCGAGCGGCTCCAGCTGGTCAACGAGGCCAGCGTGCGCATCGGCAGCACCCTCGACGTCATCCGGACGGCTCAGGAGCTGGCGGAGGTCTGCGTGCCCGCGCTCGCCGACTTCGTCAGCGTCGACCTGCTCGACCCGCAGGACGGCGGGGAGCCGCCGAGCCGGTTCGGCCCGCCGGTGGGGCTGCGGCGTGCCGCGCACCACTCGGTGAACGCCGGCAGCCCGGAGGCGGTGGCCAAGCCGGGCGAGGTACAGCAGTACCCGACCGGGTCGCCGCAGGCCGACTCGCTGGTCGCGGGACACACCATCATCGGCTCCCCGGCGGGGGGCGGTCTGGACGCCTGGCTCGCCTGGGACCCGGCACGCGGCGCCCGGGTGCGGGAAATCGGCATCCACTCCACGATGTCCGTGCCGATCCAGGCGCGCGGTATGACACTCGGCGTCGCCGTCCTCACCCGGTTCCGCCGGCCGGACCCGTTCACCCCGGACGACGTACTGCTGGCCGAGGAGATCACGGCCCGGGCCGCCGTCTGCATCGACAACGCCCGCCGGTTCTCGCGCGAGCGCGAGACGGCCCTCGCCCTCCAGCGCAGCCTGCTGCCGCGCTCCCTGCCCCGCACCCCCGCCGTCGACGCCGCCTCCCGTTATCTGCCGGCCGCCCGCGCCGGGGTCGGCGGCGACTGGTTCGACGTGATCCCGCTGTCCGGGATGCGCGTCGCCATGGTCGTCGGGGACGTTGTCGGGCACGGCATCCAGGCCTCGGCCACCATGGGAAGGCTGCGTACCGCCGTGCGCACCCTCGCCGACATCGACCTGGCCCCCGACGAGCTGCTCACCCACCTCGACGACCTGGTCGTCCGGCTGTCGGAGGAGGCCGGCGCCGAGGGCAACCCCGGCGAGGTCGGCGCCAGCTGTCTGTACGCGGTGTACGACCCCGTGTCGCGACGCTGCACGCTGGCCCGGGCCGGGCACCCCCCGCCCGTGGTGCTGCGGCCGAACGGCCCGGCCCGCCGGGTCGAGCTGCCGGCCGGTCCCGCGCTGGGCCTGGGCGGGCTGCCCTTCGAGTCGGCCGAGCTGGAACTCGCCGAGGGCAGCGTGCTCGCCTTCTACACCGACGGCCTGATCGAGTCCCGCGAGCGGGAGATGGACTCCGGTCTCCGGCTGCTGAGCGAGACTCTGGCGGCGTACGCGGACTCCCTGGACGAGACCTGCGACCGGATCCTGCACGCCCTGCTCCCGCCCGGTGGCGCCGCCGACGACGTGGCCCTGCTGCTCGCGCGCACCCGGGGCCTGCCCGCCTCCCAGGTCGCGACCTGGGACATCCCCGCCGACCCCTCGCTGGTCGCGCCGATCCGCAAACAAGCGGTCGACCAGCTCTCCCGCTGGGGACTGTGCGAGGCGTCCTTCACCACTGAGCTGGTGGTGAGCGAACTGGTCACCAACGCCATCCGCTACGGCGCCCATCCCATCCGGCTCCGGCTGATCCATGACGCGACCACGCTGATCTGTGAGGTGTCCGACACCAGCCACACCGCCCCGCACCTGCGCCGGGCGAAGACCTGGGACGAGGGCGGCCGCGGCCTGCTGCTGGTCGCCCAGCTGACCCAGCGCTGGGGCAGCCGGCACACCCCCGAGGGCAAGACCATCTGGGCGGAGCTGAACCTGCTCGACGAGGAGTGAGGCGGCCTCCCGGTCACTTGGCGGGCGTTTTACCCGGGCGTGTTTTCATGGACGGGCACCCGGACCAGCTCCCTGGGCGGGCACCGCCGTACCCCGCTCCCGGAGATCCACATCAACGCCCCGCTCGCCGAAACGCTGTCCGTCGTCCTGCTCGCCGCCGCCCTGGGATGGGCCGTGCTGCGCCCCGCAGGGCGGTCCGAGGCACTGGTCGCCGTCCCCGCCGCCGCACTGGTGATCGCCCTGGGGGCGGTCTCGCCGGAGCACGCGCTGGCGGAGGCCGAGCGGCTGGGGCCGGTCGTCGGCTTCCTCGCGGCGGTGCTGGTGCTGGCGCACCTGTGCGACGTCGAGGGCCTCTTCACGGCGTGCGGGGCGTGGATGGCCCGGAAGTCGGCGGGCAGCCCCCGACGCCTGCTGGTCGCGGTGTTCGTGCTGGCCTCGGTGATCACCGCCGTGCTCAGTCTGGACGCGACCGTGGTGCTGCTGACACCGGTGGTGTTCGCCACCGCCGCCCGGATGGGGGTGCGCGCCAGGCCGCACGTCTACGCCTGCGCGCACCTGTCGAACACCGCTTCGCTGCTGCTGCCGGTCTCCAACCTCACCAACCTGCTGGCGTTCGAGGTGAGCGGCCTGAGCTTCACCCGGTTCGCCGCCCTGATGGCCTTGCCCTGGGTGGTCGCGATCGGCGCCGAGTACCTGGTCTTCCGGCGTTTCTTCGCCGACGACCTGCCGGCCGCCGAGCCCGCCGCCGACGACGGCCCGGCGCCCGAGCTGCCGCTGTTCGCGCTGGTCACGGTCGCCTGCACGCTCGTCGGGTTCGTGGTGGCGTCCGCCGTCGGGGTCGAGCCGGCCTGGGCCGCGTTCGCCGGCGCCCTGGTCATGGCCGGACGTGCGCTGGTCCGGCGGCGGGTGACACCGGTCGCCGTGGTGCGGGCCGCCGCGCCGGGGTTCCTGGCGTTCGTGCTGGCGCTCGGCATCGTGGTGCGCGCGGTCGTCGACAACGGACTCGACGACGCGCTGCGGCATGTCCTGCCGGACGGCTCGGGGCTGCTCGCCCTGCTCGCCGTCGCCGCGCTGGCCGCCGTCCTGGCCAACCTGATCAACAACCTGCCCGCGGTGCTGGTCCTGGTGCCGCTCGCCGCCCCGGCCGGGACCGGGGCGGTGCTCGCCGTGCTGCTCGGGGTGAACATCGGCCCGAACCTCACCTACGCCGGATCGCTGGCCACGCTGCTGTGGCGGCGCGTGGTGCAGGCGCGTGAGGAGCGAGTCGGGCTCGGGGAGTTCACCCGGCTGGGACTGCTCACGGTGCCGGCCGCGCTGGTCCCCGCCGTCGTGGCCCTCTGGGCCTCGCTCCAGGTGGTCGGCGTCTGACCGCCCGGGTCAGTTGCGCCCGCCGCCGAACCCGGAGCCCGAGCCGTATCCCCCGTATCCGCCGCCGTACCCGGAGCCGCCGTAGCCGTACCCCGAGCCGCCGGACGAGCCCGGCTGGCCGCCCCACGAGCAGTAGTAATAGGTGTAGTACGAGCAGGACGTGGTGGCGGAGTTCGAGGAGGAACTCGTCGGGCTCGTGGTGGTCGGGGCGGCGGACGGCGTCGGCGTGGACGCCGGGGGCTTCGCGGCCTTGGGCGTCGGGGTCGCCGCCGGGGCGTCCGAGGAGGTGCTGTCGGCGCCCCAGTTGACGAACTGCATCTGCGGGTCGGGCTGCGAGGTGTCGATCACCCAGCGCTGGGCGGCGCTGTCCACCCGGTTCTTCAGGACGAGGGCGCCCGATCCGTCGGTGGCGGCGGGCGCCAGCGCGAGGTTCTGACCCGAGCGCGGGACCAGCGTGCCCTGCAGCGTGAAGTCGTACCGGACGTTCTTGGGGTCGGGCTGGGAGGCTCCCGCGCACGGGGCCAGCCGCACCGAGAAGCCCAGGTGGGAGTCGAGACACAGATCGGCGTTGGCGGCGCTGCGCACCAGCCCGTCCGGTTCGTACGACCACTGCTGGCCGGCCACGGAGGAGCAGGCGGCGAGTTCGGTCTCGGCGCCGCTGACGGCCTTGGTGCCGACGATGCCGATGCACAGCCCGGAGGCCACGTTGTGCAGCCGGCCGCGCAGGGTGCCCTGGCCGTCCTCACCGACGTCGACCCAGGACGGGTCGGAGGTGGCCGTGTCCGTCCCGGGAACCGGGGTCTTCGCCGACTCGCTGCCGGCACCGGGCGCGGTTCCGTCCCCGGAACCGATGGCGGCCCACACGCCGAGCGGCAGCACGACAAGTCCGCTCACGGTCAGCACGGCGGCGGCGAGATTGCGGCGGCGGGCGCGGCGGGCCGCCTTCTGGGCCGAACGGCTCCCTCCGGGACGGGAGTCGGCGCCGGGCACGGCTCCGGCGCGCGCGGCGGCACCCACCCGCGATCCGAGGCGGGCGATCGCCCCCGCACGCAGCCCGGCGCGGGGGTTCGGACCGGTGTCGGCTCCGGCTCCGGTGCCGGACGTCGCGGGGGTGGGGGTCCCGTCGGTGAAGGCCTCGCCCGAGTAGCTCCGGGGCTGCTCCGCGGGGGTCTCGCCGGATTCGCCGTCGCCGGCCATCCTGACCTCCACGTAGGCCGCGGCGGCCCAGCCCAGGATGCCCTCGGCCAGGGCGGCGCCGAGCAGACCCTCGAACTGCCGCAGCTGGTCGGCGGTGTGCAGACAGTGCCGGCACCGCTCCAGGTGGCCGCGCAGATCGGGGTCCAGGTCGGCACCGCCGCGGCGGCAGGTGACGTCAAGGAGCCGGTCGTAGCGGTGGCACTCGTCGTCGGTGGCGAGTTCGCGGTGCACCTGCAGGCACTCCTCGCGCAGCCGCTCGCGGGCCCGGCGCAGTTCGACCCGGGCGCCCTCCTCCTCGAGGCCCAGCAGTCCGGCCGGGACCGCCAGGGGCTCGGCCTCGACCTCGACGTGCCAGAGCAGGCAGCGGGCGGACTGCGGCAGCCGCTGGAACGCCCGGGACAGGATGCGCCGGTTGAGCGGCGGCAGCAGCCGGGCGACGGCGCGGTCGCCGTCCTCGCCCTCGGAGCGCAGCGCCGGGTGCAGCAGGTCACGGCGGCCGTCGGCGTCCCATTCACCGGCGATGCGGCGCACGGTCACCAGCAGATGGGGGCGCCACGCGGCGGTCGGCCCGTTCTGCCGCAGGCTCTCACCGAAGAGCCGGGTGAAGGCGGCCGTGGTGAGCATGCCCGCCGCGCGCTCGCCGTCGGTGCACAGCCGTGCGTAGGCGAAGGCGGCCGCCCAGTGGCGGTCCAGCAGCTCACCGACGGGATGCAGTGCGGGTGACGCCCCCGTCCACTTCTTCAGCTCGGAGCTCAGCTGTTCGTCCGTCGCGTCGAAGCGGCGCGCCGAAGGGGAATTCGACAGGCCTGCGTCATTCACGGTCTGCATTCCTTCCGGGGGCATGCGTCATAAAGTCCATACCATCGGGTATGCGATCCCGCCCACGAAGCGGGATCGACTCGCACAGGGTTCGGCACCTCGAACGTCCGCGGGGGGGTACCGCTCTTTTGAAGCGTGGGGGGTGTGAACGGGAGGTGTCTCGCGCGCACCGGGGAAATCGTTGTCCGAGCGCCGACAGGGCTCACCTTTGCACAGCCGGACCAGGCGGAACAAGAGATCTCGCGGTTTCGTGCATTGCATGCGGGCCGAATTATCTTGACGAAACGTCAACGGCGGAACCCCTGTGGGGTGGTCACTGTATCGGTGTCCCTTTTGGTGCCCCTTTTCCACGTGCCTTTCGGGACGGTAATTGCCGGGCGCATTCCGTCTCGGTACGCGCCCGGCGGTGTGCCGTGGCGGGCCCGGAAGACGCGGCTGAAGTGGAACGCGCTCGCGAAGCCCGAGGCCGACGCCACGCGTTCCACGGACAGGTCGGTGCCCTCCAGCAACCGGGCGGCGTGACTCAGTCGCGTCTCGAGCAGGTCCCGCATCGGGGAGCGGCCGACCTGCTCCGTGAAGAGATGGGCGAAGCGCGACGGCGACAACGCGACCTCCGCGGCGAGCGAGCGGACGGTGTGCGGGGCGCCGGGGTCCGCCGCCATCCGCGCCTGTGCCCGGCGCACGCGGTCGTCGAGGCCGGGCGGGGACGCGGGAGGCCGGGCCGAGGCGGCCGCCAGCAGGACGGCCTCCTCCAGCCCGCACAGGGCGAGTTCCCGGGCGGCGGAGCCACGGGCGACCACGATCCCCAGGTCACCGGCCGGCGGTTCGGCGCCGGTCCACCGGGCGTCGGCGTGCAGCCGCCGCCAGGCTCCCGCCATCCGGTCGTGCAGCGTGGCCGGCACGGGGCCGACGGCGTACAGACTGTCCGGGCCATCGCCGATGGCGTAGGGGCGGAGCCAGGGTGTCCAGGAGGGCCGGGCCTGGCAGTGCGCCCACCAGAACCGCCAGTGGCGGGCGCCGGGTTCGACGGCGTAGGCGTGCGGGACGCCCGGCGCGAGCACCACCAGGTCGCCGGCGCCGGCCCGTACCTCGCTCCCGCCCTGGCGCAGCCGGCCGCGCCCGCCCGTCGTCCAGGTGAACAGCCAACTGTCCGACCCCTGGGGCCGGTCGACGCCGTACCCGGCGTCCTCGTCGAAGTGACCGACCACCACCAGGCCGGGCGGCGGGGAGGGATCCACGGGACCGGCAGTCCTGGGCAGGTCGTCAGCACGCATGGGCATCCTCCCGGGGAGTGCGTCGGCCTAGCGTGGCGGTCGAGACCAGTGGACCGAGGAGGGCAAGTATGACCGTCACGGACACCGGCGCCGCCGGGGCACCCGTGCTGACCCCGGCGGGGCTGCGGCAGTACCGGGAGGACGGCTTCACCGTCGTACGCGGGCTGTTCGGGAACGACGAGGTCGACCGGTTGTGTGCCGAGTTCACGCGGTTGCACACGGCCGGGCGGCCGGTGCCCGGCCATTTCGAACCACGCCCCGGCGCCGCCGACCCGCTGCACGCGTACCCGAGGGTGATGCACCCGCACGAGATCAGCTCCCTCGCCCGGCAGGTGCTGCTGGACGCGCGGCTGCGGAACGTGTTGGAGCAGCTGCTCGGCGAGGAGGTGCTGGCGGCGCAGAGCATGTTCTATTTCAAGCCGCCGGGCGCCCGGGGTCAGGCGCTGCACCAGGACAACTTCTATCTGCGGGTCGAGCCGGGCACGTGTGTGGCGGCCTGGCTGGCCTGTGACGTGATCGACCGCGAGAACGGCGGGCTGGAGGTCGTGCCCGGCACCCACCGGATGGGGCTGTTCTGCCCCGAGGAGGCGGACGTGGAGGTGTCGTTCGCGCGCGAGTTCGTACCGCCGCCGCCCGGGCTCGCCGCGGTGCCGGTCGACATGGAGCCGGGTGACGTCCTGTTCTTCAACGGCAGCCTGGTGCACGGCTCGGGGCCCAACCGCAGCGGGGAACGGTTCCGGCGGTCGTTCATCGGGCACTACACCGGGCAGTCGGCGCGGCGGATCGGCCGGTACTACCGGACGGTCTCCATGAACGGTGAGCGGGTGCCGCTGGCGGTCAGCGAGGGGGCGGGGCCCTGCGGTACCGAGTTCGCGCCGCGGGGACCGCATTAGCGCTCCGCCCGCCGGGTCGCTCTTCGGCTGCCGGCGCGCGGAGGCTGGTCGCGCGGTTCCCCGCGTCCTGACGGGGCGTTCTCAGTGGCCGGCGATCGGATGGGGCCTGTAGGGCTCCTCCAGTTCGGCCAACTCCTTTTCGGTCAGGGTCAGTTCGGTGGCGGCCACCGCGTCCTCGAGGTGGTGGGGCTTCGCGGCGCCGATGATCGGGGCGGTCACCGTGGGCTGGTGGAGGAGCCAGGCGAGGGCGACCCGGGCACGGGGGACGCCCCGGTCGGCCGCGATGCGGGTGACCGCCTCGACGGTGCTGCGGTCGCCCTCCGGGTAGAGGGAGCCGCCGAAGCCGTCCGTGGAGCTGCGGCCGGTCTCGGTGCCCCAGTCACGGGTGAGGCGGCCGCGGGCCAGCGGGCTCCACGGCAGTACGCCGACGCCCTGGTCCGCGCAGAGCGGCAGCATCTCGCGCTCCTCCTCGCGGTAGAGGAGGTTGTAGTGGTTCTGCATCGACACGAACCTGGTCCAGCCGTGCCGCTCGGCCGTGTACTGCATCTTGGAGAACTGCCAGGCGTACATCGAACTCGCCCCGATGTACCGCACTTTGCCTGCCTTCACCAGGTCGTGCAGCGCCTCCATCGTCTCCTCGACCGGCGTATGCGGGTCGAAGCGGTGGATCTGGTACAGGTCGACGTGGTCGGTGCCGAGACGACGCAGACTGTGGTCGATCTCGGACAGGATCGCCTTGCGGGACATCCCGGCGCCGTTGGGTCCGGGCCGCATCCGGCCGTGCACCTTCGTCGCGAGCACGATCTCGTCGCGGCGGGCGAAGTCGCGCAGGGCCCTGCCGACGATCTCCTCGCTGGTGCCGTCGGAGTAGACGTTCGCGGTGTCGAAGAAGGTGACGCCCGCGTCCAGGGCCTGCCTGATGAGCGGGCGCGACGCCGCCTCGTCGAGGGTCCACTCGTGCGCGCCGCGGTCGGGGACTCCGTAGGTCATGCAGCCCAGACAGATCCTGGACACGTCCAGACCCGTCGCACCGAGCTTCACGTACTGCATCGCGGCCGCTCCTGACATCGGTGTGGGTTCAGAAGTGGAGCGTACGACGGTCCGGCCGGACGGGCGGGGCCGAGCGGCCCGCCCGACTCATTCGATCAGGTCCAGCGCCCGCTCCCAGTCGAACTCCTCGCCCTGGTCGCGGTCGTAGGGGTGCCCGAAGCGGACACCCATGCCGCGCAGCCGTATCAGAGCGTCCTGGTAGGCGGGGTGGCCCGCGAGGGTCTCGTTCACGCAGGGCAGGACCCCGATGGGGACGCCCAGCCCGGAGACCTCGCACAGGGTGCCCAGGGCGAGGGTGTCGGCGATGCCCGCCGCCCATTTGTTGATGGTGTTGAAGGTGGCCGGGGCGACGACGACCGCATCGGGCTCGGGGAACGGCCGCGGGTCGCCGGGGCGCCGCCAGGCGGAGCGGATCGGGCGCCCGGTCCGTGCCTCGACGGCGGCGGTGTCGAAGAAGCCGTTCATGGCGTGGGGCGTCGCGATGACGCCCACGTGCCACTCCCGTTCCTGGGCGGCGGCGATCAGCCTGCCGACGTCCGCGGCGATGCCGGCGGCGCAGACGACGACATAGAGAAAGGGCGGCTGTTCGTCCTGTTCGGTCACCCGCGCACCCTACTGAAGCGGGAAGGACCGCCCTCGTTCGGCCTCGGGGCGCGGCCCGTGGATCCGGCGGTCCGCCTCCTCGATCGGCACGTCGTTGATGCTCGCCTCCCGGCGGGTCATCAGTCCGCGCTCGTCGAACTCCCACAGTTCGTTGCCGTAGCTGCGCCGCCACTGTCCGGTGGCGTCGCGCGACTCGTACTGGAAGCGGACGGCGATGCGGTGGCCGTCGTGGGCCCAGAGGTCCTTGCGGAGCGCGTACTCGTGCTCGCGGGCCCACTTGGCGGTGAGGAACTCGACGATCGCGGCACGGCCGGTGAGGAAGGTGTCGCGGTTGCGCCAGACCGAGCCCTCGGAGTAGGCGAGGGCGACCTTGTGCGGGTCGCGGGTGTTCCAGGCGTCCTCGGCGGCCTGGACCTTCCGGGCCGCGGTCTCCCGGGTGAAGGGCGGCAGGGGTGGACGGGCGTCCGACATGGCGTCTCCTGAGCTCCGGAGCTGTGGAGAACGAACGTTCTCCGGCTTGGCTGCTAACGTAGAGAACGCACGTTCTCCCGTCAAGGAACCAGCAACCCGAGGAGCGGTGGTCGCCCGTGGACAGCGCAACGGCCCGTGAGCAGGCGCTCGACGCCGCGGAAAAACTGTTCTACGGGCGCGGCGTGCAGTCCGTCGGGATGGACGACCTCCGGGGCGCCTCGGGGGTGTCGCTCAAGCGCCTGTACCAGCTGTTCCCGGCCAAGGAGCAGTTGGTGGAGGCCTACCTGGAGCGGCGCGACGTGCGCTGGCGCGGGCTGCTCGCGGAGTCCGTCGCACGGCGGGAGGACCCCCGGGAGCGGATCCTGGCCGTGTTCGACTGGCTGGCGCAGTGGTTCGGCGAGCCGGACTTCCGCGGCTGCGCCTGGATCAACGCGTACGGCGAACTGGGCGCGACCTCGGACCGGGTGGCACGTCAAGTACGGGCCCACAAGCGGGCGTTCCGCGAATACCTCGGCGCGCTCGTGGCCGACGCGGGGCTGCCCGACGCGCTCACCGGGCCGCTGTTCCTGCTGGCGGAGGGCGCGATGGTGACCGCCGGGATCAGCGGCGGCGGCGCGGCCCCGGCGACGGAGGCACGCGAGGCGGCGCGGCTGCTGCTGGACCGAACCGGGGCCTCGGGTCCGGCCGGGGGCAGCTGACCACCAGCCTGGCCGGGCCCGACAGCCGACGGAGGAAGCGTCGGGGCAGCGGGCGCCGAAGGTCGTCTCCATGAGCGCCGCGCACCGGAGCCGCGCTCGGGCCCGGGTTCGAGATGATGCCCTTGCGCACGTGGCGGAAGGCGTCGAGCACAGCGAGGACACGTGGCCGGGGCACGAGCGTCAACGAACCGTCGGCCTCGAAGCGGGCGTCCGCCAAGGTCGCCCCGATGTCGAAGAAGAGCACGGTCATGGTGGGCCTGGGCCTCCGCGAGGTGAGCCGACCCCCGATCGACAACCCCCCGCCCCCACCCGCCCCCACCCCTTCCATCGTCCGTCTCGGGTTGCGTTCCCGCATCCCAGGAGGTACACGAATGCCGTTCAACACAGGACAGTTGAAGGGGATACGGGATACGGGATACGGGATACGGGGTGCGGGCTACAGGGCGAGGGATACGGGGTGCGGACGCGGTCGGCCGCGCGGTCGCCGCGCTCCGTGCCCCCGGGCCTCATCCGGCCGAATCGGACACCTTGATCGCGCCGACCGGGCAGGCCCGCGCGGCCTCCCGGACCATGGGGTCACCGCCGCCGTCCTCCCGGCCGGGCAGCAGGGCGCTGAAGCCGTCGTCGTCCTGGGTGAAGACGCCCGGGGCGGCCAGCGCGCACTGACCGGCGCCGATACAGACGTCCGTGGCGATGTGAATGTCCGTCACGGGGCCCCTCCCCAGGTCACGGGGAGTTCCAGCATCCCCTGGATGGTGTCGCCGGGCTTCCAGCGGACCTCGTCGGCGGGCACGGCCAACCGCAGGCCGGGAAGCCGCTCCAAGAGGGTGCCCAGGGCGATCTCCAGCTCCGCGCGGGCCAGGTTCTGGCCGAGGCACTGGTGGATGCCGAACCCGAACGCCACATGGTGGCGGGCGGAGCGGTGCCAGTCGAGGGTGTCGGGTGCCGGGTAGGCGCCCTCGTCCCGGTTGATCACGGACGTCGCGAAGACCACGCCCTCCCCCGCGCGGATCGTCGTCCCGGCCACCTCGATGTCCTCGGTGGCCTGCCGCAGCAGCCCGTCCGCGATGGACAGCAGCCGCATCAGCTCCTCGACGGCCGCCGGCAGCCGCGACGGCTCGGCGCGCAGTTCGGCCAGCCGCTCGGGGTGCCGGAGCAGGGTGTAGGTGCCCAGCGAGATCATGTTGGCGGTCGTCTCGTGGCCCGCGACCAGCAGGATCGTGGCCAGCGCGATCGCCTCCTCCCGGTCCACGGTGCCCGCGCGCACCTGCTCGTGGACCAGGGCGTCGAGGACGCCGTCGCCGGACGGCTCCGCCAGCTTCCGGTCGATCAGCGCGCCGAGGTAGGCGTCGAGCCGGTCGCGCGCCACGCGCACCTCCTCCGGCACCCGGCTGCGCAGCAGCCGTCGCGACTGCTCCTCGAAGAACTCGTGGTCGGCGTACGGTACGCCGAGCAGTTCGCAGATCACCGTGGACGGCACGGGCAGCGCGAAGGCGGTCACGAGTTCCGCGGGCGGCCCCTGCGCGAGCATCGCGTCGATGCGCTCGTCGACGATCCGCTGGATGGCCGGGCGCAGGGCGGTGGCGCGTTTGAGGGTGAAGTTCGCGACCAGCAGGCGGCGCTGGACGTGGTGCTCGGGGTCGTCGACGTTGAGCAGCGCCGTCCGGCGGTCGCGCAGCGCCTTGAAGCGCGGCGAGGTCGCCGGGTAGCCGGGGCGGGTGCGGTCGGTCGACAGGCGGGGGTCGGCGAGCAGGTCGCGGGCCGCCTCGTGCCCGGTGACCAGCCAGGCGACCCGGCCGTCGTAGAGGGTGACGCGGGCCAGCGGACGGGAGTCCCGCAGGGGGTCGTAGGCGGCGGGCGGCTGATAGGGGCAGGTGCGGTCCTGGGGGAAGGCGACAGGAGCCGGCCCGCGCCTCACATCCGTCAGGCCCGTCGCGTCCGTCACGTCCGCCGCATCCGTCAGGCCCGTCGCGTCCGTCGCGTTCTTCATGCCCGTGGTGCCTGTCGCGTTCCTCAGGCCCCTGGTGTCCGTCGTGTCCGTCATGGGTGACCTCGCAGACGAAGAGTGCGTCCTGCCGATCTTCATTAGATGCCCCGGGCACCTATAGGGCGACGCAGAGTTCAGCCAGATCGACCAATGGGACGATTCGGCCGGAACCCTTCGCTCCGAAAGCGCCACTCTTGGGGCGGCGGCGGGAAAACCGATTGCCGTCGCCCCGCCTTCACCCGCAGGATCCGGCCATGTCCACTTTCGACGCCCTCCTGCCGCTGACGTCCGCCACCGCCCTTCCGGCGCGCGGCCGACAGCAGCCCGGCCGTCCCCGGAGGCGCGATACCGCGCGACCGTGACGGCGGCGCTCGTCGCGGGCCTGGTCGCGGGCTACGGCATCGCCGTACCCGTGGGCGCGGTCGCGACCTACCTCGTCTCCCTCACCGCCCGCACCTCCCTGCGCACCGGTGTGTGCGCCGCGCTCGGCGTCGCCCTCGCGGACGGCCTCTACGCCCTGGTCGCCACGGTCGGGGGCGCCGCCGTCGCCGCCGTACTGCGGCCGGTGCTGACGCCGCTGCGCTGGGCTTCGGCGCTGGTCCTGCTGGGGCTGGCGGCACGCGGCGCGGTGACGGCCGTACGCCGGTGCCGGGCCCGGCGGCTCAGCACCCGGTCCGCGCCCCCACCGCCGAGCCCGGCCCGGGCCTGTCTGAGCCTGTTCGGCATCACCCTCCTCAACCCGACGACCGTGATCTACTTCGCCGCCCTGGTCCTCGGAACCGGCACCACCGCGTCCGTACGGCCCCTGGAACAGGGCGTGTTCGTACTGGCGGCCTTTCTCGCGTCGGCGAGCTGGCAGGTGTCGCTCGCCGGCGGCGGCGCGCTGCTGGGCCGCGTGCTGACCGGGCACCGGGGACGGCTGGTGACGGCGCTCGTGTCTAGCGGGGTGATGACGGTGCTGGCCGTGCGGATGGTGATCTAGGAGGCCCCGGGACGGATGAATCTCGCGGTCACCGGTGTTGAATCGGGTTGCGAGTCGGACGGACGTGACGCGAGCGACGCGGCGCGATGACGAAGGGGACGGATGCCATGCCTCTCGAAGGCGAGTACGAAGCCAGCCCGACGCAGTGGGTGCGCGAACAGGTGGAGCAGTACGAGCGCTCCGGCGGCACCGAGGGGACGACGCTGCGGGACACGGGACTGCCCGTCATCCTGCTGACGACCCGCGGCGCGAAGAGCGGGAAGCTCCGCAAGACGCCGCTGATGCGGGTCGAGCACGACGGCCGGTACGCCCTGGTCGCCTCACAGGGCGGGGCGCCCAAGCACCCGGTCTGGTACCACAACCTCAAGGCCGACACCCAGGTGGAGCTCCAGGACGGCCCCCTGAAGCAGGACATGACGGCCCGTGAGGTCACCGGCACGGAGAAGGCCGAATGGTGGGAACGCGCCGTCGCCGCGTATCCGCCGTACGCGGACTACCAGAAGAAGACCGACCGGGAGATCCCGGTGTTCGTCGTGGAGCCCGCCGCCGGCAGCTGAGGCGGCCTCCGCCCGGGCGCGGAAGGTGTCTCCCGGACGCCGTTCCAGCGATCCTCGAGGGCTCCTCGACGACGGCGTAGAAAAATCTGTCACGGATACGCATGACGGTGCTCCCACCGGGCACCCGACTGTCAGGCCCCGCCGCGCTCCCCCGTCGCGGCGGGGCTTTCCGCTGCCTCGCGCGCCGCGCGGTCGGTCACATCGAGGAAGATCTGGTCCGCCTCGGGCACCGTCGCCGCGATCGAGCGCTTGATGCGTACGGCGATCTCCTCGACCCGCTCGCTGTCCAGGCCCGGCATCAGGTCGACGCGGGCCGCCACCAGCGCCGCGTCGAGGCCCATCTTCATCGTGAACAGCGCTTCCACGCTGTCGATCTCGGGCTGGGCGTCGAGCAGCGCGCGGATCCGCGCCCCGGTCTCCGGGTCGGCGGCCTCGCCGATGAGCTGGTCGCGGGCCTCGCGCCCCAGTCGGTAGGCGACGTAGACGAGCAGCGCCCCGATCGCCAGCGAGGCGGAGGCCTCCCACACGACCTGCCCGGTCACCATGTGCAGGACCATGCCGATCGCGGCCAGGGTGACGCCGAGCACGGCGGTGCCGTCCTCGGCGACGACCGTGCGCAGAGCCGGGTCGCGCATACCCGCGACCCCGCCGCCCTGCTTGTGCACCTGGTGCAGGGCCCGCAGCAGTGAGACGCCCTCGGCGAGGAACGCGACGCCGAGCACGACCAGGCCCACCACATAGCCGCTGAGCTCTTCGTCGACGCCGGACCGCAGGGCCTCGATGCCCTGGAAGAAGGAGAAGCAGCCGCCCATGACGAAGATCCCCACGGCGGCCAGCAGCGACCAGAAGAAGCGTTCCTTGCCGTAGCCGAAGGGGTGCCGGGCGTCGGCCGGGCGTCGGCTGCGGCGCAGTGCGGCGAGGAGGAAGACCTCGTTCAGACTGTCGGCCACGGAGTGCGCCGCTTCCGACAGCAGCGCGGGCGAGCCCGCGAACAGACCGCCCACCGCCTTGGCGACGGCGATCACCAGGTTGGCGGCGAGGGCCACCAGGACGGTGACGCGGGTCTTGCGGTCGGCGGCCGACTCGCCGGTGCCGTCTCCCCTCCCCCGCGCCTTCTCCTCGGCCGCCCGTCCGGCGTTCGTTTCGGTGTTCCGTTCGTCGGTGCGTTCGGCGGTCTGTTCGGCGGTCTGTGCGGTCTGGCGCTCTGAAGATGTCCCTGTCACCTTCGCCGAATGCCCGGGCAGGTCGGGCTCATACCGTGCCGTCGGCGGAAATCGGGGAACGCGTTCAGCAGGACATGCACGCACAGGACAGGCACGAGAGCACGTGACGCCAGCGGGAGGAACCATGAGCGGCGGGGGCGACGGCAACAGCGCGTACGGCCACAAGGCGTTCCAGCGGTCGAAAAGTCACTTCACCGACCGGATCACCGCGGACGGCCGGGACGGCTGGCCCGTGACGGCGGGCCGTTACCGCCTGGTGGTCAGCCGTGCCTGCCCGTGGGCGAGCCGGGCGGTGATCTCCCGGCGTCTCCTCGGCCTGGAGGACGCGCTGCCGATGGCGATCGCCGACCCCATCCAGGACGACCGCAGCTGGCGTTTCACCCTCGATCCGGACGGCCGCGACCCGGTCCTCGGCATCCGCTTTCTCAGCGAGGCGTACGACCGCCGGGAGCGCGACCACGGGGACGGCGTCAGCGTGCCGGCGATCGTGGACGTGCCCAGCGGCGAGCTGGTGACGAACGACTACCAGCAGCTCACCCTGGACCTCGCCACCGAGTGGACGGCGCTGCACCGTCCGGGTGCCCCCGACCTCTACCCCGACGAGCTGCGCGACGAGATCGACACGGTCATGGCCGACGTCTACGAGGACGTCAACAACGGGGTGTACCGGGCGGGTTTCGCCAGTGAGCAGGGCGAGTACGACCAGGCGTGCGCGGGGGTGTTCCGGCGGCTGGAGCTGCTGGCGTCCCGACTGGCCCGGCAGCGCTACCTGGTGGGGGACACGATCACCGAGGCGGACATCCGGCTGTTCACCACACTGGTGCGTTTCGACGCCGTCTATCACGGCCACTTCAAGTGCAACCGCTGGAAGCTGACGGAGAATCCGGTCCTGTGGGCGTACGTCCGGGATCTGTTCCAGACGCCCGGCTTCGGCGACACGGTCGACTTCGATCACATCAAGCGGCACTACTACCGGGTGCACACCGGCATCAACCCGACCCGGATCGTCCCCCTCGGCCCGGATCTGGCCGACTGGCATGCGTCCCACCACCGCGAGGAACTCGGCGGCCGTCCGTTCGGCACCGGGACACCGCCCGGTCCGGTCCGCGTCGACGAAGAGGTTCCGGCGCGGGGACGACCCTGAGACCCCCATCCACGCAGCACCGAAAGAAGGAGTGAGACACCCGTGGTCAAGAAGAAGAAGCTCCCCCTTGCGTACAAGCCCGTCGGATTCGTGCTCGGCTGGGCGAGCGGCGCCCTGGCGGGAGCCGCGTTCCGCAAGGCGTGGAAGGCGATACGACACGAGGACAACGCTCCGGACGCCCTGGACCGGGACCGCGGCTGGGGCGAGATCCTGCTGGCCGCGGCGGTCCAGGGCGCGATCTTCGCGGCGGTCCGCAGCGCCGCGGACCGCACCGGCGCCAAGGCGATCGAACGGTCCACGGGCGTGTGGCCGGCCCAGGACAAGGGCGGCCGGGACTGAGCGGTCCGCCCGGGAGCGGCTGCGGTCGGCAGTGGATCCACGGCGTCCTTCCGGGCTCCGCGGGAACATCGCCGGCCCGACCGCGGCCCGGCCCTCTCCGGCGTCGTCCGGGTGAGGGCCGGGCCGCTCCCGTGTCCGGCTTCAGCCCTGCTTCGGTGCCGTGGAAGGCTCGAGGCGGATGGTGAAGGAATGGCCGGACGGGTCGGAATAGCCGCGCTCCTCGTGCGGGCCGGGGGCACCCTTGGTCTCCAGGGGGCGGCCTCCCAGGCCCACGACCCTGCGTTCCACCTCGTCGAGATCGTCGACGAGGAAGTCCAGGTGGGCCTGAAAGGAGTTCTCGGGGCGGGGCCAGCTCGGCGGGGTCGCGTTCACGTCGCGCCGGAAGGCCAGTCGGGTTCCGTCGGTGCCCCTGATCTCGATGCGGTTGGCGGACGCGACGATCTCCTCGGCGTCCAGCAGCTCCTTGTAGAACTCGGCGAGCTTCTCGGGCTCGGCACAGTCGAGCACCATGACGCCCGCTTTCACCAATGTCATGTCGTCGTCTCCTCCGCGAGATCCGGACCGGGGCGGGCGAGTCCCGCCCCCCGGACCTTGCGGATACCCCGGTTTCAGTCGGCCACCAGCCACGCGCCGTCCCGCATCAGCTCCCGCCCCTGGATCTCATCGGCCGTCCGCCAGGCCTGGATCCGGTCGGGGAGGACGCGGAAGTACAGGTAGGGCGCGGCCAGTTCGCGCGGGTCGAAGCCGGTCTTGCCCGCGAAGATCTCGGCGTCCTCCTCCGGCAGTTCTACCGGCGGCACGGCCGCGGCGGTGCCCTCGATCATCACGACGTCCTGGGTCGGGCCGACGGCGATCCGCGCGACGCCGGTGGCCAGCAGGTTGCGGCCGGTGGGGCTGGTGGCGGGCGTGGCGAAGAGCAGGGTCGCGCCGTCCCAGACGAAGGAGAGGGGGACCAGATAGGGGGCCGAGCCGCCCTCGGCGGCCGTGGCGACCCACGCGTCGACGTCGTGTTCCAGCCGGTGGAGGGTGTCGAGCTTGCGCTGCTTCGCGGGGCGTGCGGGTGCTGGCGTCATGGTTCCAGTCTGACCGCCGCCCGTTTCGCACCGAGTGCCCCACGCCGGGGAGCACGCTTCCCGCCGGCGACTGGACTTCCTGGACAGGTGTCCCGTTATAGTGGACACCTGTCCAAGAAACTGAGGGAGACCATGGAGATCCTGGCGAACGTGCTGGTCGTTCTGGTGGCCGCGCTGCATGTCTACATCCTGGTGATGGAGATGTTCCTGTGGCAGAAGAAGCCGGGGATGTCGTTCCACGGCCTCGATGCGGAGATGGCGCAGCGGACCGCCGCCCTGGCCGCCAACCAGGGGCTCTACAACGGTTTCCTCGCGGCGGGCCTGGTGTGGGGGCTGATCGCGGCCGACCCGACCGGCTTCCGGGCGCAGGTGTTCTTCCTGTCCTGTGTGATCGTGGCCGGCGTGTACGGCGCGGCCACGGCGAACCGCCGGATCCTGGTCGCGCAGGCCCTGCCCGGTGCGCTCGCCCTGGCCGCCGTCCTGATCGCGCAGTGACCCGCGGCGAGCCCGAGGACCCGCGCGCGGCCCGCACCCGGGCGCGGCTGCGTTCGGCCCTGCTGGAGGAATGCGCCGAGCGGCCGCTCGAGGAGGTCGGCGTCGCCGCGCTGGTACGACGGGCGGGGGTCGGCCGGGCCACCTTCTACGTGCACTATCCCGACCTGGAGGCGCTCGCGGTCGACGCCTGCGCGGACGTCGTCCGCGAGGCCGTGGAGGCGCTGCACTCCTGGCAGGGGCGGCCCGATCCGGTACGGGCGCCGGCCGCGCTGCCGGAGTTCTTCGGTTCCCTGACGCCGCACGCCGCGCTGTACCGCACCCTGCTCGCGCCGGGCGGCGGCGGGCCGCTCGGCCGCGTGCTGCACCGGGACCTGCGGGCCTACAGCCTGCGGGAACGGGAGCGGGCGGGTGCGGCCGACGCACCCCTGGTCGCCTCGGCCGTCGCCGCGACCTTCGCGGGGGTGCTGGCGGACTGGCTGCACGGCGACCTCGAGGGCACGCCCGGCGAGATCGCCGACCAGGTGTGGCAGTTGCTGGTCGCGCTGCACGCGAGTCGCTGACCGGCGGTCACGCGCACGCCACCATCTCCTTCGCCAGGGGCCAGGCCTCGACACCGTCGGAGGTGCGGACGTACGCCGTCGAGGCGTCGTCCGTCAGCCACAACCGCCAGTCGCCGTAGCGGTACCCGGTGTCGTGGGCGTCGGCCGGCATGGCGGCGTCGCCGTCGTACGGCGAGGTCAGCAGGTCCTCGTCGATCACGCCGTCGGGGTCGCGGACGTACTGCCGGTGGTTCTCGCCCCGGCCCGTCCCCAGGAAGTGCGCCGTCTGCCAGTCGCAGTGTTCGGCACCCGGGTAGCTGCTCAGGGTCGTGGTCGCGACCCGCTCGCCGTGCCGGTCGGTCCAGATCTCCTCGTCGCCGGAGTCGGTGACGCTCGCGGGCAGTTCGGCCGGATCACAGGACGCGTGGGTCTCGGGACCCCATCCCGGCCGGTCCTTCTGGTCCCGTGCGACGATGACGGCGATCTTCGTCCGGCCGTCCACGTCGTACGAGTACAGCACCCGGTCCGCCTCCTCGCGCTCCACCCGGAAGCCGGAGCGCGGCCCGGTCGGCTCGAACAGGTCGAACCAGAGCCGCAGCCCCGCCTCCGGCGTGTCTGCGCCGTCGCTCTCGTTCCAGCCGTCCGGCCCGCCGCCCCAGGAGATCTCCCCTTCGCACTCCAGCGCCCGGCCCGCGGCGCCGGACGCGCTGCGCAGGGCCTCCGGGGTGCTCTCGTCCAGCTCCTTCGTGGCGATGTGCAGCGGACCGGCGTACGGCGTCGCCGGTGGCGTTCCCTCGACGACCACGTCCGTCTCGACCCCGGTACCGCATCCCACGGCCGCCAGTACCACCAGCAGCCCCGACGCCACGAACCGTGCGCGCATACCCGCCCCCCGTTTCCGTTCCCCGGCCGCCCGTTCGCGCCCGCTCCTGTGACGCGGCAGCGATCCGGAACGTTCAGCGGGCCGTCTGGAACGTCCTGCGGTACGCCTGGGGGGAGACGCCGATGGCCGCGTGCAGGTGCTGGCGCAGTGAGGCGCCGGTGGCGAAGCCGACCCGGCCGGCGATCTGGTCGACGGAGAGGTCGCTGGCCTCCAGCAGGTGCCGGGCGTGCACCACGCGCTGCTGGATCAGCCAGCGGCCCGGGCTGATGCCCACCTCGTCGTGGAAACGGCGGGCGAAGGTGCGCGGGCTCATCCGGGCGTGCGCGGCGAGGTCGGCGAGGGCGAGGGGCTCGTCCAGGCGTCCCATGGCCCAGGCGCGGGTGGCCGCCGTGCTCGCCGGGCCGGTCTGCGGGACGGGCTGTTCGATGTACTGCGCCTGGCCGCCGTCGCGGAACGGCGGGACCACGCAACGGCGGGCCACCTTGTTGGCGAGTTCGCTGCCGTGGTCCTTGCGGACGAGGTGCAGACAGATGTCGACCCCGGAGGCGGCGCCCGCCGAGGTCAGCACCCGGCCGTCGTCCACGAAGAGGACGTCCGGGTCGAGGTCGACCTGCGGGTACATCCGGCCGAACGCCTCGGCGACCTGCCAGTGGGTGGTGGCCCGGCGGCCGTCCAGGAGACCGGCGGCGGCGAGGACGAACGCGGCGGTGCAGATGGAGACGATGCGCGCTTCGGGGCGGATCCGGGTGAGCGCCTCGGCGACCCCGTCCGGCAGTTCGGCGGTGATCCAGTCGGACGCCACCGGGGCGACGACGACCGTGTCGGCCGTGGCCAGCGCTTCCGGGCCGTGCTGCACACCGACCGTGAAGTCGGCGTTGGTCTGGACGGGGCGGCCGTCGACCGAGCAGGTCAGGATCTCGTAGTGGCCGTCGGCCGCACCGAGGATCCGGCTGGGGATGCCGAGTTCGAAGGGGTAGACGCCGTCGAGGGCGAGGACGACCACCCGGTGCTTGCGTTGCTGTGCCTGCATGGCACGATCCTATCGAAGCTTGGCAATCTTGCCATTTCCCGGTCGGGCGCGGCCCGGCAGGCTGGTTCACCATGAGCACTGTGAACACCATGCGCGTCATCGGCCAGAACGTCCTCGGCGGTCCCGAGGTCCTGAGGGAAACGGAAGTGGAGCGGCCCGCGCCGCGTCCGAACGAGGTACTGGTCCGGGTGCGCGCCGCCGGCGTCAACCCGACCGACTGGAAGCACCGCGAGACCGGCGGGTTCCTGGGCGAGCCGCCCTTCGTCCTCGGCTGGGACCTCTCCGGGACCGTCGAGGCGGTCGGCATCGGCGTGGCGACCTTCGCCCCCGGCGACGAGGTCTTCGGCATGCTGCCGTACCCCTACGGCCACGGCTCGCACGCCGAGTACGCCATCGCCCCGGTCCGCGCCCTGTGGCACAAGCCGGCCGGGATCGACCACGTCCAGGCGGCCGCGCTGCCGCTGGTCTCGCTGACCGCCTGGCAGGCCCTGGTCGAGAACGCCGGTCTGGAGGCCGGGCAGCGGGTGCTGATCCACGCGGCCGCGGGCGGCGTGGGCCATGTCGCCGTGCAGATCGCCAAGGCGCGCGGCGCGTATGTGATCGGCACGGCCAGCGCGGGCAAGCACGACTTCCTGCGGGAGCTCGGCGTCGACGAGGTGATCGACTACCGGGAGAACGACGTCACCGAGGCCGTCAAGGACGTCGACGTGGTCCTGGACACGCTGGGCGGGGACACCTCCGTGCGGTCCCTGCGCGTGCTGCGGCCGGGCGGGACCATCGTGTCGATCCTGCCGGTGGGGTCGAACGAGTTCTACGAGGAGGCGGAGCGGCTCGGCGTGCGGGCGGTGCGGATGCTCGTGGACGCCGACCGGGCCGGGATGCGGACGATCGCCGAACTGGTCGAGACGGGGAAGCTGCGCGCCACCATCGCGGGAACGTTCGCGCTGGCCGATGCCGCCGAGGCACACACGCTCGGCGACACCGGCCGGACCACCGGCAAGCTGGTCCTGACGGTCGACTGAGCCGTCAGAACAGCAGCACGGGCTTGATGGTCCTGCCCGCGGTCATGTCCCGCACCGCCTGGTCGATGTCCGCGAACGGATAGGTGCCGATCAGGCGGTCCAGCGGGAGCCGCCCCTCCTTGACCAGCTCGACCAGGGCCGGGATGAAGGACTGCGTCTCGCTGTCGCCGAGGGTGAGCCCGACGACCCGCTTGCCGCCGAGCAGCCCGTTGACGTCCAGGGCGACCTCGCTGCCGAAGGGCGGCGCGCCCACGACGACGAGGGTGCCGCGGGCGGCGAGCGCGTCGACGCCCTGGCGCAGCACGGCCGTGTTGCCCGTGGTCTCCACGATGCCGTCGGCGCCCTGCCCGCCGGTGATCTCGGCGACCGCCTCGACCGGCGTGACCGCGCTCGCGTCGACGGTGTGCGTGGCGCCCAGCTCCTTGGCCAGCTGGAGGCGTTCGGCGACCCGGTCGACCGCGATGATCGTGGTGGCCGGGGTGAGGGCGGCCGCCATGACCGCAGACAGGCCGACGGCGCCCGCGCCGAGGACGACGATCGTGCTGCCGGTCGCCGGCTTCAGCACGTTCCAGACGGCGCCGACGCCGGTCTGGACCCCGCAGCCCAGCGGGGCGATCGACGCCAGGGGTACCCCGGGGTCGACCTTGACGAGGCTGCGCTCGTCGACCAGGGCCCGCTCGGCGAAGGAGGACTGGCCGAAGAAGTGGCCGCCGAGGGGCTCGCCGTCCCGGCTGATGGTGCTGGTGCCATCGGCGCGGCGGCCGCCGATGAGGTTCAGCGGCAGCCAGGTGGCGCAGTAGGCGGGGTGGCCGCCGTGGCAGTTGCGGCAGTCGCCGCAGGAGGTGAAGGACAGCACGACATGGTCGCCGGGCGCCACCCCCGTGACGGCCGAGCCGACCGACTCCACGACGCCCGCGCCCTCGTGGCCGAGGACTCCGGGCAGCGGGAAGGGCAGTCCGCCGCTCGCCACGCCGAGGTCGGTGTGACAGAGTCCGGCCGCCACCAGACGGACGACCGCCTCGTGCGGAGCGGGGTCGTCGAGGACGACGTCGGACAGGGTGAAGGGGGCTCCGCCGGACTCGACGACGGCGGCGCGTGTGGTGATGGACATCGGTTGGACTCCCTCTGTTTCGCGGCGCGTTCAGTCGAGCGAGACGACGACGGACTTGACCTTGGTGTACGCGTTCAGCGCCTCGGGGCCGTACTCACGGCCGAAGCCGGAGTCCTTGACGCCGCCGAAGGGGACGGCCGGGTCGAGCATCGCCCAGTCGTTCACCCAGACGATGCCTGCCTGGAGGCGGTCGGCGACGCGGTGCGCGCGGGCCAGGTTGCCGGTCTGGATGCCCGAAGCCAGGCCGTACGGCGTGGAGTTGGCCAGTGCGACGGCCTCGTCCTCGTCGTCGAAGGGCTGGACGGTGAGGACCGGTCCGAAGATCTCCTCCTGGACGACTCGGGAGTCGTTCGCGAGGTCGGCGATCACGGTGGGCTTGTAGTAGTAGCCGCCGTCGAGGTCGAGCCGCTCGCCGCCGCAGACGATGCGGGCGCCCTCCTTGCGGGCCAGCTCGACGTACTCCTCGACCTTGCGCAGGTGCTTCTCCCCGGCCATCGGGCCGACGACGGTCTCCGCCTTCCGCGGGTCGCCGACCGGCACCCCGGGCACCGCCTCGGCGAGGATGTTCAGCAGGGTGCGGTAGACCGGGCGGGCCACCAGCAGCCGCGGGCCGCCCATGCAGAACTGGCCGGTGTTGAAGACGAAACCCTTGATGACCGCGCCGACGGCCTTCTCCAGGTCGGCGTCCTCGAAGACGAGGTGTGCGGCGTTGCCGCCGAGTTCCATGGTGACCGGCTTGAGGTGCTCGCCGGCGACGCTCGCGGCGTGCCGGCCGATCGCGGTGGATCCGGTGAACGCGATCTTGTCCACGCCGGGGTGCCGCAGCAGCGCCTCGCCGGTGACCGGGCCGGCCCCGGTGACGACGTTGACCACCCCGTCGGGGACGCCGGCCCGCTGGAACAGTCCCGCCATGTACAGGGCGCTGAGCGGGGTCTCGTCGGCGGGCTTGTGGACGACCGTGTTGCCGGCGGCGAGCGCCGGGGCGATCTTCGAACCGGCCAGGATCAGCGGGAAGTTGAACGGGGTGATCGCGGCGACCACACCGAGCGGGCCGCGCTTGGTGTAGGCGAGGGCGTTCATCGGGGTGTCGCGGGTCGCGCCGTCCAGCGAGAAGGCGAGGGAGGCGAAGTACTCGTAGTCGTTCGCCGCGTTCGTGACGTCGACCGCGCGCGCCAGGGTGATCGGCTTGCCGACGTCCAGGCTCTCCAGCCGGGCGATCTCGTCGGCCTCCGCGCGGATCAGCTCCGCCACCCGGAGCAGGACCCGGCCGCGCTCCCGGCCGCTCAGTCCGGACCACGTACCGGCGTCGAAGGCCGCGCGCGCGGCCCATACGGCGGCGTCGACGTCGGCGGCGCCCGCCTCCGCGACGGTGGTGACGACCGCGCCCCGGGACGGGTCGACCACCTCGGTCCGCGCTCCGTCCACGGCCTCTAGCCACTGTCCCCCGATGAACAGTCGACCGGGGTCGATCTCGAAGGTGGTCATCACCACTCCTCAGCATCGTCGCCAAGATTTCAACAAACAGGATTCCTGTTGGTCCGCAGTCTCATTACAGACAGGTTTCCTGTCAATGGTCTACGCTCGGTCCCATGGCCGGCACCCAGACAACCAAGGCAGCGTCCGCACCTCAGCCCCACCGGACACCCCCGTCCCTGCTCTACATGGTGAAGCAGGTGGAGCTGGTCGTGCGATCCCACCTGGACGAGCTGGTCAAGCCGTCGGGGATCACGGCCCTGCAGTACACGGCGCTCACCGTGCTGGAACGGCACGACGGCCTGTCCGCCGCCCAGCTGGCCCGGGACTCCTTCGTGACCGCCCAGTCCATCGCCGACCTGGTGCGCTCCCTGGAGACGCGCGGCCTCATCCGCCGCGAACGCAATCCACGCAACCGGCGCGAGCTGCTGATCCTGCTCACCGCGGAGGGGCGCGAGCTGCTCGACCGGCACGCCGGGCCGGTGCGGGAGCTGGAGGAGCGCATGGTGCGGGAGCTCACCGCCCACCAGGCGGAGCAGTTGCGCACCGCGCTCTCCAAGGCCTGGCACGCCCTGTCGTAGCACTCTGCGCGCCCCTTCACGGCACGGCGTGCGCCCCTTCGCTCACGGCGCGAAAAAACTCCGACAGAGTCGGTTGCATTTCGAAGACATATGTCAATCGAACATGCTGGAATTCACTCGATCGGGGGTAACTTGCTGGGGCGGGGAACTGCTGTCTGCTCCCCGGCCGTTGGAGGCTCCCGACCGGTGGAGCGGGTTGGAGGCGATGTCGTCGTGCTGGAGAAACCCGCAGCGGACACCCCGCATCTGCGCGTCCGCGAGGACCGGGGGTACACCGTGCTGGAGTTCCGCGGCGAGATCGACATCGTCGCGGCCACCGAGATCACCCCGCACCTCGACGACGCGACCGGTGGCCCGGCGCCCCGGATCGTGATCGACCTGAGCCGGATCGAGTTCTTCGACTGCTCCGGGCTGCGCCTGCTGTACCGGGCCCGCCGCCGCGTCCTCGACCACGGCGGGCATCTGCACCTGGTCTGCACCCACCGGCTCACCCTGCGGATCCTGCGGGCCACGGGGCTGTACCGGCTGCTGCCGCCCGCCACGACGCTGGACGCGGCGCTGGAACAGCCCGAGGCCACCTCCGGCACGTTATGACGGCGCTCGAAGCGCTCCTCCCGACCTTCCTCCCGGTCCCGCGATCCCCCGGCCGCCCGAATCCCCGTCCCCGATTCCGGTCCCGGCGCCTGTCCCGGTCCGGGTTTCTGCGTCTGTCCCGGCCCCCGTGTCGGCCCCTGTCCCGGTCCCGGGCTATTGGCCGCGTGCCGCGTCGAACAGGGCGCTGACGGACTCACCGTTGTGAATACGGCGCACGGCCTCCGCGAGGGCGGGGGCGATGGACAGGATCCGCAGCTTGTCGGTGTGCTCCTCGGCGGGCACCGGCACGGTGTTGGTGCACACGATCTCCAGCACGTCGGGCTGCTCGCTGAGCCGCTTGAGGGCACCGGCCGCGAACAGGCCGTGCGTGCACGCCACCCGTATCGACCTCGGTTCCGACTCCCTTAGCCGGTCGAGCAGTTCCAGGACCGTGCTGCCCTTGGCGATCTCGTCGTCGAGGACGATCACGTCCCGCCCGGCCACCTCGCCGATCACCGCGCTGATACTGACCCGGTCGTCGGCGTACCGCTGTTTGGCGCCGGCCGCCACCTGGGCGCCGATCATCCGGGCGAAGGCGGCTGCCTCCTTGGCGTTGCCGAGGTCGGGCGAGACCACGGTGGTGCGGGTGAGGTCGTAGCGGCGGAAGTGGGCGGCCAGCTCCCGATGGGCGTGCAGGTGGTCCACGGGCATCGAGAAGAAGCCGTGCACCTGGGGCGAGTGCAGGGTCATGGCGAGGACCCGGTGGACACCGGCCGCCGCCATCAGGTCCGCGACCAGGCGTCCGCCCAGGGAGATGCGGGGCGCGTCCTTCTTGTCGGAGCGGGCGTAGGAGTAGTGCGGCATGACGACGGTGATCCGGCCCGCCGACGCCCCGCGGGCCGCGTCGCACATCAGCAGCAGCTCGACGAGGTGCTCCTGCACGGGCCGGACCAGGGGCTGGACCAGGAAGACGTCCCGTTCCCGGCAGTTCGCCTGGAGCTGGACCTCCAGGCAGTCGTTGGCGAACCTGCTGAGTCGGGTGGGGCTCAGGGGCACGCCGAGGTGGGCACAGACCTCGGCGGCCAGCTCGGGATGGGCACTGCCGCTGAACACGGAGATGTCTCGCACGATCGGCTCCTCGCTGATCATGTCCGGCTGGGGCGGGGAGCTCTCATGCTACGGACCGGGTCCGTTTTGCCCACCCTCAGGAGTGCGCGGGAGTCCCGCCCGGTCACTCCAAGCCACTCGGAGTCCCTCCGGCCCCGAGGAAACCCGTCGTCGCCTGCCGCGGGGCCCCGGACCGCCGCACGCGGCCAACCGGGTGGAACCGCCGGAACCGCGTGCCGGTCGCGGCAGCACAGGTCGTCGGCCCGGTGGCCGGCCGGCAGGCCACCGGGCCGACGACGCCGGCCCCTCCCCCGGCATCCCGTCGGTGACCTCGCGGCACGCACCGGCACGCTCACCTGAGCGGCAGGCCGTCCGCGCCCTCACTGTCACAGGTTGCCAACAGCGCGGTCTGACAGGGGATTTGACGGGCATCCGGACAGGAGGAAGGAGGGCCGTCGCATGACGACTGACACCAAGCCCGAGAAGCCCACCACACGCCTCCCCCGTCCCCGGCGCATGCCCGGCTGGGCCAAGGTGCTCACCGCCGTCGTGGTCGTACTCGTCGTGATGTTCGCCGGGATCCGGCTGAGCCTGCTGCCGGGACTGCGCGACTTCTTCGGCACCGAGACCCACGACCACTCGGGCCCCGCCCTGCTGGAATCCATCCAGGACATGAGCCGCTACGACGCCGCCTCCGGGAACTTCCAGGTCGTCGTCGACCTGGAGAAGGACGCCAAGTACCTCCCCGACGCGATCCGCGGCACCCGCACCCTGTATGTCGGGGCGGGTACCGTGGACGCCTACGTCGACCTCGGCAAGGTCGGCGACAAGGACGTGACGGTCGATGACGACCGCACCTCGGCCACGCTCCGGCTGCCGCACGCGCTGCTCGGCACACCGGCGCTCGACCCCGACCGCTCCTACGCGGTCTCCAAGCAGCGCGGGCTGTTCGACCGCCTCGGTGACCTCTTCTCGGACAACCCGAGCGGTGAGCAGGCCGTGCAGAAGCTGGCGGTCAAGCACATCGGCGAGGCGGCGAAGGAGAGCGAGCTGACCGCGCGCGCCGAGACCAACACCACCGACATGCTCCAGGGGCTGCTGCGCTCCCTCGGCTTCACGGAGGTCAAGGTGACGTACCACGCCTGACCGGCCACCCGGGGTGCCCGTCCCGCCGTGTCGGCCGCCGACCAAGCCCGGTAGCGCCGGCGTGCCCAGCACGGCCGACGGCAGCCGGACCGGTCTCGTCGGCGTGCGCGTCGACATGGCGCGGGCGGGGCCGGGCGGCATGCGAGAGAGCCGGCCACCCCGAAGGTCGGCGCGGACCGCGGCGAGGCGGACCGCATCCCTCGGCCGTTCGGGGGTAATCGCGCTACCACGCAGGGAAGTTGAAGACTGGAGGACCGAATGGCCCGTGCAGCTCTACGTCCGCTTGCCGTGTTCCGCCCACGCGCCACCAGGACGGAGGAGCCCGCCCCGCCGAAGAACGGGGCCGGGACGTCGGGCCGAAAGCGCGGATTCCCCTTCAGGACGCGCTCGAAATCCGACCCGAAGCCGGCCCCGGGGCCCAGCTCGAAGCCCGGCGCGAAGTCGGGCTCGTCGAAGAAGGCGGCACGCGCCGAACGTCGGCCGTTGCCGCTCCCGCTCCGGCTGCTGGCGATGCTGTTCGCCTTCGCGTTCATGGTGGCGTTCGCCGTCGTGCTCGCCCGGCTCACCCTGGAGCCGTCACCCGCCTCCGCGGCACTGGTGCACTCCAACCTGCGTCCGGGCGACTCCCTGCGCGCCTACCTCGACCAGCCCGAACTCCGCGACGCGGTGAAGCAGATCGGCGGGAACATACTGCTCGGCGTGCCCTTCGGCGTTCTGGTGCCGGTGGTCGCGCCCCGGGCGCGCGGGCTGCTGCGGGTGCTGCTGCTGACCGCCACCGTCATGCTGATGGTCGAGTTCGCCCAGGGCGCGGTGGTGACCGGACGCGCCTTCGACATCGACGACGTCATCCTCAACACCACGGGCGCCCTGATCGGTTACCTGCTCGTGGGCCGCCGGATGAGCCGTGCGGTGCACGCGCGGGAACGGCACCTGCGTCGGGGCGCCCGAGAGAGCGCCTGACCGCCGTCAGCGCGGGGTCCAGGTGTACCGGTCCCCGCCCACCCATCGCACGACGTCCGGGTCGTCGAGGTCGTGAACCGTGATTCCGTACGCGGCGGCGATCTCGAGGACGTCGGTCACGTCCCTCGCCTCGCCGACCACCTCGGAGTCGATTTCCACGATGCGGAACGGCGACAGGCCCGGCTGGACCCCGAGCACCATGATCCGCGGGTGGGAGATACGGAGGCTCGCGATTTCGGTCATGCCATAGAGGATAAAACGGAACCATCCCATGCGAATCATCCGATTTCCTGGTGCGGTCGGCGCGCGGGTGAGGAACTCTGGAGCCAGGAGGTGGCGATGGATCCCGTCGAAGCCCTGGACCGGATCGCCTTCCTGCTGGAGCGGTCCCTGGCGCCGACCTATCGCGTGAAGGCCTTCCGCACGGCGGCCCGGGTCCTGTCGCGGCTACCCGCGCAGGAGGTCCGCGAGCGGGCCGGAGCCGGGACCCTGGAGACGCTGAAGGGCGTGGGCCCGAAGACCGCCCAGGTGGCACGCGAGGCGCTCGCCGGGGAGACGCCCTCCTATCTGCGCACACTGGAGGCCGAGGCGGGCAAGCCGCTCACGGACGGCGCCGGCGAACGGCTGCGGGAGCTGCTGCGCGGGGACTGCCATCTGCACTCCGACTGGTCGGACGGCGGCAGCCCGATCGACGAGATGGGCCGGGCCGCGGCCGCGCTCGGCCACGAGTGGGCCGTGCTGACCGACCACTCGCCCCGGCTGACGGTGGCCCGCGGGCTCTCGCCCGAGCGGCTGCGCAGGCAGCTGGAGGTGGTCGAGGAGCTCAACGCCACCTGGGCGCCCTTCCGGCTGCTGACCGGTATCGAATGCGACATCCTCGACGACGGGTCGCTGGACCAGGAGCCGGAGCTGCTGGAGCGGCTCGACGTGGTGGTCGTGTCCGTGCACTCCAAGCTGCGCATGGAGTCGCGCGCGATGACCCGCCGCATGGTGAACGCCGTGCGCGACCCGCACGCCGACATCCTCGGCCACTGCACCGGGCGGCTGGTGACCGGGCGGGGGCGGCCGGAGTCGGAGTTCGACGCGGACGCGGTGTTCGCCGCGTGCGCCGAGTCCGGTACGGCCGTCGAGATCAACAGCCGGCCCGAGCGGCTCGACCCGCCACGGCGGCTGCTGCGCCGGGCCGTGGAGGCGGGCGTGCTGTTCTCGGTCGACACCGACGCGCACGCGCCCGGCCAGCTGGACTGGCAGATCCTGGGCTGTGCGCGGGCCGAGGAGTGCGAGGTGCCGGAAGAACGGATCGTCACCGCCTGGCCGCTGGCGGACCTGCTGGCCTGGACTCGGGAAGGGCGGGTACCGGCGAGCGTGGCGGGTGCCTGAGGTGGTACTCGGCAAGCTCGAGAGAAAGGACCCCTGATGACGCGCGCTGCCGTGTTCGACGTCGACGGCACCCTGGTCGACACCAACCACCTGCACGTCACCACCTGGTGGGAGGCCTTCCGGCAGGCGGGCCACCGGGTCCCCATGCACGCGGTGCACCGGGCGGTCGGGCTGGGCTCCGACGATCTCGTCGCCCACCTGCTCGGCGACGACCGGGACAAGGACGAGGACGGCCGGATCAGCGCCGCCCACAAGGCTCTCTACGGGCAGTACTTCGACCGGCTGCCGGCGCTGCGGGACGCCGGTGGGCTGCTGCGCAGGCTGCACGACGACGGCTGGACGGTCGTGCTCGCCACCTCCGCGAGCGGGGCCGAGCTGTCCGCCCTGCGGCGCGCCATCGACGCCGACGACGTCATCGCCGCGACCGCGAGCGCGGACGACGTCGAGGAGGGCAAGCCCGCTCCGGAACCCGTGGAACACGCGCTGGAGCTGGTAGGGGCGCCCGCCGAAAGCGCGGTGTTCGTCGGGGACACCGTGTGGGACATGCGGGCCGGCCGCCGGGCCGGGGTGCGCTGCGTGGGCGTCCTGTGCGGCGGCATCCCCCGCGCCGACCTGCTGGAGGCGGGCGCGGAAGCGGTGTACGCCGATCCCGCCGAGCTCCTGGCGTCCCTGAAGGCCAGCCCGCTGGCCTGAGGGGACGGCGATCCACGCGGGCCCTTCGGGGCCTTCGGGGTCTTCGGAGCCTTCGGAGCCTTCGGGGGCGGTGACACACATCACCGCGCGTGGCCACGGGCCCGGGAACACGCCTAGGAGGTTCTCCGTTGAATCATTCGTGGGGTGTGGAGGGGACAGTGTCCCCGGGCCTCACCTTGTGCCCACGGGGACGATCGTTCGGCTGAAGCCCTGTGAAGCCTTTCGCCGAGAGGCGACCGCCGTCCGCGCCCACACTCAGACCGCCCCGGCCGTGATTCCCCCGTCCGGTCGGGGCTTTCCCCTGTCCGCACGGCTCGGACCCCCGCGGCTGCGCCGCTCGCACCGGAGCGCTTGACTTCGAGTGCACTTCAATCCGTAGCGTTCCGGACATGAGCGACACCGCACAGCACAAGATCGGCTCGGGCTTCGGCGCCACGAGCACCGCCGACGACGTCCTGCGGGGCATCGACCTCACCGGGAAGCTGGCCGTCGTCACCGGCGGATACTCCGGCCTGGGACTGGAGACCACGCGCGCGCTGGCCAAGGCCGGCGCCCGGGTCGTCGTGCCCGCGCGCCGCCCGGACACCGCCCGCGAGAACCTCGCCGGCCTCACCGGCGTCGAGACGGACACCCTGGACCTCGGCGAACTGGAGAGCGTGCGCGCCTTCGCCGACCGGTTCCTCGCGTCCGGCCGGAGCGTCGACCTCCTCATCGACAGCGCCGGGATCATGGCCTGCCCGGAGACCCGGGTCGGCCCCGGCTGGGAGGCCCAGTTCGCCACGAACCACCTCGGCCACTTCGCCCTCGTCAACCGGCTCTGGCCCGCGATCGAGCCCGGCGGCGCCCGGATCGTCTCGGTGTCCTCGCGCGGCCACCACTTCTCGGGGATGCGCTGGGACGACGTCCACTGGCGCGACGGCTACGACAAGTGGGAGGCGTACGGGCAGGCCAAGACCGCGAACGTGCTGTTCGCAGGCCACCTCGACCGGCTGGCCCGGGACCGGGGCGTGCGCGCGTTCTCCCTCCACCCCGGTGGCATTCTCACGCCCCTCCAGCGGCATCTGCCGAAGCAGGAGATGGTGGACCGCGGCTGGATCGACGAGGACGGCAACGTGCTCGACGTCGAGGGCTTCAAGACCCCGGAGCAGGGCGCGGCCACCCAGGTGTGGGCGGCGACCTCACCGCAGCTGGCCGGTATGGGCGGCGTCTACCTCGAGGACTGCGACATCGCCGAGCCTGCCCCGGCGGACGGCGAGCGGGTCGGCGTCAAGGACTGGGCGACGGACCCGGAGCAGGCGGCCCGGCTGTGGGAGCTGTCGGCGCGGCTGACCGGCGTGAACGCGTTCGCGTAACGGGTCACCGCGTCAGCCCCCGGCCGCGAACTTCCGCAGATCCGCGGTGAGGCGGTCCGCGTGGGTGGCGAAGAGGCCGTGACCGGCATTCTCGTACACCTCGAGGGTGGCGTGCTGGGCGAGGCGCGCGGCACGGCGGCCGGTCAGCTCGATGGGCCCGGAGGTGTCGTGGGTGCCGTGGACGACGAGCACGGGCAGGTCGAGCGCGGCCAGCTCGGGGGCCACGTCGAGTTCGGCGATCAGCTCGCCGAGGGCGACGCCGGCCCGCGCGGTGGAGCCGTGGCAGCGCCGGATCATGGACTCGACATACGCCTCGGACAGGTCGTTGCCCGGCCGGTCCAGCGCGAAGAAGGCGCGCGCGCCGTCGGCGAAGAAGGCGGAGCGGTCGCGCCGGAAGGCCTCGGTGCCCGCCCGTACGAGCTCCGGATCGATTCCCTCGGGGTGGTTCGCCGAGCGGGCCGGACCGGGCGCCATGCCGGCGACCAGCGCCACCCGGGCCACACGGTCGACGCCGTGCCGGGTCAGGCAGCGAACGATCTCCGCGGTTCCGAGGGAGTGGCCCACGAGGGTGACCCCGCTCAGGTCGAGACGGTCGAGCAGGCCCTGCACGTCGTCGGCGAGGCTGTCCAGGTCGAAGCCGCCCCACACGTCGTCGGAGCGTCCGTGGCCGCGCCGGTCGAAGCCCACGCAGCGGTGGCCCTCCTGGGCCAGCGGCAGCATCTGGTACTCCCACATCTCGGTACCGAAGTACAGGCTGTTCACGAAGACGATCACGGGCCCGTCGGCGGGCCCGTGATCGACGTAGTGCAGCCGCGCGCCGTCGACGGGGCTCGTGAAGTACGGCATGGGTCGTTCTCCTGACGTGCGGGGACGCGGTGGCCGGGTACGTCCTCCATGCTTCCGGCCGGGACCCCGGGCGTCGATTACCTCCGGGGTCATGCCCGCGTGCGCCCGACCGGGCCCGGCGATGGTCCGGTCGACGTGCCGAGCGCTCGGCGGACGGGCACCGGCGGGCGGGCCCGGTCGGTCAGTCGGTCCCGGCGGCCCGCTCGTCGCGTCGTCGTCGTTGTGGCACCACCGTGTCCTTCGGGTCGCGGGCCGAGGCGATTCCGGCGGCGAACACCCCGAAGCGGGTACAGGCGGAACCGGCGAGGAGGGCCAGACCGCAGGCGACGGCGACGCCGCGCCGGTGACCCGGAAGCGCCGCCCCCGCCCCGCCCACCGCCGTCAGTGCGCGGGCGGACCGCAGCAGCGTGCCCCCGCGCCCCTCCTGCCAGGTCTCGGCGACGAGACCGAGCCGGCGTTCCGCGGCCCGCGACACCGCCACGTCGGCGAGAGCGGCGCGCGGGGGTGTTCTCGTGGACCGGGGGCACCGCCAGGGCCCACGCCGAGGCCGGTCAGCAGCTTCTTGATGAGGTAGTTCTCCTCGTTGTCGAGGGTCGCGCCGCCGAGGCTGGCGATGCCCATGGTGCGGGCGGTGCGCTTGCCGTCCCGCTCCCACTCCCAGGTCTCCCGGCGGGTGCGGATCACCCGGTCGGCGACCATGTCCAGCGCGGTGTCGAGGTCGAGCGGCTCCCAGCCCGTGGCGTGCGCAGGCCGGTGCAGGACCTGGTGGCGGCGGTCCGAACCGGTGGTGAGCTCGAGGGTGGCCGAGCCCTCGGGACACAGCCGTCCACGGCTCACGGGGGAGGCGGGTCGCCCTCGATCTGCACGACCCGGTCGTCCTGTACGCAGATCCGCTGGCCGCAGCCGACGGCGCAGTACGGGCAGACGGACGGGACGACTCGGTCGGCGGTCTCGGTGCGGGGACGCAGCCGCTCGGTGTACGCGGACTTGGCAGCGCTTCCCCGGCCGGTGCGGTCGCTGCCGGTGAGCTGACGGTGGACGGGCCATGAGCGGATCCGGTCGGCCATACCCTTGATCGGCTCCTCAGTCGGCCGGCTCTTCGGGCACGGGCCGGTCGGACTGACCGCTGCCCGCGTGGGGCGCGCCCTGCCGGCCGGTTCCCGCCTCGTCGGTGTCGGGAACGTCCGGAGCGTTCTCCACGTCCCCTCCGGACTCACCCGACTCACCGGGCTCACCCGGCTCATCGGTTCCGCCGGATGCGGCGGTGTGCTCGGGATCGCCGACGTCCCAGCGGTCCTCTCCCCCGTCGGCCTGCTGGTCCGGCAGGTCGCGCGGGATGGGCGTGCCGTTCTCACCAGGGCTTTCGGGGCGCTGCACGGCCACGACGTTCTCCCTTCACCGTCGCGCCGCGCCGGGCGCGGACGACTTCCCCGGGCGCCGATCGCCCGGCGAGGAGGCGAGTACCTCCACGGTGATCAGCGAAACGTGGCGTGGCGGTCGGTTGTGCGTGGCGTCAGCGCGGGGCGCGTTCCTCCAGGACCGTGCGCCAGGCGGGGGCCGGGCCGGCCGGGGTGGGTTCGGGGCGTCGGCCGCCTCGGGCGAAGAAGTCGGCGAGCGGGAGGATCGCCGCGCCGACGGTGACCGCGTCGGGGCCGAGCCGCCCGAGCTCGACGGTGACCTTCTGCGCGGGGTGACGCAGCGCGTACGCGGTCGCGTGGCGGCGTACGGCGGGCAGGAAGCGGGCGCCGAGCTGGAGGCCGGCCCAGCCGCCGATGAGGATGCGCTCGGGCTGGAAGAGGTTGATCAGGTCGGAGAGGCCGGCGCCGAGGTACTCGGCCGTCTCCTCCAGCACCTCGAGCGCCACGGGATCGGGTGCCTCCGCGCTCCCGAGGGGGTAGGCGGCGCTGAGCATCGCGGTCAGCGCGCTCTCCTCGTCCGCGCCCTCGGGCGGCCGGCCGCCCTGTTCCCGCCAGCGTTCCAGCAGCGCCTCGGCGCCCGCGTACGCCTCCAGACAGCCCAGGGCGCCGCACCGGCAGCGGCGGCCCCGCACCCGTACGGTCAGATGCCCCCACTCGACGGCCCGGCCGTGCTCCACCTCGGGCGTGACGAGACAGGCGCCGACACCCGAGCCGAAGAGGACGACGACCGCGTTGTGCGCCCCGCGTCCGCCGCCGAACCACATCTCGGCCTGGCCGAGGGTCTTGGCGCCGTTGTCGATGAAGTACGGCACGCTCTCGGGGAGGAGGGAGCTCTCGCGCAGCAGCGCCTCCAGCGGGACGGCGTCCCAGCCGATCGTCTGGCCGTGCACGACGGCGCCCCGCTCCGGGGTGTGCTCGATGATGCCGGGGACGCCGATACCGACCCCGAGCAGCTGTTCCGGGCCGATGCCTGCCACGTCCAGCACCTCGGCGACGCCGTCCCGGATGTGCCCGACGATCCCGTCGACCTCGTACCGTCGCTGCTCCAACGGCCTTTCCACCCGCGCGAGTTCGGTGAGGGTGAGGTCGAACAGCTCGATCCGCACCCGGGTCTCGCCGACGTCCACGCCGATCATGTGCCCGCTGGCGGGGACGACGCGCAGCAGGATGCGCGGGCGGCCGCCGTCGGAGTCGACGCTGCCGGCCTCCTCGACCAGCCCGTCGGCGACCAGGTCGGCGACGACATTGCTCACCGAGCCGGAGCTCAGGCCGGTGGTCGGGCCGAGCTCGAAGCGGCTGAGGGGCCCGTCGAAGTAGAGCCGTTGCAGCACCGCCGTACGGTTGGCCCGCCTCAGGTCGCGTACCGTGCGCCCGTTCCGCCCCGTCATGTCGCTCCCCTTCGCCCCCTGCCCGACCTGCAACATACCCCTGCGGGCAGCCGCACGCGACATTCCTCCAACCCTTAGTTCACGATGTGAGCTAAGAGACGTCCGCGGACTCGATCTCGTCCAGTGCCGCGAGGAGCTCCGGCGCGACCGTCTCGCGCAGCCAGCGGTCGTGATCCGCGCCGTACGCCCGCGGGACCGTCTCGATGAGCATGATCAGGTAGAGGTAGGCGCGGTACAGAGCGAGCCGCAGCCGCTCGGAGCCGTCGAACACGGCGTGCCCTCCGGCCCCGCGATACCCCTCCAGGAACGGCTCGTCCTTCCGGATGTCCCCGAGCAGCGCCACCGAGACGAAGTCCGCGAGGGGATCGCCCCAGAACATGCGCTCGCCGTCGACGAGGCCCCCGATCCGGGGCGTTCCGCCGGTCCGGTCGACCAGGATGTTGCCCGGCCACAGGTCGAAGTGGACGAGGCGGGCGACGGTCACCTCGTCCAGGGCGTCGTACGCGGCCCGCGCGACGGTGGCCACCTCGTCGGCGGGACGGGGCAGCCAGGCGCCGTAGGTGCGGGCGTCGGCGAGGAGGGCGTCGAACATCCCCGTGAACGCCGTGCGCCAGTCGGGGGCGAGCGGGCCGAAGGCGCCGGAAGGGTAGCCGAAGCCCGGCCCGGTCACCCGGTGCAGCCGGGCCACCTGACTCCCCAACTCCCCGCGCAGAATGGCCTGTTCGGGGGGATCCAGTGATCCGTTCCAGGAGTCGCCCGGGCACACCGTCATCAGCAGCCACTGCCCGTCGAGAGCCACCACCCGCGGCGCCGGCACTTCGGCCAGGGCCGCCCCGCGGCAGAACTCCGCCTCCGCGGACAGCAGTCGGGTCTCGTGGCTCAGGCCCGGCGCCGTGGGCGCGACCTTCAGTACGTAGTGGCCGCCGTCCGTCAGACGGAGCTCCTCGACGGTGTTGTACGTGCCGCCGCCGAGCGGTCCCACGTGGGCCAGCCGGTCGGGCGGGATGCCCGCCGCCGCCAGGACGCTCCGGGCACGCTCCCAGGAATCCGTCACCCCGCCCGCTCCCTCCTGCCGGTCACCCGGCCGCGTAGACGTCCTCCACGTAACGGCCGTCCGCGATCAGCCCGTCGAGCCACGCCTCGGCGGCCGTGTCACCGGCGCCGGGCGTGCGGTCCCGGTACAGATTACGGAACGCCTCCCGGACTCCGGGCGCCATCCGTGAACCGTCGCCGCACACGTACACGCGGGCTCCGGCGGCCAGCAGCAGCCACACCTCGTCGGACTCGGCGGCGATGCGGTGCTGGACGAACATCGCCCGTTCTCGGGAGCCGCGCTGAAGGCGGGGCGCAGCGAGACCGCTCCGGCGGCCTCGGCGGCGCGCAGCTCGTCCGCGTGCAGGAAGTCCGCGTCGGGGGCGTCGCAGCCGAAGTAGCAGAGTGCGGAAGGGAGTTGAGCGCCCGAGGCGAGGGCTGCCCTGCGGTCGGCGACGGCACCCCGGAACGGTGCGAGACCGGTGCCGGCGGCCACCATCACCACGGGTGCCGAGTCGTCGACCCGGAAGGCCTCGCGGCAGGACCGGACACGGGCGTACACCGTGTCGCCCGCCACGAGACCGGCGAGATACCCGGAGCCCGTTCCCCGGTAGAGACCCCGGCCCGATCGCGCGGGCGCCTCCAGCACCGAGACCATCAGGTCCGCGTGTCCCGGGTCGACCGCGGGCGAGGAGGAGACGGAGTAGTGGCGGGGCCGCAGCGGGGTCAGGAGGTCGAGGAGCCGCGGCCAGTCCAGGGCGCCGCGCAGTGCCGGGTGGTCCTCGATCACCTCGACGAGGGTGCGCGGGTCGCCGTCGGGGAGGGCGGCGAGGGCGGCGCGTTCGGGCGGGCAGGGGTTGCCGGCGGCCAGCAGGGACAGCTGGGACGCGCTCGGGCGCTCTCCCAGCTCGACGTGGTGGGTGAGCAGTCGGCGGGCCGTCACGGGCCGGTCCACGGCGAGTCCGGCGCGGCTCGGGCGGGTGGCACGGATGTCCAGGACGGTGTCGAGGTCGACGCCGAGTGCCGTGGCGGCGCGTGCGACGAGAACAGAGTCGTTCACCGGGAGCACGGTGAGGTGGTCGCCCGTGCGGTAGGTGGTCCCCTCGGGCAGGGCGAGGCGGAGGAACCGCTTGCGGCGGGGGTGGCCGGGAGCGGTGAGGTCGTACGCCTCGGTGACCTGCATCGGCACCAGCCCGTGTCGCGCGGCGACGGCGTCGAGCGGGCCGCCGGTCAGGGTACGGACCTCGTAGGCGGCCGGGGACGGGTCGGCGGGCGCGGCGGCGGACTCGACGGCGTCGGGGTCGCCGTACCGCTCCAGCAGTGCGGTGCGCAGCCGGTCGGTGAACTCCCGCACGGCACCGGTCAGATCGCCGGAGGCGTCGGCGGCGGCGCGGTCGGTGAGCCGGGTGGCGCCGAGGTCGGCGAGACGTTCGTCGACGCGGGTCGGGACGTGCTGGTAGGTGGCGGCCCAGTTGCGGTCCCCGACACCGAGGACGGCGTACGTCACGCCGGAGAGGTCGCGGGTCTCCTCCAGCCGGGCGGCGAACGCGGTGGCGTCGTCGGTGGGACGGCCGTTGTAGGAGGCGGCGGTGATGACCACGGGACGGTCCGTGGGCAGGCCGTCGGCGTAGTCGTCCAAGGGCGCCACGCCGGCGGTGCAGCCGATCTCCGCGGCCTCGTCGGCGAGTCGGGCGGCGAACTCGCGGCAGGTGCCGTAGTTGCTGCCGTGCAGGAAGAGGGCGGAGGTGCCGGGCCGGACGCGAGCGGGAAGGGCGCTCGCGTCGGCCACCGGCGCGGTCTCGGTCCGGACGGCGCCCGGCAGGTCCGGGTGGACCCGGTCGGCCGGGGTGCGCGCGGAGAGGGTGAGGGTGAAGTCCCCGGGCTTGAGCGTGAGGGTCTCCTTCACCGCGAGCCGGTAGTCGGCGTGGTCGTGCGGCCGGTAGCGGTGGACGAGCATCGCCAGCAGCATGGTCGCCTCATGGAGGGCGAACTGCCGTCCGATACAGGCGCGTTCACCGGTTCCGAACGGCTTGAAGGCGTGCACGGAACGGGCCGCCCCCGCCTCGGGGGTGAAGCGGGAGGGGTCGAACAGCTCGGGGTTGTCGCCCCAGACGGGCCGCCGGTGCAGCATCGGCGCGAGGACGACCACGGACTGTCCCGCCCTCAGCGGAACGCGTCCGCCGAGCACGGTGTCCGTCAGCGCCTGCCGGCTGAACGCGGCCGCCGTGGGCCACAGCCGCAGCGCCTCGTTGAGCACCTGACGGGTGTAGGTCAACCGGCCGACCTCGTCGTACGTCGGCTCGGGGTCCGGCGTGTCGCCCCACAGGGCGTCGACCTCGCGCTGGACGAGCCGGAGCGCCGTGGGGTCCTTGACGAGGTGGTACAGCGCGAACGACATCGCGCCCGAGGTGGTCTCGTGGCCCGCGATGAGGAAGGTGATGACCTGGTTGCGGATGTTGGTGGTATCGAGCGTGCTGCCGTCGGCGGGATGCCGGGCGGTGAGCATCAGCCCGAGGAGGTCCTCGTCGCCGGCACCCCCGCCGGTGCCCGAGGTGCGGGCGGCGATGACGTCGTCGACGACCTGGGCGAGATGGTCGGCGTCGGCCTCGAAGGCCGCGTCGGCGGCGGTGTGGTCCTGGCCCGGGACGCGGGCGAGCCGGGTCATGCTCCACTCCAGGCAGCGCACCATCGACTCGACGAACGGGTGCGGCTCGTCCCGTTCGAACGACCCGAAGTCGTAACCGAATCCGGCGAGTCCGATGGTGTCGAGGGTCATCCGGGTCATGTCGTCGGGCACGTTCACGGGCTGCCCGGCGCGGGCGGCACGGTCCCAGGCGCCGATGAGCCTGCGGGCCACCTTCAGCATCGCCGGGTGGTAGGAGCGCATCGAGCCGAGCGCGAAGGCCGGCATGAGGATGTCGTGCGCCTTCGCCCAGTTGGGCTCGTCGTTGTAGGCGGTGAACAGACCGTCGGAGGCGAACTCGCGGACGTTCTCCAGAGCCGGACCGACGTGCTTGGCGAAGCGCCGCTCGTCGGCGAGGTCGGTGACCAGGTCGAGATCGGCGACGAAGAGCGTGTCCCGCCCGTGCAACCGCCGCACGAACAGCGGCCCGTGCTCCCGCATCAGTTCCATGGCCTGTTGTACGGGGGTCCGGCCGGGGCCGGTGGCGGTGATGTCGACAAGGGGGATACCGGTGGGGGCGGCGGAGCCGGCGGGGGGGCGGTGTCGGTGGGGGCGGCGGAGCCGGCGTCGGTGGTGTGCGGGCGCAGCGCGGTGGGGGGCATGGCGCGACAACTGCCTTTCGCTGAACGGACGTACCGCACTCCAGCGTGATCCACCCGGGTGCCGTGGCCGTGCCGCCGGACTACATGTTCGTGCAGCGGAAAAGGCACGTGAGGGGTTGCGGAGGTACCCTGCGACGGTTATTAGGCTGGGCCGATGACCTTCATCCCGACCGTGCTGTCCATCGCCCTGGACGAGACCTCGGACCCTGCGCTGCGCCCGCTGCCCGGGGAGGTGGCGGGGCTCCTTGACGAGGTCGGTGCGCCGCCCCGGCTGGTCGCTCATCTCCGGGCCGTCCACGATGTCGCGGGCCGGCTCGTCGACTGGGTCGCACGGCACTGCCCGGCATTGGCCGTGGACCGGGAGGCGGTGCTGTTCGGCGCGGCCACGCACGACATCGGCAAGACGCTGCACCCCGGCGAGCTGTCCGGTCCCGGCGCCCGGCACGAGGCGGCCGGACGGGAGCTGCTGCTGGCCCACGGGGTGCGCCCCGAGGCGGCGCGGTTCGCCGGGACGCACGCCTCCTGGGCGACGCCGGGCGTGGCCGTGGAGGATCTGCTGGTGAGCCTGGCCGACAAGGTGTGGAAGAACAAGCGGGTGGCCGACCTGGAGGACCTGGTGGTGGCCGAGCTGTCGCGAGCGGGCGGACGGCCCGTCTGGCAGGAGTTCCTGGACCTCGACGAGTTCCTCACCGGCCTCGGTGAGGGCGCGGACCTGCGGCTGGCCTGGCAGGCGGCGCATCCCGTCCATGGGTGAGCGGACCGGGCGGGACGCCGTGGTGTGGCGCAACCGCGCACTGCTGCTCTTCGACCGGGTGTCGGTACCGGTCGCGGTGTGCGATGTGTACGGCGCCGTCCTGCTGGCCAATCCGGCGATGGCGGCGGAGTGCGGGACGAGTCCGGGGCGGCTGCGCGGGCGGGAGGTGCTGGAGCTGTTCCGGCCGCAGGAGGCGACCCAGGTGGAGCGGATCGCCGAGGCGCTGCGGCTGCGGCACCGCTCGCGCTACCAGGTGTCGGTGTGCTGGCAGCCGCCCGGAGCCGTGGAGCGGTACGGGGAGCTGACGGCGGACCCGGTGAGCGACAGCGTCGAGGTGACGCCGGCGCTGCTGGTGATGCTGCGCGTCCTCGGCGACCGCGTGACGCGCACCGAGGCTCCCCCGGTCCGCGTCACGCCGGTCGAGGCGCGGATCCTCGCGCTGCTCGCGGGCGGCGCCACGACGGCCCGCGCCGCCCGCGAGACCGGTCTCACCCGGGACGGCGTGACCTATCACCTGCGGCGCCTGTCCACGCGCTGGGGCGCGGCCAACCGTACGGAACTGGTCGCCCGCGCCTATGCGCTGGGAGTGCTGGCGGCCGGGGCGTGGCCGCCCGCGCCGGCCGGCGAGGCGTAGGCGACGGGACAGCCGGCCGCCTACGCGTCCCCTCGGTTCGCGGGCGGGGACCAGCGCGGGTCGCGGCCGAGGAAGGCCAGCAGCGTCGCCGACGGGTCGTGGCCGTCCGGGGTCTCCCGCGCCGGGGCGAAGACCTGGTACGCGTCGCGCAGGTGGTCCACGAGATGTTCCGCCGCCGGCCCGATCCCTTCGGCCGTCCCGGTCGGCAGGGGGCTGTCCTGGCCGGTGGCCACGGCGATGTCCCAGGCGTGCACGGCCGCGTCCATCGCGGCGGCGCCGAGGGCGAGGGGCAGCGGCAGCGGGCCGAGCGGTGTCGGTACCTGCTCGGTGTCCGCGGGCAGACCGGCGTACGCCCCGGCCACCGCGTCCAGGACCTTCGCCAGCTCGGCCGCCGGGTCGCCGTCGAGCGCGTCGGCCGGGTGGAACGGATCGCTGTCGGGCCGGCCTCCGGTGAGCGCGAGGCCGTAGCCCTGCTGGTCGATGCGGGCGTGGTTGAGCACCTGGCGTACCGTCCACGCGTCGCACGGGGTCGCCGCGCCCCACTGCTCGTCGCCGACCGCCGCGACCACCTCCCGCAGGTAGGCGTGCGCCCTCGCGAGGACCTCGATGCCCGGCGTGCCCGTCGTGTCGGCCCGGTCGGATGTGACCGCTTCTTCCGCCCCGGCTGCCTTGTCCGCCATGGAGCTTCCCCCTCCGTTTCGCGTACCCGGTGTCTTCCCCGGCTGACAAGATCAATCTAGGCTCACTTGGCGGACAGTACCGGTCCTCGATGCGGCCGATCGAGGCAGCCGGTCGCCCGTCGCGTGCCGCGAGGTGGTGAAGAAACGTTCGAGGCCGCCGAGGAAGGGGAACTGGACTGTCGATGCAAGAAGAAGTACGTGAGCGAGCGGCACCGCTCGTGCGATTGGTACAGCGCCACCGGGAACCCGTCGTCGTCCAGGCAGTGCGGTCCGCCACCGCGGCGACGATCGCCTATGTCATCGCGCTGCGCCTGAGCCCCGAGGCGCTGCCCCTCACCGCGCCGCTGACCGCGCTGCTCGTCGTCCAGGTCACCCTGTACGCGACGCTCACCAACGGGATCCGCCGGGTGAACGCCGTGGTGGCCGGTGTGCTCGTGGCCATCGCCTTCAGCCTCCTGGTGGGTCTGACCTGGTGGAGCCTCGCGCTGCTGATCGTGTCCTCGCTGGCGGTGGGGCACCTGGTGCGGGTCGACGAGTACGTCCCCGAAGTGGCGATCAGCGCCATGCTGGTGCTGGGCGTGACCACCGTCGGGGACACGGCGTGGGCGCGCGTGGTGGAGACGCTGATCGGCGCCTTCGTCGGGCTCGGCTGCAATCTGCTGCTGCCGCCTCCGGTGTGGGTGGAGGAGGCGGGCGAGTCGATCGAGGGGCTGGCCCGTCGGCTGCGCCAGCTGATGCTGCGCATCGGCGAGGAGGCCTCGGGCCGTACCCCGGTGGAGCGGGCGGCCGCCCGGCTGCACGAGGCGCGCCGGCTGGACCACGACATCGTCCAGGTGGACGCGGCCCTGCGGCAGGCCGAGGACAGCCTGCGGTTCAATCCACGCGTGCGTGAGGGGCTGCTGCACCGGGTGGTGCTGCGCACCGGTCTGGACACGCTGGAGATCTGCACGGTCGTGCTGCGGGTGCTGGCCCGGACCCTCACCGATCTCGCCAAGGAGCGCGAGCCGCAGCCGCTGTTCCCGGACGGGACCGGCGAGGTCGTGGAGCGGCTGCTGTCCGAGATCGCCGACGCGGTGGTCAGCTTCGCGGTGCTGGTGACCACGAGCGTCAGCCTCAACGCGGACGCCGCCGAGGAGCGGCTCACCGCCGAGCTGCGGCAGGCCGCGGCCACCCGCGACAAGCTCGCCCAGCTGCTGCTGGAGCAGCTCCAGCACGACGCGCGCCAGTGGCAGCTGCACGGCGCGTTGCTGACCGAGGCCACCCGCATCATCGACGAGCTCGACACCGAGCACCGCTCCCGCCGCCTCCTGGAGGAACTGGACCGCAACAGCCGTGAGCAGCGTGACCGGATGCCACGGCTGAACCGGCTGCGCGAGCGCCTGGGCGTGCAGGACGAGCTGTGGCGGAACCGTACGGGGTTCGGCCGGCGTTCTTCCTGAGCCGGCCCCGGACGGGGTGGGCGTGGAGTTCCGCCCGGTGACCTGGACCCCTGGCGTCCGCCCGCCCCCGCTCCACACCAGGTGAAGGACGCACCGGGGAAGCCCGGGCCGTACCTACGGCACCGGCAGCCGGGTTCCGCGCACGTCCCTCCGCCCGGCGCACCCGGCCACCCGGCCACCCGGCCACCCGGCCACCCGGCCGATCCTCGTCCGCCGCGCCGAGGGTTCCGCTTTTGCGTTCGACGGCCCGTCCGGGTCAAGGTGGCTGTCACGGCGGAGGCGTACGACGACCTGAGGTGCGGGCATGGGCAGTGGGACGGAAGCGGCGCGCCGGGGTTCCCCCCGCCCCGGGCGAAGCCGAGAGCCCGGCGGCGGCTGGAGCAGGCGCGGCTTCGTCGGGATGCTCGGCGGCGCGGCCGCCGCGTCGGCCCTCGCCGGGTGCGGCAGCGGCACAGACGGCGACGGCGGCCCGGCGAAGAGCCAGGACTCACCGCAGGCCGCGCCGCCCGGACAGCCCTCGGCGTCGGCGTCCGCCGCCCCGGACCCCTCGCGGAGTTCCTCCGGCCCCCGCCCCCTCTACCTGGGCACCTACACCTCCGCCGAGGGCGGCGGCAAGGGCATCGGCAGCGCCTCGTACGACCCCTCCTCGGGGCGGATCACCGGCCGGGGCACGATCACCGGTGTCCAGGACCCGTCGTATCTCGCGGTGCACCCGGACGGCGCAACGCTGTACGCGGTGAACGAACGAGAGCGGGGCGCGGTGACCGCCGTGCGGCTGTCCGACGGGAAGGTGCTGGGCAGCCGGACCACGGGCGGGGCGCACACCTGTCACCTGTCGGTGCATCCGGGCGGGCGGTGGCTGCTGAGCGCCGACTACGGCTCGGGCAGCGTGGCCGTGCACCCGATCGACGCCTCGGGGGCGCTCGGTGAGCGCACCGCCAAGGTGACGCACCGGCGTCCGGCGCCCCGGTCGGGCCAACAGGGGCCGCACGCACACCAGTTCATCACGGCTCCGGACGGCGGCCATGTCCTCGCCGTCGACTTCGGCACGGACACCGTGTACAGCTACCGCCTGGACGAGCGGGCCGGGACGCTCACGGAGGTCGCGCAGGCGCGCACCCGGGCGGGCGCCGGTCCACGGCACCTCACGTTCCATCCCGGCGGCCGGTACGCCTACCTCGCCGACGAGGCGGACGACACGGTTGCGGTCTGCGCGTACGAGGCGTCGAGCGGCCGGCTGACGATCGGGAGGCCGCAGTCCACGGGCGCGAAGGCGGACACCAACTACCCGGCGCAGCTGGTGGTCACGCCGGACGGCGGGTACGCCTTCCTCGCCAACCGCGGCGACAACACGCTCGCCCGCTACGCGGTGGAGGCGGACGGGGCCCGGCTGCGGCTGCTCGGCACGGTGCCGGTGGAAGGCGACTTCCCCCGGCAGATCGCCCTCTCCCCCGACGGCGGCCTGCTGTTCGCGGCCAACCAGCGTTCCGGCACGGTCAGCGTCTTCCGGGTGGACGGCGCCGACGGTGAACTGCGGCTCGCGGGCGAGCCGTTCGCGTCACCCGTCGCCGTCTGTGCGCTGCCGCTGTAGGGCTCGGGGGCAGGCGGCGGCCGCCGCCTGGGTGAGCAGGACGTGCATGCGCTCGGTGAGCTGACCGACGTCGTCGGCGGGCGCGTGGAAGGGCAGGCGTACGTCGCCGTGGGCGCGGGCGCGCTCGATGCGCAGCGTCAGTCCGTGCCGGTCGACGGCGAGCGGCTGGACCCGGACGGCGCCGTGCAGACAGTCCCGCCGGACGAGCCGGGTGAGGCGCTCCACCGCGTCGGGGTGGGCGTCGGCGAGATGTGTGAGCAGGTGCGCCTCGGCGGTGGCGAGCGGGTCGGGCTGGGCGCCGGCGAACTCCTCGAGGTCGACGACGACCGCACCGGTGGACTCCTTCAGCACGACACGGGTGGCGTGGAAGGCGAGGTGGCCGTCCTCGGGGGTGAACCAGCCGGCCAGCCAGAGCCGGGCACGGATCCGGCCGCGTACGGGGACGGGCGCCACGTCCGCGAACTCCAGCACGGCGGACGGTTCGCCGCGGGGCGCGCAGATCGCGGCCGTGAGCAGGGCGCTGTCCTCGGGCACGTGCAGGATCACCCGACCGTCCTCGTCGACGGTGTGCGCGCCGACGAACTCCTCGCGGCCGCCGTCCGCGGTCACCGCGCAGGACCATGAGGCCGCAAGTACCGAACGGGCCCGCTCGGCAGCGGCAGGCACGGCCGCCCAGCTCTGGCTGTCACCCATCCCCAAACCTCCTTAGGTAAGCCTTGCCTAACCTATCGGAGATCCGGGTGTTCGCCAACCATGAGCGCACCATGCGAAACCCGGACATCGGCCGCCGGACCGCGGGAGCGAGGGCACGACGGCCCCTCGCCGATCACGACGGACCCGCGATGACCCCCAGCAGCGCCCGCGCGCACAACTCCCCCACCTGTTCCCGCGACAGGTCCGACCCCCGCAGCCACTCCAGGCAGACCGCCGTCGTGAACGCCAGCCAGCCGCGCACCGCCAGCCGTACGTCGGCGCGCTCCTCGAAGACCGGGCCGAACTCCGGGTCGGCGCCGAGCGCCGCCAGGATCTGCCGCTCCTGTGCCGCGAGCGCCCGCCGGTAGACCCGGCGCACGGCCTGGTCACCGGAGGCGTCGGCGCGATGGAAGGCCCGGTAGCCGTGGGCGTGGGCCGCCACGTACGCCAGGTAGGTGTCGAGGCCGGACGCCAGCTGTTCGCGCACCGGGACACCGGGAACCGCCGCCGTCATGCGCAGCATCCGCCGGCTCTCGCGTTCCACGACCGCCGCGAAGAAGTCCCGCTTGGTGGGGAAGTAGTGGTAGAGCAGCCCACGGGAGACCCCGGCGATCTCGGCGACCTGCTCGATCCACACGTCGTCGTACGGGCTCTCCGAGAACAGCCGCGCACCGACCGACAGGAGCTGCTCCCTGCGCTCCTCGGTGCTGAGTCGGCGCCGGGTGCGCTCCCCCTGGTTCGCGGCCATCCCCGCACTTTACTTGACGCCGGTTCAACAGCGGCACCAGACTGAGCCCGCTATTGAACCCACGTACAACATGCTCAACCTGCCGCTGCATCAAGGGAGATCGCGTCATGGCGGAGACGACGGGGACAACGGAGACCGCGGGTGGCCCGGCCACGACGGGGGCGGTAGGGACCACGGGGACGACAGGGCCCGCCTCGGGGGAGATCCTGCCGAAAGGGTTCCGCAGCGCGGAGCTCGGCTGGCCCGAGCTGGAGCGCATACCGCATCCGCCACGCCGGCTCCCCCTGCTCGGCGACGTGCTGGGCGCGAGCCGGCGCACGCCCCTCCAGGACTCGCTGCGGTACGCCGGGCAGCTGGGCCCGATCTTCCGCCGCAAGGCGTTCAACCGGGAGTTCGTGTTCGTCTGGGGCTCCGCGCTGGCCGCCGACATGGCCGACGAGACACGGTTCGCCAAGCATGTGGGGCTGGGCATCGCCAATCTGCGGCCCGTCGTCGGGGACGCCCTGTTCACGGCGTACAACCACGAACCGAACTGGCAGCTGGCCCACGACGTCCTGGCCCCGGGATTCAGCCGGGAGGCGATGGCGGCCTACCACCCGATGATGCTGGACGTGGCGGAGCGGCTCACCGGCCACTGGGACCGCGAGCTGGCCGCGGGCCGGGCGGTGGACGTGCCCGGTGACATGACCAAACTGACCCTGGAGACCATCGCCCGCACCGGCTTCGGGCACGACTTCGCGTCCTTCGAACGAACCCGTCCGCACCCCTTCGTGACGGCGATGGTGGGCACCCTCACCTACGCGCAGCGCCTCAACACCGTGCCCTCCCCCACCCTGCTGCGCCGGGCCACGCGCCGCAACGAGGCCGACATCGCCTATCTGAACCGTACGGTCGACGAGCTGGTGCGGGCGCGCCGCGACGGCGGCGGCGGGGACGGCGACCTGCTCGACCGGATGCTCGACACCGCCCATCCGGAGACGGGCGAACGCCTGTCGGCGCAGAACGTGCGCCGTCAGGTCGTCACGTTCCTGGTCGCCGGCCACGAGACCACCTCGGGCGCGCTCTCCTTCGCCCTGCACTATCTGAGCCTCAACCCCGAGATCGCGGCCCGCGCCCGCGCCGAGGTGGACCGGGTGTGGGGGGACGCGGCCGTACCGGGGTACGAGCAGGTCGCGAAGCTGCGCTACGTCCGCCGGGTCCTCGACGAGGCGCTGCGGCTGTGGCCGACGGCGCCCGCGTTCGCGCGCGAGGCCCGGGCGGACACCGTGCTGGGCGGGGAGCACCCGATGCGGCGGGGCGGTTGGGCACTGATCCTGACGGCCATGCTGCACCGGGACCCCGAGGCGTGGGGGCCGGACGCCGACCGGTTCGACCCGGACCGCTTCGACGCGGCGGCCGTACGCGCGCGTGCCCCGCACACCTTCAAGCCGTTCGGCACCGGGGCACGGGCCTGCATCGGACGGCAGTTCGCGCTGCACGAGGCCACGCTGGTGCTCGGGCTGCTGCTGCGCCGCTACGAGCTGCGACCCGACCCGGCGTACCGGCTGCGGGTCACGGAACGGCTGACGCTGATGCCGGACGGGCTGCGGATGCACCTGAACCGGCGCACACCGACGCCGACGCCCTCTCCGGCAGCGGCGCCGTCCGGCGGGACGGTCGGCGAGGAGCGCGCGGCGACGGCGCCCTCAGAGCCCCGCTGTCCAGTGCACGGGGCGGGTGACTGACTCCGGCAGTCTGGTGCCCGCGCTCCCCCGGGCCGCGTTCAGCTGCGGCTGGGTCAGGAAGAAGGCGCCGGTCAGGTCGGCGTCGGCGAGGCCGGTGTCGCGCAGGTCCGCGCCGATCAGATCCGCTCCACGCAGATCCGCGCCGGTGAGGTCGGCGGCGATCAGACAGGCGCCGCGCAGGTTCGCGCCCCGCAGGTTCGCACCCCGGAGACGGGCGCCCATCAGGTCGGCGCCCCGGCGCTCCTTCTTGCGCCCGGGGACACCCGCCCGGGCCAGTTCACTGGTCTTCAGCAGCAGCACGTTGACGTCCTGACGGTGCGCCGGGACGTCGAGGGCGAGCAGCTCGGCCGGGGACAGCCGGGTGAGTTCCTCGGTCTTGGCCAGGCTCCGGCGCAGCTCGCCGTGGATCGGGCGGGCGGCGGGCAGGCCGAGCGCCTCGGTGAGGTACCAGAGGAGTTCGTGGAGCTGCCGGACCACCGGGAACACCTCGGACATCAGGCGGGCGTCCTCGGGCGGGGCCGTACGCCGGTCCCGGCCGCCGAAGGTGAGCTGTGAGACCTTCTGCCCGGCGCCGAAGCAGTCGTAGACCGTACAGCCGGTGAAGCCGCTCTGCCGCAGTCGCGCGTGGATCCCACAGCGATGGTCCTCGCCGAGGTTGGGGCAGTCCTTGCCCGCGGGCTTGTCGATCGCGAAGTCCGCGGAGCGGGCGAAGGGCAGCGCCACGCAGCACAGGCCGAAACAGTTCTCGCAGTCGCCGCGCAGTCCGGTCCGGTCCACCGTCTTGTCTTGCATGCCGTCCAGCCTACTGACCTGCCCGGCTACCGGTTGAACAGTTCGAACGCCACCGCCGGGCGCCCGCCGAACCGTTCGCCCACCGACTGCGCCACCCCGGTCAGGAAGCCCCGTACATAACTTTCCGGCTCCTCGTCGGTCAGCGCCTCGATATAGGCGCGGTGTTCGAGCAGCGAGCCCACCGCCCGCTCCAGTCCCGCCGACGCGTCCACGGCGTGGGTGGGCGTCGCGGAGCCGGCCACCGCGACCCAGCGCACGCCGTTCCAGGGCTCCAGGCCCTGCTCGACGAGTTCCGGGAAGATCCAGCGGTTCCCCGCGTCCCCGGCCGCGTCGAGGGTGGCGCGGCCGACCGCGACATGGTCGGGGGTGTTCCAGGCGACCCCGCCCCAGGTGTCGCGGTGGTTGAGGGTGATCACCAGCTCGGGGCGGTGCCGGCGGATCGCGGCGGCGATGTCGCGGCGCAGGGCGGGCCCGTACTCGACGACGCCGTCCCGGTGATCCAGGAACTCGACCGTCGACACGCCCACCACGGCGGCGCTGGCCCGCTGCTCCCGCTCGCGCAGCGGACCGCACTCGGCGGGCGCGAGGGTGTCGATGCCCGCCTCGCCCCGCGTCGCCAGCACATAGGCGACCTCGCGGCCGGCGTCGGTCCAGGCGGCGACCGCCGCGGAGCACCCGTACTCGAGGTCGTCCGGGTGCGCCACCACGGCGAGGGCGCGCCGCCAGTCCTCGGGCATGGGCTGGAGCTGGGTGATCGTCGGCTCGGTCATGCCCGCAGACTAACCGGTGACGAAGGGGTCACACCTCGTCACGGGCGAGGGCGATCAACCGGTCCAGGACCCGGGGGCCGCCGGCCCGGACGCCGTCGTGTTCGAACTCGTCGGTGACCCAGGTGCGCAGACCGCGAACGGCGCGGGCGGTGCGCAGGGAGTGGGCGGTGTCGACGTACAGGTCGTCGTGGTAGATCGCCGCCGCGACCGGGACCTCGTTGGCGGCGAGGCGCGCGGGGTCGTACAGGGGCGGCCAGTCGGTGCGGGCGGCGAGGAGCTCGGCGGTCTCGCGGAGCGGGCGCAGCGCGGGGTCGGTGTCGAACATCCAGGGGTGGACCGTCTCGCCAGTGAGCAGCAGCGGTCCGTCGCCGGTGAGCGTCTTCGCCGCGTCGAACTGCGGGAACTCGGCGCGCACCCGCTCGGCGGCCCAGGCGGTGGGGCGGCCGTCCTGGCCGTAGATCGCCTCGTGGACCAGGGCGTAGAGAGGGTGTCCGGCGAAGGAGAGCTGGCCCTGCATCTCCTCCTGGAAGGCGTCGGACAGCGCCGGGCCGTGCGGGGTGGGGACGAAGGCCTCTTCGAGGAGGTGGTGCAGGCGGTGGCTGCCCTCGCCGCCGCCGAGGAGGATGCCGAGCGTCTGGAAGGCCTCGACGGTGAGGCGGTAGCCGTTCGGGAGGGTCACCTCGTGGTGGAGGAGGTGGTCGGCGATCTGGCGGGCGCGGGCGACGTCCTGCGGGTAGCGGGCGTAGTGCGCGGCGACCTTGCGCTCCATGCGCGGGTAGGCGGCGCGGTACACGTCGTCGGGGCCCGCGTCGAGAGCGGGCAGACCGCCGGTGATCAGGGCGGCGGCGAGGCCCTCGGGCGCGAGGGAGAGGTAGGCGACCGTGCAGAAGCCGCCGAAGCTCTGGCCGAGCACGGTCCAGGGGGCGCCGCCGGTGACCTCCGGGCGGATCAGCTCGCAGTCGCGGACGATGGAGTCGGCGCGGAAGTGCGCCAGGTAGTCGGCCTGTTCGGCCGGGCCGCCGCGCAGCGGTAGCGTCTGGCGGTTGGCCGGGGTGGAGTGGCCGGTGCCCCGCTGGTCGAGGAGGAGGACGCGGTACTCCTTCAGCGCCCGCCCGAGCCAGGCCGGCCTGCCGACGAACCGGTTGGCGCCGAAGCCGGGGCCGCCCTGGAGATAGAGCAGCCATGGCAGGTCCTGGTCCACCTTCTCGCTCGCGACGACCTCGCGGGCGTAGAGCCCGATCGTCTCCCCGCCCGGGTCGGCGTGGTCGAGCGGGACGGTGAAGCGACGGTCGGTGAGGACGACGCCGGGCTGGCGGTAGCTGACGGACAACGGAGGCTCCCGGGACGATCGGTGTAAGGGCCGCGTCCCAGTTCAGCACATGTCCGGGCGGTGCAGGGGCCCGGGGGATCATGAACAGCTACTGAACGGGCACTCAGCACCGCTACTGAACCGTCGCTCAGCGCGCCGAGAGGCTGGACCTGCGCACCACCAGCTCCGGCTGGAGCACCACCCGCCGGTGTTCGTGCCGGCCGGCGCCCGCTCCTCCGGCCCCTCCTTCTTCGGTTTCCTCCAGCAGCATCTCGGCGGCCAGCGCGCCCATGGTGACGGCGGGCTGCCGTACCGAGGTGAGGGGGACGGCCGCGGCGGCCGCGAACTCGATGTCGTCGTAGCCGACGATGGCCAGGTCCTCCGGGACCTTCACCCCCGCCGAGTACATCGCCTGGAGCACGCCGAGGGCGAGCAGGTCGTTGGCGCAGAACACGGCGGTCGGGCGTCGGTCGCCGAGGCCCAGCAGGCGGGCGCCCGCGTCCCGCCCGGCGGCCACGTCGAGCCGTTCGGTGGGCAGCTCACGCAGGCATTCGGGGCCGAGGCCCGCCTCGGCGAGCGCGTTCAGGGCTCCGGTACGACGGTCGCGGACCTGGGTGAAACCGGGCGGACCGCTGACATAGGCGATCGAGCGGTGCCCGGCGTCGACCAGATGCCGTACGGCGAGTGCGCCGCCCGCCACGTCGTCCACGGAGACCGAGCACTCGGTGGTGCCCTCGGACACCCGGTCGACGAGAACGAAGGGGATGCCGTGCCTGCGGAAGGAGGCGATGTTGCGGCCGGTCGCGTCGGCCGGGGTGAGCAGCACGCCCCGCACCCGCTGCTCGGCGAAGAGCGACAGGTACTCGGCCTCCTCGCCGACGCTCTCGGCGCTGTTGCAGACCATCACACCGAGCCCGGCGTCGCGGGCGGCCCGCTCGGCGCCGCGGGCGACGTCGACGAAGAAGGGGTTGCCCATGTCGAGCACCAGCAGCCCCATGATCCGGCTGCGTCCCGCGCGCAACTGCCGGGCGGACTCACTGCGCACGTAGCCGAGCCGGTCTATCGCCGACAGCACACGCGCCCGGGTCTCGGTGGCGACGGTGTCCGGGCGGTTGATGACGTTCGACACCGTGCCGACGGATACTCCGGCGGCACGGGCGACGTCCTTGATTCCCACCGGCTGGGCCATCAGGCGGGGACCTCCAGGTGAACGGGATACGGCGGGACGGCCTTCACATTACCGTCACCCCGCCGTATCCCTGTCCGAGTACGGATACGGGTCATGCGGGCAGTGCGAAGTCGACGACGTGGAGCGCCGAGGGGGTCGTCCCGCTCGACTTCTCCTGGTACATGAACGACAGCACGTTGTCGGCCTTGACGCGCAGTTCGTCGATCACGACCTCGCCGAAGGCGTTGAGGCCGCTGCCGTCGAAGAGCACGGTCCAGTCCGTGTAGCCGGAGGCCTTGGAGGCTCCGGCGATCCGGCCGAAGGGGAAGATCGCGTACGCGTTGTCGTACTTGTCCAGGACCAGCTTGGTGCGCTGGCTGGAGCCGAGGACGACGGGGATCTCCGTCTTCTGCCAGCTTCCGGAGGAGTTCTTGCGCAGATGGAAGGCGCGGCCGTTGGCCGTGCGGTCACTGACGTAGTTCGTGGTGCACTGGCCGAAGCGGCCGGGCACGTAGCTGATGATCGCGTGCGGGAGGCCGGTGGAGCCGGTGGCCTGGCTCTCCTGGTTCATCAGGGAGTGGTCCGGGTTGAGCGCGTCCACGACGAGTCCGGCGTCCGTGACGGCGACCTTGTCGGAGCCGCCCGTGGTGCCGACGACGGTGCCTGCGTTGTTCAGCCAGGTGCGGCCGCGGTCGGTGGAGTAGACATAGCCGGTGTCGTGGTTGGTGATGCCGCCGCCGGAGCACATCACGGCGCCGTTCTGCTCGCGCCAGGTGAAGAAGGAGTGCAGCCGGCCGTTGACGTCGTAGTCCATGCCGTGCAGGTACATGTTGCGGGCGGTGGAGGAGCCGTGCTCGCTGGTGTAGGTGCCGGTGGAGCTGGACCACTCGCCGAGGTTCGTCCAGGTCGAACCGTCGTACTCCGCCAGGGCGTTGCGGCCGTTGCCGGAGATGCCGACCCGGTAGCTGAGCTGGAGCTTCCCCTCGGGGGTCGCGATGAACTGCGGGTAGGTGAACTGGGTGGTGAGCGCGAGGCCGTCCAGGGTGGTCTGCACGGCGCCGAAGACGGAGGACGTCCAGGAGGTGGTCGCCGGGTTGTCCAGGAGTCCGGGAGCCGACTTCACGTAGAAGAAGCCGTCGCTGTGGGAGTCCATGTTGAGGTGCAGCCGGCCGTCGACCTTCGAGACGCCCATGGAGATGACGTTGTGCGAGTCACTGGCCTTGAGCTGGTGCGCGAGGGTGACGGTGGACCAGGTGGTGCCGCCGAGGACGCGGCGGGCGACGACCGCGTTTTTGGTGGAGGTGTACCAGGCGGCGTACTGGTAGCCCTTATAGGTCAACAGGCCGTTCTTCTGGAACGAGTTGTTGTTGACCAGGCCGTCGTAGGACACGAAGAACACGGCCGTGGCGTCGAGTTGGGTGGTGGCCTTCTTGGTGACCGAGGGGCCGGGGTCGGCGGCGCGGGCGGTGCCGGCGGCGAGGACGGGGGATGCCGCGGCGCTGAGGAGAGCGCCGGCCAGCAGGGTGCGTCGTCTCATCTCGGGGGACTCCATCGTCTGCGAGAGCGGGAAACGGAGGGAGAGGGGAACGGGGAGGGAGAGGGGAACGGCGGGGACGGGAGGGGCGGGACGGGAGGGTGTCAGGCGAGGTGGAACACTTCGGTGAGAGGCTTCATCGCCTCGTCGGGGCGGGCTCCGTCGAGCGATTCGAAGAACGGGGCCATCTCCGCCTGCCAACGGGCGTTGACGTCGGCGGCCTCCATGCCGGCCTGGGCGGCGGCGAAGTCCTCGGTCTCCAGATAGCCGACGAGCAGACCGTCGTCTCTCAGGAACAGGGAGTAGTTGTGCCAGCCGGTGGCCGAGAGAGCTTCCAGCATCTCCGGCCACACGGCGGCATGGCGTTCGCGGTACTCGGCGAGCCGGTCCTGTCGGACCTTGAGCAGGAAACAGACGCGCTGCATGAAGTACCGCTCCTCCGTGGGGGGTTGAGGTGCCCGGCGACTAGAAGTTGAACTGGTCGATGTTCTTGGCGTCGAACACGGTCGGCTTGCCGAGGCTGATCACGCCGTCCTTGCCGATGGTGTACGAGGTGCCGCCCGCCTTGAAGGTCTCCCCCTCCGCGCCGGTGATCTGGCCCGAGACCAGCGCCACCGCCGTCTGGGCGGCCAGCGCGCCCAGCTTCGAGGGGTCCCACAGCTCGAAGGCGTCGACAGTGCCGTTCTTGACGTAGGTGCGCATGTCGTTCGGGGTGCCGAGGCCGGTCAGCTTGACCTTGCCCTTGTACTTGGAGCCCGACAGGTACTGGGCGGCCGCCTTGATGCCGACGGTGGTCGGGGAGATGATCCCCTTCAGGTTCGGGTACTCCTGCAGCAGGCCCTGGGTCTGCTGGAAGGACTTCTGGGCGTCGTCGTCGCCGTACGCGACCTTGACGAGCTTGATGTCCTTGTACTTGGCGTCCTTCAGCTCGTCCTTCATGAAGTCGATCCAGGTGTTCTGGTTCGTCGCCGTCTGCGCGGCGGACAGGATCGCGATCTCGCCCTTGTAGCCGATCTGTTCGGCGAGCAGCTGCACCTCGGTACGGCCAAGGTCCTCGGCGGACGCCTGCGAGACGAAGGCGTTGCGGCACTCGGGGTTGGTGTCCGAGTCGTAGGTGACGACCTTGATCTTGTTGCTCATGGCCTGCTTGAGCGCGGTGCACAGGGCGCCCGGGTCCTGGGCGGACACGGCGATCGCGTCGACCTGCTGCTGGGTGAGGGTGTTGACGTAGGAGACCTGGCCGGAGGTGTCGGTGCCGCTGTTGGTGCCGACCTCCTTGTAGCTGGAGCCCAGCTCCTTCAGCGCCGCCTCGCCGCCCTTGTCGGAGCTGGTGAAGTAGGGGTTGTTGACCTGCTTGGGCAGGAAGCCGACGGTCAGGCCCTTCTTGGTGGCCGCGTTCGGGTCGGCCTTGCCGGCCGAGGCGGCCGCGCCGGTGCTCTCGTTCTTCACGTCCTCCTTGGTCGTGCCGCCGCAGGCGGTGGCGGCGAGCGCGAGGGAGGAGACGGCGGCCAGGGCCGCACAGGCACGACGGAGGGATGACTTGCGCATCACGGGATTCCTTTACGAGGTGTGCGAGGCGGAGTTAAGCCGTCGGAGCAGGGGCCGTGGCTCTACGGCCCGCCCGTGCGACGGAGATCTGCCGTGCGACCCGGGGGCCGAGCACGGAGACGACGAGCAGGACGCCGGTGACGACGATCTGCGACTGTGCGGAGACGTCCTGGAGGCTCATCACGTTCTGCGCGGCGCCGAGCAGGAAGACTCCCGCGATCGCGCCGCCGAGCGTGCCCTTGCCGCCGTCGAAGTCGATGCCGCCGAGCAGGACGGCCGCGATGACGGAGAGTTCGAGGCCGGTGGCGTTGTCGTAGCGGGCGCTGGCGTAGTGCAGGGCCCAGAAGATGCCGGTGAGGGAGGCCAGCAGGCCGGTCACCGTGAACAGGATCAGCTTGTGCCGCCTGACCCGGATGCCGGCGAACCGGGCGGCCTCCTCGCTGGCGCCGATCGCGAACAGCGAGCGGCCGAACGGGGTGGCGTGCAGGACGACCACGGCGATCGCGAGCAGGACGACGAAGGGCAGGAAGGCCTGTGGGAGGAAGGTGTCCCCGAGCCGGCCGGCCGCGAAGTCCAGGTACTGGGTGGGGAAGTCGGTGACCGCGTCGGAGCCGAGCACGATCTGCGCGATGCCCCGGTAGGCGGCCATGGTGCCGATGGTGACGGCGAGCGACGGGAGCCCGAGGCGGGTCACGAGCAAGCCGTTGACCAGCCCGCACACCACACCGAGCAGCAGGCAGATCGGGATGATCGCCTCGATCGTGAGGCCCTGGTTCCACAGGGCGCCCATCACCGCGCCGGACAGCCCGGCGGTGGAGGCGACGGACAGGTCGATCTCGCCGGAGACGACCAGCAGGGTCATCGGCAGCGCGATGAGCGCGATGGGCAGGGTGTTGCCGATCAGGAACGACAGGTTGAGGGCGTTGCCGAAGCCGTCCACGAGGGAGAACGAGAACAGCAGCAGGACGATCAGGAGGGCGCCGACGACCGTGTCCCAGCGGACGGCGCGGGTGAGCGACTCAGGCATGGCCGGCGTCTCCCTTCTTGACGGTGGTCTTCTCGGGGGTGGTGGTGGTCCTGGCCGCGGCCGACTTCTTCTTCAGCGCGGACGCCACCCGCAGGGCGACGACCCGGTCGACCGCGATGGCCAGCAGGAGCAGCACGCCGTTGATGGCGAGCACCCAGACCGAGCTGACGCCGAGCGCGGGCAGGACGCTGTTGATGGAGGTGAGCAGCAGTGCGCCGAGGGCCGCGCCGTAGACGCTGCCGGAGCCGCCGGTGAAGACGACGCCGCCGACCACGACCGCGCTGACGACGGTGAGTTCGTAGCCGTTGCCGGTCCCGGAGTCGACGTTGCCGAACCGGGCCAGGTACATCGCCCCGGCGAGGCCGGCGAGGCCGCCGCAGAAGGTGTACGCGGCGAGGATCCGCTTGCGGACCGGGATGCCGGCGAGCCGGGCGGCCTCCGGGTTGGAGCCGAGCGCGTACAGCTCGCGGCCGCTGCCGAAGTGCTTGAGGTAGTACGCGGTGGCGATGAGGACGGCGAGCGCGATGAGCGCCAGCCACGGCACCGCGGACAGACCGCCGGAGCCGAAGTCCACGAAGGAGTCGGGCAGGTCGGCGGCGGTGATCTGGCGGGAGCCGACCCAGATGGAGTCGATGCCGCGGATGATGTACAGCGTGCCGAGGGTGACGACGAGGGCGGGCACCTGGCCGAGGCTGACCAGCAGGCCGTTGAGGAGCCCGAAGCCGACGCCCAGCAGGATCGCCAGCACGATCGCGATCACCGGGTTGCCGCCGCCCTGCAGATACGTACCGGCGGCGAAGGCGCTGATGCCCAGGGTGGAGCCGACCGACAGATCGACGTTGCGGGTGATGACGACCAGGGACTGGCCGGTGGCGACCAGCACCAGGATGGTCGCGTTCAGCAGCAGGTCCTTGATGCCCTGCTCGGACAGGAACTCGCTGTTGCCGGCCTGGGTGACGGCGATCATCACCAGGAAGACGACCAGGATGGCGAGTTCGCGCATCTTGAAGACGCGGTCGACCAGCCGGGTGCCGCTGGACTTCGGCACCTCGGCGACGGGGGCCTCGTGGGAGGTGGTCACCGTCATGCGGCGGCCCTCCCGGTGGCTGCGGCCATCACGGATTCCTCGGTGGCTTCGGTGCGGGGGATCTCGGCGGCGAGCCGGCCCTCGTGCATCACCAGCACGCGGTCGGCCATGCCGAGGATCTCTGGCAGGTCGGAGGAGATCATCAGGACGGCGACCCCGTCGGCGGCCAACTCGCTGAGCAGCCGGTGCACTTCGGCCTTGGTGCCGACGTCGATGCCACGGGTCGGCTCGTCGACGATGAGCACCTTGGGGCCGGTGGCCAGCCACTTGGCGAGGACGACCTTCTGCTGGTTCCCGCCGGACAGTGTGTTGACGGTGTCGGCGATCCGGGCGTACTTCACCTGGAGCTTGACCGCCCAGTCGAGGGAGCGGCTGCGCTCGGCGCCGCGGTCCATCAGGCCGGCCTTCACGGTCGTGCGCAGACCGGTCAGGCCGATGTTGCGCTCGATGGACATGTCCATCACCAGGCCCTGGGCCCGCCGGTCCTCGGGGACCAGCGCGAGGCCGGCCGCCATGGCGGTGGAGGGGGCGCCGTTGGTCAGCGTGCGGCCGTCCACGGCGACCTCCCCGGCGTCCCAGCGGTCGATGCCGAAGACCGCCCGGGCGACCTCCGTACGGCCGGCGCCGACGAGTCCGGCGAGGCCGACGATCTCGCCGCGCCGGACCTCGAAGGAGACGTCGGTGAAGACACCCTCGCGGGTCAGCCGGCGGACGCTGAGGGCGACCTCGCCCGGCGTCACGTCCTGCTTGGGGTAGAGCTCGTCGAGGTCGCGGCCGACCATCCGGCGGACCAGGTCGTCCTCGGTCATGTCCGCCAGCGGCTCGCTGGCGATCCAGGCTCCGTCGCGCAGGGTGGTCACCCGCTGGCAGATCTCGAAGATCTCCTCCAGCCGGTGCGAGATGAACAGCACCGCCGCGCCCTGCTCACGCAGGGTGCGCACGACGCCGAACAGCCGGGCGACCTCGCTGCCGGTGAGTGCGGCGGTCGGCTCGTCCATGATCAGGACCCGGGCGTCGAAGGAGAGCGCCTTGGCGATCTCGACGATCTGCTGGTCCGCGATGGACAGGCCGCGCGCCGGACGGTCGGGGTCGAGCTCGACGCCGAGGCGCCGCATCAGGTCGGCGGTGGCCGCGTGGGTGGCCTTGTGGTCGATGCGGCCGAGGCCGCGCCGGGGCTGGCGGCCCATGAAGATGTTCTCGGCGATCGACAGGTCGGGGAAGAGCGTGGGCTCCTGGTAGATCACGGCGATGCCGGCGTCGCGGGCGTCGCCTGGACCGTGGAAGGTGACGGGCTCACCGTCGAGCAGCACCTGACCCGCGTCGGGTCGGTGCACTCCCGCGAGGGCCTTGATGAGCGTGGACTTGCCCGCGCCGTTCTCGCCGGCGAGGGCGTGCACCTCGCCGGGGAACAGCTCCAGGGAGACGCCCCGCAGGGCGCGAACGGCACCGAAGGACTTGGTTACGTCCTTCAACGCCAGCACCGGGGCCGGTCCCGCGTCGGACGGGTAGGTCATGGATGGCTCCTCGACGACGCCCGGGACGTGCCCTCACGGCGTCGTGAAAGGTTTCAACTGGATTGCCGGGACGTTAGGCATCCGGGCCATGTCACGTCAATGGGTACGTCTCGAAAAGTTTTCGATAGTCGAAGGTCACGCGGCGGTCACGGAGAACGAAGCAGGTTGGAGGGCTTGACACTCTCCCCGTGGGCTCATAGCTTCCCGTTCTGAATCGTTTCATCCGGGAGTTGTTCCGGACCGATGTCACAGGAGCCCGAAGTGACCGACCTCGCCGCGGTGAAGGCCGCGCTGAAGACCCAGGCCGTCGAGACGCCGTCGTGGGCGTACGGGAACTCAGGCACCCGTTTCAAGGTGTTCGCCCAGGAGGGCGTCCCGCGCACCCCGCAGGAGAAGCTGGACGACGCGGCGCAGGTGCACCGCTTCACCGGCGCCGCCCCGACCGTGGCCCTGCACATCCCGTGGGACAAGGTGGAGGACTACTCCGCACTTGCGAAACATGCCGAGGATCGCGGGGTGAAGCTGGGGGCGATCAACTCCAACACCTTCCAGGACGACGCCTACAAACTGGGCAGCATCTGCCACCCGGACGCGGCGGTGCGGCGCAAGGCTCTCGATCATCTGCTCGAGTGCGTCGACATCATGGACGCGACCGGCTCCGCCGATCTGAAGCTGTGGTTCGCCGACGGCACGAACTATCCCGGCCAGGACGATCTCCGGGCGCGGCAGGACCGGCTCGCCGAGGGCCTCTCCGCGGTGTACGAGCGGCTCGGGGACGGGCAGCGGATGCTGCTGGAGTACAAGTTCTTCGAGCCCGCCTTCTACTCCACGGACGTGCCGGACTGGGGCACGGCGTACGCGCACTGCCTGAAGCTCGGGCCGAAGGCGCAGGTCGTGGTGGACACCGGGCACCACGCGCCCGGCACCAACATCGAGTTCATCGTCGCCACGCTGCTGCGCGAGGGAAAGCTCGGCGGGTTCGACTTCAACTCGCGGTTCTACGCCGACGACGACCTCATGGTGGGTGCGGCGGACCCGTTCCAGCTGTTCCGGATCATGTACGAGGTCGTGCGCGGGGGCGGGTTCACCTCCGATGTGGCGTTCATGCTCGACCAGTGCCACAACATCGAGGCGAAGATCCCGGCGATCATCCGGTCCGTGATGAACGTGCAGGAGGCCACGGCGAAGGCGTTGCTGGTCGACCGTTCGGCGCTGGCCGCCGCGCAGGCGTCCGGTGATGTGCTGGAGGCGAACGCGGTGGTGATGGACGCGTACAACACGGACGTGCGTCCGCTGCTGCGTGAGGTGCGGGAGGAGACGGGTCTGGACCCCGATCCCATGGCCGCGTACCGGGCGTCCGGGTACGCCGAGAAGATCGTTGCCTCGCGGGTCGGTGGGGAGCAGGCGGGGTGGGGGGCGTAAGCGTCTGCCCGGATCTGTCTCCTCGCGGGGCGCGGGCCGGTCGTGGCTGGTCGCGCCCGCGCGGCGGGAGCCGCATATCGACACAGCCCCGCGCCCCTGAAGAAGCTCCACTCATCCTCTTCACGTAAGGACTGGAAGTTCATGGCACCGCACCCCGAAGCCGCCGCTCTCCTCGGTCGGTCCCACCGGCTGGGCGCCGATCCCCGTAACACCAACTACGCCGGCGGCAACACCTCCGCCAAGGGCACCGACACCGACCCTGTGACCGGCGGGGACGTCGAGCTGATGTGGGTGAAGGGGTCCGGTGGGGACCTGGGCACCCTGGCCGGGGCCGGGCTGGCCGTGCTGCGGCTGGACCGGCTGCGGGGGCTCGTCGACGTCTACCCGGGCGTCGAGCGCGAGGACGAGATGGTCGCCGCGTTCGACTACTGCCTGCACGGGAAGGGCGGAGCGGCGCCGTCGATCGACACCGCCATGCACGGGCTCGTCGACGCCGCACACGTCGATCACCTGCACCCCGACTCCGGGATCGCGCTGGCCTGTGCCGCCGACGGGGAGAAGCTGACGGCCGAGTGCTTCGGCGACACCGTCGCATGGGTGCCGTGGCGGCGGCCCGGCTTCCAGCTGGGGCTGGACATCGCCGCCATCAAGGCTGCCAACCCGCAGGCGATCGGCGTGGTCCTCGGCGGGCACGGGATCACCGCCTGGGGTGACACCTCCGAGGAGTGCGAGCGCAACTCGCTGCACATCATCCGCACCGCCGAGGCCTTCCTCGCGGAGAAGGGGAAGGCCGACCCGTTCGGGCCGGTTCTCGACGGCTACGCGGCGCTGCCCGAGGACGAGCGGCGGGAGCGGGCCGCCGCGCTCGCGCCCCACGTGCGGGCCATCGCCTCCCAGGACCGGCCCCAGGTCGGGCACTTCACCGACTCCGACGCCGTCCTCGACTTCGTGGCGCGGGCCGAGCACCCGCGGCTCGCCGCGCTCGGCACCTCCTGCCCCGACCACTTCCTGCGGACCAAGGTGCGGCCGCTGGTCCTGGACCTGCCGCCCACCGTCACGGTGGAGGAGGCGATCGCGCGGCTGAAGGAGCTGCACGCCGCGTACCGCGAGGAGTACGCCGCCTACTACGGCCGGCACGCCGACGCCGACTCCCCCGCGATGCGCGGCGCCGACCCGGCGATCGTGCTGGTCCCGGGCGTGGGCATGTTCTCCTTCGGCAAGGACAAGCAGACCGCGCGCGTGGCCGGCGAGTTCTACGTCAACGCGATCAACGTGATGCGCGGCGCTGAGGCGGTCTCCTCGTACGCGCCGATCGAGGAGTCGGAGAAGTTCCGCATCGAGTACTGGGCCCTGGAGGAGGCCAAGCTCCAGCGGATGCCCGCGCCGAAGCCGCTGGCCACCCGGGTGGCCCTGGTCACCGGTGGCGGCAGCGGGATCGGCAAGGCCATCGCCCACCGGCTGGCGGCCGAGGGCGCCTGTGTCGTCGTCGCCGATCTGAACGCCGGGAACGCGGCCGCCGTCGCCGAGGAGCTCGGCGGGCCCGACAGGGCGGTCGCCGTGACCGTCGACGTGACCTCCGAGGAGCAGATCGCGGGTGCCTTCCGGGACGCCGTGCTCGCCTTCGGCGGCGTCGACCTCGTCGTCAACAACGCCGGGATCTCCATCTCCAAGCCGCTGCTGGAGACGTCGGCCCGCGACTGGGACCTCCAGCACGACATCATGGCCCGGGGGTCGTTCCTCGTCTCGCGTGAGGCGGCGCGGGTGATGATCGCGCAGGGGCTGGGCGGCGACATCGTCTACATCGCGTCGAAGAACGCCGTCTTCGCCGGCCCGAACAACATCGCCTACTCCGCCACCAAGGCCGACCAGGCCCACCAGGTGCGCCTGCTGGCCGCCGAGCTGGGCGAGCACGGCATCCGCGTCAACGGCGTCAACCCGGACGGCGTGGTGCGCGGCTCGGGCATCTTCGCGGGCGGCTGGGGCGCGCAGCGAGCCGCGACCTACGGCATCGACGAGGAGAAGCTCGGCGAGTTCTACGCGCAGCGGACCATCCTCAAGCGTGAGGTGCTGCCGGACCATGTCGCCAACGCGGTGTTCGCGCTCACCGGCGGCGAACTCACCCACACCACCGGACTGCACGTCCCCGTCGACGCGGGTGTGGCGGCCGCGTTCCTCCGGTGACGGCCGTGCGGTCGTACGCGGCGGTCGACCTCGGCGCGTCCAGCGGGCGCGTCATGGTCGGCCGGGTGGGCCCGGACTCGCTGGAGCTGGCGGAGGCGCACCGCTTCCCCAACCGGCCGGTCCGGGTCCCCGAGGGACTGCGCTGGGATGTGCTGTCCCTCTACGCGGGGGTTCTGCAGGGGCTGCGGGCGGCCGGCCAGGTGGAGTCGGTCGGCATCGACAGCTGGGCCGTGGACTACGGCCTGCTCGACGCCGACGGGACCCTGCTCGGCAACCCGGTGCACTACCGGGACGCCCGTACCGAGGGGGTCGCCGAGAAGGTGTGGGCGACCGTGCCGGCGGCCGAACTCTACGCGGCCACCGGACTCCAGTACGCGCCCTTCAACACCCTCTACCAACTGGCGGCGGCCCACGGGACGCGTCAACTGGCCCACGCCCGACGCCTGTTGCTCATCCCCGACCTGCTGTCGTACTGGCTGACGGGCGAGCAGGGCACCGAGCTCACCAACGCCTCCACCACCCAGCTGATCGATCCAGCGACAGGCGACTGGTCGTACGACATCGCCGCCCGGCTGGGCATCGACCTGAAGCTGTTCGCGCCGCTGCGGCGGCCCGGTGACCCGGCGGGGCTGCTGCGGGCGGAGGTGCTGGAGGAGACGGGGCTGACCGGGCCGGTGCCGGTGACCTCGGTCGGCTCGCACGACACCGCCTCCGCCGTGGCCGCGGTCCCGGCGACCGGCGAGCGGTTCGCCTACATCTGCACCGGCACCTGGTCGCTGGCCGGCCTGGAGCTGACGGAGCCCGTGCTCACCGAGGAGAGCCGGGCCGCCAACTTCACCAACGAGCTCGGGCTGGACGGCACGGTCCGCTACCTGCGCAACATCATGGGACTGTGGCTCCTCCAGGAGTGCGTACGGGCCTGGGGCGACCCGGACCTGGGCGGGCTGCTGCGGGAGGCGGCCGCCGTGCCCGCGCTGCGCTCGGTCGTGGACGCCGGGGACGCCGCCTTCCTGGCGCCCGGGCGGATGCCGGAGCGGATCGCCGAGGCGTGCCGCGCGTCCGGGCAGCCGGTGCCCGCCACGCCCGCGCAGATCACGCGGTGCATCCTCGACTCGCTCGCCCTGGCCCACCGGCGGGCCGTCGACGAGGCGCAGCGGCTCGCCGACCACCCCGTGGACGTCGTGCACATCGTCGGGGGCGGCACGCGCAACGCGCTGCTGTGCCAGCTCACCGCCGACGCCTGCGGGCTGCCGGTGGTGGCCGGTCCGACGGAGGCCGCGGCCCTCGGCAACGTGCTCGTCCAGGCGCGGGCGCACGGACTGGTCGGCGACCGTGCCGACATGCGCCGGCTGCTCGCCCGTACCCAGCCCCTGACGCGCTACGAGCCGCAGGGCGACGCCGAGCGGTGGCGCGAGGCGGAGGCCCGGCTCGCCACGCGGTGAGCCGGGGCCTCCCCCGGGCTCCTGCACCGGGCTACTCTGCACTCATCCGATGACCTACCCGCAAGGAGCCGCGATGCGTGTCGCACTGTTCCTGACCTGTGTCAACGACACGCTCTATCCCGAGACCGGCCGCGCCGTGGTGAAACTCCTGACCAGGCTGGGCGTCGAGGTCGACTTCCCGATGGCCCAGACCTGCTGCGGCCAGGCCCACTACAACACCGGCTACCGCCATGAGGCCGAGCCGCTTGCCCGGCATTTCTCCGATGTCTTCGGGGAGTACGAGGCGATCGTGACGCCCTCCGGGTCGTGCGGGGCGATGGTGCGGGAGCTGTATCCGCGGATGGGCGAGCGGGCCCGGGCCGAGGGGCGCGGGGACACCCTCGCCGCCACCTTGGCGCCGGTGGTCCCGAAGACGTACGAGCTCACCGAGTTCCTGGTGGACGTGCTCGGGGTGACGGACGTGGGCGCGTACTACCCGCACACGGTGACCTATCACCCGACGTGTCACGGGCTGCGGGGGCTGGGCCTCGGGGAGCGGCCCCGGCGGCTGCTCCAGGCGGTCGAGGGGCTGGAGCTGGTGGAGCTGCCGGGGGCCGACGAGTGCTGCGGCTTTGGCGGGACCTTCGCGCTCAAGAACGCCGACGTCTCGGCGGCGATGGGCGCCGACAAGGTGCGCAACGCCGAGTCGACGGGCGCCGAGGTGCTGTGCGCGGCGGACAACTCCTGCCTGATGCACATCGGCGGGACCATGGCCCGGCTGGAGACCGGCATGCGGCCCGTGCACATCGCGGAGATCCTGGCGAGCACGGAGGAGGAGCCGGCGGCATGAGCGGAACGTTCGTAGGAATGCCGGCCTTTCCGAAGGCGGCGCACGAGGCGGTCGGCAACCAGACCCTGCGCGCGAATCTGCGGCACGCCACCCACACCATCCGGGCCAAGCGGGCGAACGCCGTGGCCGAGGTGTCCGACTGGGCGGAGCTGCGGGAGGCGGGCAAGCGGATCAAGGACCACACGCTGCGTCATCTCGACCGGTATCTGGTGCAGTTGGAGGAGTCGGTGACGGCGGCGGGCGGCATCGTCCACTGGGCCGCCGACGCGGACGAGGCCAACCGGATCGTGGCCGACCTGGTCAAGGAGACCGGCGAGTCGGAGGTCGTCAAGGTCAAGTCCATGGCCACGCAGGAGATCGGGCTCAACGAGGCGCTGGAGGCGGAGGGCATCCGCGCCTACGAGACCGACCTCGCCGAACTCATCGTGCAGTTGGGCAAGGACCGGCCGTCGCACATCCTGGTCCCCGCGATCCATCGCAACCGGGGCGAGATCCGGGACATCTTCGCCCGCGAGATGAGCGAGTGGGGCCGCCCCGCCCCCGAGGGGCTGACCGACACCCCCGCCGAACTCGCCGACGCGGCCCGCCTGCACCTGCGCGAGAAGTTCCTGCGCGCCAAGGTCGGCGTCTCCGGCGCCAACTTCATGGTCGCCGAGACCGGCACCCTGGTGGTCGTCGAGTCCGAGGGCAACGGGCGGATGTGCCTCACCCTCCCCGAGACGCTGATCTCCGTCGTCGGCATCGAGAAGATCGTGCCGACCTGGCGGGACCTGGAGGTCTTCCTCCAGACGCTGCCCCGTTCCTCGACGGCCGAGCGCATGAACCCGTACACGTCGACCTGGACGGGCACGACGGACGGCGACGGCCCCGGCACCTTCCATCTGGTGCTGCTGGACAACGGCCGCACCGACACCCTCGCCGACGAGGTCGGCCGGCAGGCCCTGCGCTGCATCCGCTGCTCGGCCTGTCTGAACGTGTGCCCCGTGTACGAGCGGGCCGGCGGTCATGCCTACGGCTCGGTCTACCCGGGCCCGATCGGCGCGATCCTCAGCCCCCAGCTCCGCGGCACCGGGAGCGAGATCGACGCCTCGCTGCCGTACGCCTCGTCGCTGTGCGGTGCCTGCTACGAGGTGTGCCCGGTGGCCATCGACATCCCGGAGGTGCTGGTGCACCTGCGGGAACGGGTCGTCCAGGGCGGTCCGGTCACGCGCGAGGGCAACAAGGTGGTGCTCAAGCCGGCCAAGGGCCATGGCGCCGAGCGGGCCGCGATGCGGGCGGCGCGCTGGGCGTTCGGCCGGCCCGGCGCGCTGCGCGCCGGGCAGCGGCTGGCGTCCCGGACCCGCCGGCTGCATCCTCGTACGCTGCCCGGCCCCGGCAAGGCGTGGAGCGCCACGCGGGATCTTCCGCCGGTGCCCGCGGAGCCGTTCCGCGACTGGTGGCAGCGTACGAGCGGCGGGACCACCGAGGGGACGGCGAAGTGAGCAGCAGGGAGCGGATTCTGGGCCGGGTGCGGCGTGCGCTGGCCGATGTGCCGCAGGACGACCCTTCGTACGGGGAAGCCGTCGCGCGCGACTATCTGCGCGAGCACGGCGCCCGGAGCACCGAGCAGACGGTCGACCTGCTGGCGGAGAACCTGGCGGACTACCGGGCCGTCGTGCACCGGTGCGGCGCGGACGAACTTCCGTCCGTGCTGGCCCGGTTGCTGGCGGAGCGGAAGGCGGCGACCGTGCTCGTGCCGCCCGGCCTCGACGAGGCGTGGCTGGCGGAGGCGGACACCGCCCGGGTGGCGGACCGGGTGGAGAGCGGCGCGCACGAACTCGACCGGGTGGACAGCGTGGTCACGGCGTGCGCGGTGGCGGTCGCCGAGACCGGGACGATCGTGCTGGACGGCGGTCCCGACCAGGGGCGGCGCCGGATCACCCTGGTCCCGGACCACCACATCTGCGTGGTGCGGGTCCCCGAGCAGGTGGTGTCGTCCGTGCCGCAGGCTCTCGAACGACTCGATCCGGCCCGCCCGTTGACGTGGATCTCCGGTCCTTCGGCGACCAGTGACATCGAGCTGGACCGGGTGGAGGGGGTGCACGGCCCGCGCCTCCTGGAGGTGATCCTGGTCGGCTGAGCACCCCCCTCCCTCCAGTGTCCGGCCCGGAGATCGCGAGGATCCCCGGGCCGGTTCACGCTCTCCGGTCGTACCCCTCCCGGGCCTGCGCCACCTTGGGCAGGTTTCCGGTGGCCCAGTCCGCGAGGTGGGCGAAGAGCGGTGCCAGGCTGAGGCCGAGTTCGCTGATCTCGTACTCGACGCGCGGCGGCACCTCCGGGTGGTAGGTGCGCACCACCAGGCCGTCGCGCTCCAGCTGGCGCAGGCGCTGGGTCAGCACCTTGGGGGTGATGTTCGCGATCGCGCGTTCCAGCTCGCCGAACCGCTGACGGCCCTGCGCGTGCAGCGTCCACAGGATCGGTGTGGTCCAGCGGCTGAAGACGATGTCCACCACGGGGGCGATGGGGCAGGCGAGTTCGGGATCGGTCGGGTCACCGGTCATGCGTACCCCTCGGGGAAGTCACTTTCCTCTGGGTACCTACTATACCGGCGGTGTTAGCGTCGCTCCGCAACGTCAACAACCCATTCCGAACAAGGAGTTACCCATGATCGTGGTGACGGGGGCGACCGGGAACGTCGGCCGTGAACTGGTCCGTTCGCTGGCGGCTGCGGGCGAGCGGGTGACCGCCACGTCCCGGAACATCTCGGACGCCGAAGTCCCGGACGGCGTACGGGCGGTGCGGTCGGACCTCATCGACGCGGAGAGCCTGCGGCCGGTGCTCGACGGGGCCGAGGCACTGTTCCTCCAGAACGGTGGCGCCGGCATCCATCTGCTCAGCCCGCGCGACCTCCTGGACGTGGCCAAGTCCGCCGGGATCGGCCGGGTGGTGCTGCTGTCGTCCCAGGGAGTGGCGACCCGGCCGGAGTCGGAGTCGCACGGCGCCCTGGCGGGCGCGATCGAGGACGCCGTCCGGGAGTCGGGCCTTCAGTGGACGATCCTGCGGCCGGGCGGCTTCCATTCCAACGCCTACGCCTGGGCGGAGCCGGTCCGCACCCACCGCACCGTCGCCGCCCCGTTCGGCGATGTCGCTCTGCCCACCGTCGACCCGGCCGACATCGCGGAGGTCGCCGCGGTGGCCCTGCGGCAGGAGGGACACCACGGCCGGGTCCACGAGTTGACCGGTCCCGCCCTCACCACGCCCCGCCAGCGGGCGGAGGCCATCGGCCGGGCGATCGGGGAGCCGGTCCGGTTCGTCGAGCAGACGCGGGCGCAGGCGCGCGAGCAGCTGCTGGCGTTCATGCCGGAGCCGGTCGTCGAGACCACGCTGTCCATCCTCGGCGAGCCGACGCCCGCGGAGCGGCTCGTCAGCCCGGACGTGGAACGGGTCCTGGGCCGCGCGCCGCGCACCTTCGAGGACTGGGCACGGCGCAACGCGGCCGCGTTCCGGTGACCTCAGCAATAGGTCATCGGGCAGCCGTGCCGTAGCGAGAACTGGGCGGCGCGCAGATAGAGCGCCGTGTAGAACGCCGTGGCCAGGTCGTCGGCCCAGGAACCCGGCCGGCCGGCGGCGGCCTTCTCCGCCTCGCCCTCCAGGAACCAGAAGGTCAGTTCGAGGTTGCCGAGCGGCGCCGGGACCAGGTCCAGCGGCAGACCGAGGGCCCCGGCGAGCCGCTCGGCGAGCGCGAGGACGTACGGCGCTCCGACGACCAGAGTCTCGTCCGTGTACGCGGAGCCGACGGGCAGTACGACGGCCTCGTCCAGGGCGAACGGGACCAGCACCGACCAGTCGAGGAAGGCGTGCCGCTCCTCGGGGGTCAGCCGCATCCGGCACAGCGCGTCGAAGCCGTCCATCGGCGGGCTCAGCTTCTCCTCGAACCGGCCCGGGGCCCCGCCGCCCTTCGGTTCGTACGGTGGCCGGCCACGCCGCGCCAGTTCGGTGTTCAGCGCGATGGCCACGTCCGCGTGGCCCTCCTCCCCCGCCGTCGACCAGTCGTCCGCACGCACATCCACGAGATACACACCCATGGGCGCAACGTACCGTCCGCCACCGACAACGCCCCGATCCCTGATGACAACCGGGGTGAACAAGCGCTTAGATAGGTGATCGACACTCGCCAGGACCGCGACCGATCCACCCGGAGGCCCCGTTGTTCACGTCCGTCGACGATGTCTCCGCCCGGCTCGCCGAGAGCGGCTATCTGGCCTCCCCCGCCGTCGCCACGACCGTCTTCCTCGCCGACCGGCTCGGCAAGCCACTGCTCGTGGAGGGCCCGGCCGGCGTCGGCAAGACGGAACTCGCCAAGGCCGTGGCCCAGGTGGCGGGGGCCCGGCTGGTCCGGCTCCAGTGCTACGAGGGCGTCGACGAGTCGCGGGCGCTGTACGAGTGGAACCACGCCAAGCAGTTGCTGCGCATCAGCGCGGGCCGGGACGAGACCTGGGACGAGGCCCGCACGGACATCTTCAGCGAGGAGTTCCTCCTCCCCCGGCCTCTGCTGACCGCCATCCGCGGCGACGAGCCGACCGTCCTGCTGATCGACGAGACCGACAAGGCCGACGTCGAGGTGGAGGGACTGCTCCTCGAAGTGCTCAGCGACTTCCAGGTCACCGTCCCGGAACTCGGCACGATCACCGCCACCCGCCGCCCGTTCGTGGTGCTCACCTCCAACGCGAGCCGTGAGCTGTCGGAGGCGCTGCGCCGCCGCTGTCTGTTCCTGCACATCGACTTCCCCGAGGAGGAGCTGGAGCGGCGGATCGTCCGGCTGAAGGTGCCGGGTATCGAAGCGGCGCTGGCCGAGTCGGTGGTCCGGGTGATCGGCGCGCTGCGCGCGATGGACCTGCGCAAGGCACCCTCCGTGGCCGAGACCATCGACTGGGCGCGCACCCTGCTCGCGCTCGGCGCCACCACGCTCGACGAGAACGTCGTACGCGACAGCCTGGGCGTGATCCTCAAGCACCAGGACGACATCCTCAAGGCCGGCGCGAAGCTCGACCTGGACGCCGTGTGAGCGCCGAGGCCGCAGACCGCCTGGTCGGCCTCGTCGCCGCGCTGCGCGCGCACGGCCTGCGCGTCGGCACCGGCGAGACGGTGGACGCGGCCGAGGCCGCGGCGGCGCTGGGCTTCGCGGACCGCGCACTGCTGCGCGAGGGACTGGCCGCGACACTGCTGCACTCGACGGACCAGCGGCGGGTCTTCGACACCGTCTTCGACCTGTACTTCCCGCACGGCGTCGGCGCGCCCGAGGGCGAGCCCGGCGACCGTGACGACCTGCGTGACCGGCTGGCCGCCGCACTCGCCGCCGGTGACGAGGCGATGCTGGCCCGGTTGGCGATCGAGGCGGTGGACGGGCTCGGCGGGTACGGGAGTTCACCCGGCACGGACGGCTGGTCGTCGTACCAGACGCTGGAACGCCTGCGTCCGCAGACGCTGCTGGCTCGGGTGCGCGACGACATCCGGGCCCGGGGCGGTGACGTCGGGTTCACCGACCGGCTCCTCGAGGACGAGATCCGGCGCCGCATCGAGGCCTTCCGCGCGCTGGTGGCCGGGGAGGCACGGCGCCGGGTGGCGGAGCGGCGCGGGCGCGACGACATCGCCAGGCGAGCGGTGGCGCCGACCGCCGACCGGGTCGACTTCCTGTACGCCGGGAAGGACCGGCTGGCCGAACTGCGGAGGACCGTGCAGCCGTTGGCCCGCAAGCTGGCGACCCGCATGGCAGCGCGGCGCCGCCGGGCCGCCCGGGGCAGCATCGACCTGCGACGGACCCTGCGCGGCTCGCTCTCGACGGGCGGGGTGCCGATGCGGCCCGTGCTGCGCCGCCGGCGTCCGGCCCGCCCCGAACTGGTGCTGCTGTGCGATGTGTCGGGATCGGTGTCCGGCTTCTCCGACTTCACGATGCTGCTGGTCCAGGCACTGCACGACCAGTTCGGCAAGGTACGCGTGTTCGCCTTCGTCAACCGGATCGACGAGGTGACCGGCCTCCTCGAACACGGCGCGGCCGACCCCGAGGGCCTCGGTGCCCGCATCCGGGCCGAGGCCACCTTGACCGGCTACCACGGCAGCAGCGACTACGGCGTGGCCCTGGGCGAGTTCACCGAGCGGTACGGTGCGGCGGTCGGCCCGCGCACCACGGTGTTCGTGCTCGGCGACGCGCGCACGAACATGAGCGACCCGAACCTGCCGGCGGTCCGGCAGATCGCCGAACAGGCCCGTCACGCCCACTGGTTGAACCCGGAGCCCCGCTCCCTGTGGGGCACGGGCGACTCGGCCGCCCCCGAGTACGCCGGGTCGATCGCGATGCACGAGTGCCGCAACGCCCACCAACTCGGCGCCCTGGTCGGCCGGTTGCTCCCGGTCTAGCCGTATCCGGCCCCGTCCTACTGGGCCTTCGCGTAGTCCTTGGCCATCGCTCCGGCGAAGTCGTACACCACGCACTGTTCGTCGCCCACGACCCACGCGTCATGGCCGGGCGACACCACGAAGACGTCACCCGGGCCGAGTTCGCCCTCGCCGCCCTCGTCCATGGTGATGTGCATACGGCCCTGGACCACGTAACCGTTGTGGTGGATCTGGCAGGTGTCGGTGCCCGCGAGCGACGCGAGCGACTCGGACCAGCGCCATCCCGGTTCGAAGGTCGCCACGGCGAAGTCGAGCCCCGTCATATGGACGGCCTCGAGGTGACCCCGGGGAAAATCGCGCCGCTCGTCCGGCTTCTCGAGCGCCTTCACTTCCATCATGACGGTCCTCCTTCCGGCCGCGCCTCACCGCGGCCGGGGCCGGTCTCCCCGGCGGTCCTGGGCGTCGCCGGTCGGGGGCCGAGCCCCACCCCTCCATCCTCCGCCCGTCGCGCGGGGGCCGCCAATCGGTGGTAGCGGCCCTCAGACGCCGCCGCACAGCTCGGCGAAGCGGCCGGTGTCGATGTTGCCGCCGGAGACGATCACGCCGACGCGCCGGGGCAGGGCGCCGGCCCGCCCCGCGAGGAGGGCGGCGAGCGGAGTGGCGCCGCTCGGCTCCACGACGATCTTCAGGCGTTCGAAGGCGAACCGCATGGCCGCGCGGATCTCGTCGTCGGAGACCAGGGCGATCTCGTCCACGAGCCGCCGGTTCACCGAGAAGGTCAACTCCCCCGGTGTGTGCAGGGCCTGGCCGTCGGCGATGGTGCGCGGCACCGGGATCTCGACCCGTCGGCCCGCCTCCAGCGACCGCTTGGTGTCGTCCCCGGCCTCCGGTTCCACACCGACGATCCGGGTGCCCGGCCGCAGCCCCTTGACCGCGGTCGCGCTGCCGGCGATCAGCCCGCCGCCCCCGACCGGCACCAGCAGGGCGTCCAGCTCGCCCGCCTCCTCGAGGAGTTCCAGCGCGGCGGTGCCCTGGCCCGCCATGACGTGCGGGTGCTCGTAGGGCGGGATCAGCGCCAGACCCCGGTCGGTGGCCAGCGCCTCGGCGATGGCCACCCGGTCGCCGCTGTAGCGGTCGTAGGTCACGATCTCGGCGCCGTAGCCCTCGGTCGCGGCCCGCTTGGAGCGGGGCGCGTCCTCGGGCATGACGATCACCGCGGTGGTGCCGAGCTCCCGCGCGGCCAGCGCGACGGCCTGGGCGTGGTTGCCGGAGGAGTACGCGGCGATGCCCCGGGCGAGCTGCTCGGGGGCCAGCCGGGAGGCGGCGTTGTAGGCGCCGCGGAACTTGAACGCGCCGACGCGCTGGAAGTTCTCGCACTTCAGCAGGACCTCGGCGCCGACCAGCGCGTCCAGGGTGCGGGAGCGGAGCACGGGCGTACGGTGTGCGACGCCCTTGAGCCGGGCGGCCGCCTCGCGCACGTCGTCGAGGGTGATCGTCGGGGGTGTGCTCGTCACGGGTGTGCTCCCTCGGGGTTGTCGTCGGTGCCTGCGGTGCTGCCGTTGCCATAGGTGCGGCCGCTGCTGTCGGTGCCGTCGGCTCCGGTCTCGTCCGTGGCTCTGGCCTGGGCGAGGTAGCTGTAGGCGGAGGCGCGGGAGATGCCGAGGCGGGCGGCCACCTGCTCGATCGCGCGGCGCACGGCGAACACGCCGCGTTCGTCCAGGCTGCGGAACAGCGTCAGGCGCCGCGACCGGTCGAGGCCGGCCCAGGTCTGCCCCTGGCGCCGCAGACGGTCGTCGAGGAGGGCGTCGACCACGGAGTCGATGTCGTCGCCGAACGTGGTCACGGGCGCGTCCGCCCGGCCGCCCGCCGCTCCCGCGAGCGCCGCCAACAGGCCCTGCACCCGGTCCACCTCGGTGACGTCCACGTTGACGCACAGCGCGCCGAACACCGCGCCCGTGGAGTCGCGCAGCACCATCGTGGACGACTTCACCAGCCGTCCGGCGCCGGTGCGGGTGACGTAGTTCAGCTCGTCGACGGCGTCGTCGCCGCGGGCGAGGACCCGCATGCCGATCTCGCTCATCGCCCCGCCGACCGTCCGCCCCGTCACCGATCCGGCGACGGCGACGACGGACCGCTCCGGCCGCCGGTAGTCGTGCAGCACCACCTCGCACACCGGCCCGAACGTGGCCGCGATCCCGTCGACGACGGGGGTGAGCGCACGCAGGATCACGTCCTGCTCGGTCTCCCGGGGTTCCATGAGAGAAATTAGACCACACGTCCAGGCTCTGGACCAGCAGTCCAGAATGACCGTGCGTGACGACACCTTCAGGGGAACCGTCGATCAAGGGGGTGGTTCGCCAATTACCGTGTCCCTAGGATGTGTTGTCGACCGCGCCAGCCCGTGGCGCGGCGGCGTTCTGGGGGAAGAGATGCAGCCTGGCAAGCAGCTGTCCACGTCGATCGATGCGGCCGTCCCCACAGCCGCACGCATGTACGACCACTACCTGGGCGGCAAGGACAACTACGCGGCCGACCGCGCGGCCTGCGAGGAACTCGACAAGGTCGTCCCGAGCACCCGCGCCCTCGCGCTGAACAACCGGCGCTTCCTCCAACGGGTCGTGAAGACCCTCACGCAGGAATTCGGGATCCGACAGTTCCTGGACCACGGCTCCGGCCTGCCCACCCAGGACAACGTGCACCAGGTCGCCCAGCGCGTCGACCCGACCGCGCACGTCGTCTACGTGGACAACGACCCCATGGTGCTCGTGCACGGCCGGGCCCTGCTGGAGCAGGACGAGCGGACCACCGTCATCCACGCCGACCTGCGGGAGACCGAGGCGATCTTCACGCACGAGGACACCCGGCGACTGATCGACTTCTCGCAGCCGGTGGCCGTGCTCTTCAACTCGGTCTTCCACTGCATCCCCGACAGCGACACCGACGGTCCGCAGGCGGTGGTCCGCCGGGTGACCGAACGCCTCGCACCCGGCAGCTTCCTGGTGATGTGCCAGCTGGTCAGCGAGGACCCGAAGGTCAGGGCGTTCGTCACCGACTTCATGGACCAGGCCACCCAGGGCCACTGGGGCCGGGTGCGTCAGGAGAAGGACGTCGCCGCGTTCTTCGAGGGCACGGACATCCTCGACCCGGGACTGGTGGAGGTCTCCACCTGGCGGCCCGACACCGAGGTCGCGCCCCGCCAACTCACCGAGGAATGGATCGAGTTCGGCGGAGTGGGCCGACTGGGCTGAATCGCCTCACCTCACGGAGCGGCGGCATACCGCCGCTCCGCCGTCTCCTTCAGCAGCGCCATCGAGGCACGCGGATCGAGGGCCTCGTCCGCCAGCCGGTCCAGCGCGACCCGGTACTCCTCCGTCTCGTCCCGGTCCTCCAGGAAGGTCGCGCTCCTGATCTGCTCCAGATAGACGACGTCGGGAAGATCGACGCCGCCGAAACGCAGGTAGGTGACCGGTATGGCCGGCGCGGACGCATGCGTCACGTCCAACGGCACGACCTGCACCGTGACATGGGGCAGTCCGGCCAGCTCCACGAGATGGGCGAGCTGCTCACGCATCACGTCCTGACCGCCCAGCACCCGCAGCAGCACCGACTCGTCGAGGACCGCCCACACCCGCGGGGCGTCCGGTCTCCGCAGCAGTTCGGTGCGCCGCGTCCGCAGCTCCACCCGGCGCTCGACCTCCCGGGACGTCGCCGAGGGCAGCCCGCGTTCGACGACGGCACGTGCGTACGCGGGAGTCTGCAACAGGCCCGGCACGTACTGGATCTCGAAGGTACGGATCGCGGTGGCCGCCTCCTGGAGGCCGACCAGCCGGTCGAACCACTCGGGCATGAGCCGCTTGTCGTAGCGCTGCCACCATCCGGGCTCGCCCGCCTGCCGCAGCAACCGGATCAGTACGGAGGCCTCGTGGTCGTCGGTCTCGTACAGCGACAGCTTCGCCGGGCTGAACCCGACGGCCCGCGCGGCCTGGTCCTGGGAGAGCCCGGCGTCCTCGCGGATACCCGCCAACTGGACGCCGACCAGCATTTTCAGCAAGGTCGGGGCGGGCTCGGCCCGGTTCAGATACGGTTCGAGGCGGGACACTCGAGGCGACTCGACAGACATCCTGACTCCCCGTGGACCGGCAGACGACAGACCGCAGTATCGCACCCGAAGGCCTCCGACCGCACGCGGCAGGGGAATTGAGCCTCCAACAACCCCCTCGAACCAAGTACCGGACCACTCGAACCACGCGCCGGCCCAGAGGCCGACCCAGGTGCCGGACCAGGTATCAGACCAGGTGGTCGAACTCCCCGTCCTTCGCCCCGGCCACGAACGCGGCCACCTCGGCCGGTGTGTACACCAGCGCCGGACCGTCGGGATCACGGGAGTTGCGCAGCGCGACACCTCCCCCGGCCAGGGCCGCGACCTCCACGCAGTTGCCCTCGGCGTTGCTGTGACTGCTCTTGATCCAGCGGGCGCCCAGCGAACTCGCCCGCACTCCGTTCGACACTGACGACACTGCATTCTCCTCGCTTCGTACGCGCAATTTCTCGTGAAATTGCACGAGGACCTCGTCAGCGTGGATAATAGCCATGCCGTCAACCGCACTTCCAACCCGACGTCCTGACGCCGCCTCAGGGAGATGCCCCGTGTCATCACCTGCGCAAATCCGGAGCCACGAGCCCGTCCCCGTCCGCGACTCCCCCAGAACCGCCGCCCTGTACCTCACGGGCAGCCGGGAGGGATTCGCCCAGGCACGGGAGTTCACCCAGCGCACCCTCGACTGCTGGTCCCTGGAGCGCCGCACCGACGACGCGATCACCGTCGTCACGGAACTGGCCGCCAACGCCGTCCTGCACGGGCTCGCGCATGCCTCGACGGACGATTTCCACGTGCGGCTCCGGCTCACCCTGCGCCGCGCGCACCTGGTGTGCGCGGTCACCGATCCGAGCGACAGCCTGCCCGTCCATGCGCGCACCGCGGACGCCCTCCTGGAACACGGCCGCGGACTGCACATCATCGAGGCCCTCTCCGAACACTGGGGCTGGACCCGGCGCCCTCCCGTGGGCAAGACCGTCTGGGCGATGCTGGCGACCCACTCCCGTCCCGACCCCGACCCGATACAAGACACCTGACATGACTGCGACGAAGAGACCCGCACCGCTCAAGGACCTGGGACACGTGCCATGGCCCGAGATCAAGGACTCCACCGGCTCCGCGGCAGGCATCCCCTTCCTGCTCACCACACTCGCCCGCGGCGACGCCGACAGCGCCGACACGGCCCTCGGCCAACTCCGCCGCCGGATCTGCCAGTTCGGCTTCGTCGTCGACGAGGCGACGGCGGCCACGGTGCCCTTCCTCTGGGAACTCGTCCGGCTCCCCCAGGTCACCTGCCGCGCGGAGATCCTGCGCCTGCTGAAGAGCATCGCCGACGCCCGGCAGTGGGAGACCACCGCAGCCGCCTATCCCAAGCTGCTGCACCACCCCGACAACTACGTGGGATGGGAACGCGCGGCCCGGCACGCCGTCCACGCCCAGCGCGACGTCCTGCGTCAACTGCTCGCCGAACGGGACACCGACCTCGTGCGGGCCACCTCGGAACTCGCCGCGACCCTGGCCGACTGAACCCGGCGCCGGGTGCGACGCCCCGGCCTGCGCCGCCCGTTCCGCACCCCGTCGCACCCGACCGCTAGGTTGACCGTATGAGCAACCTTGACCGCGCGCCCGTACCGAGTCTGTGCGGCGGCCGTGGATTCGTCGTAGCCGAACCCGTCCGCGAACTGCTGAGCCCCCGGCAGGTGAAGCTCGGCGGGTCGACCGAGGTGCGCCGACTGCTGCCCAACCTCGGCCGGCGCATGATCGGCGCCTGGGCGTTCGTCGACCACTACGGCCCCGACGACATCGCCGACGAGCCCGGCATGCAGGTCCCGCCGCACCCGCACATGGGGCTGCAGACCGTCAGCTGGCTGCACGAGGGCGAGGTGCTGCACCGCGACTCGACCGGCAGCCTCCAGACCATCCGGCCCAGGGAACTCGGGTTGATGACCTCGGGGCGGGCGATCAGCCACTCCGAGGAGAGCCCGCGGTCGCACGCCCGCTATCTGCACGGCGCCCAGCTGTGGGTCGCGCTGCCGGACGCCCACCGGCACACCGACCCCCGCTTCGAGCACCACGCCGACCTGCCCAGGATCACCGCCCCCGGCCTCAGCGCCACCGTGCTCCTCGGCACTCTCGACGGCGCCGCCTCCCCCGGCACCACGTACACCCCTCTCGTCGGCGCCGACCTGGCACTGGCCCGGGGCGCCGACGTCCGGCTGCCGCTGGACCCCGACTTCGAGTACGGCGTGCTGTCGATGTCCGGCGAGGCGCACGTGGACGGGGTGCCCGTGCTGCCGGGCTCGATGCTCTACCTCGGCTGCGGCCGCACCGAACTGCCCCTGCGGGCCGAGTCCGACGCGGGCCTGATGCTCCTCGGCGGCGAGCCGTTCGAGGAGGAGCTCGTCATGTGGTGGAACTTCGTCGGCCGGTCCCAGGAGGAGATCACCCAGGCCCGTGAGGACTGGGCCACGGGTACCCGCTTCGGCGAGGTGAAGGGCTACGACGGAGCACCGCTGCCCGCCCCGACCCTGCCGGCGACACCGCTGAAGCCACGCGGAAGAGTGCGCTGACCTGGGGAGACCCAAGGGCGGATGATCCGCAGCAGGCGCCGTCCCTCGTCATCATCGATCTCGCGGCCACCCTGCGCGCGCCACGGATTGTTGGGCGGTCGCCACTGACCGCCCACACCTCGACCAGGCCAGTAGCCGCGAGTGTGCCGATGATGACGAGGAAGATCCCGATGATGAGGGGTCCCCATCGAACGTGGGACTTCCCCGCTGCCGCGTTCATCCTGCCGAACACGTTGTCCTGGCTCACGGCAGTGGCACACAGGCCAGTGCCCGTCGCAGGCGAGCCCGCCAGGGGCCGGGCCGATTCTGTGGCGGAGCAGGACGGCGCGCGGCACGCCGCGACCGACGATGATGCGGGCGTCGGCGCTTCTCAGCCGGACCGGTGGCGGCCCGACCGCCCGGCCGGTACGAGGCCGGGCGGCATGCGGGGGGGGATGCGAGCAGTGGAACTGCTCAGGTCAGGGTGGGGTAATCGGTGTAGCCGCGCTGGTCGCCGCCGAAGAAGGTGGCGCGGTCGGGGGTGTTGAATGGCCCGCCCGCGGTGAGGCGGGCCGGAAGGTCCGGGTTGGCGAGGAAGAGGGCGCCATAGGCGATCAGGTCGGCGGTGCCGTCCTCGATGAGGGCCAGCGCGTCGGGGCCAGTGGGCTCCATGCCGGTGAACGGGTTGAGGATGAACGTGCCCGACCAGGTCTTGCGCAGCCGCACCACGAGGTCGCGGATGTCGTGGGCCTCCATCTGGTGCAGGTAGGCCAGATTCAGGGGCGCGAGTGCCTCGACGAGGGCGGTGTAGGTGGCCTCGACGTCCACGCGGTCGCTCTCGTCGATGTCGTTGTAGGGGTTGCCGGGCGAGAGGCGGAAGCCGACCTTCTCGGGGCCGATGGCCTCGGCGACGGCCTTCGTTGTCTCGACGGCGAATCGGATCCGCGCGTCGGGGCTGCCGCCCCAGGCGTCGGTGCGCTGGTTGGAGTTCGGGGCCAGGAACTGGTGGATCAGGTAGCCGTTGGCGCCGTGCAGCTCCACCCCGTCGAAACCTGCCTCGATGGCGTTACGGGCCGCGGCGGCGAAGTCGGCGATCGTCTCGGCGATCTCCGGCTCGGTCAGCTCGCGCGGGGTGACGAAGTCCTGCGGCCCGTCCTGGGTGTACACCTGGCCGGCGGCCCTGACCGCGGAGGGGCCGACCGGGGTAAGTCCCATCAGGCTCGGGTGGCCGACCCGGCCGGTGTGCATGAGCTGTAAAAAAATCACGCCGTCCTCGGCGTGCACCGCGTCGGTGACCTTGTGCCAGGCCGCGACCTGCTCCGCGGAGTGGATGCCGGGAGTGTCGGGGTAGCCCTGACCGATCACCGAGGGCTGCGTGCCCTCGGTGATGATCAGCCCGGCGCTCGCCCGCTGCGCGTAGTAGGTCGCCATCAGGTCCGTCGGGCTCTGCCCGGGACCGTAGGCGCGGCTGCGCGTCATCGGCGCCATCACGATGCGGTTGGCCAGGCGGGTACCGGCCAGATCGTAGGGGGAGAAGGGTTTGCCCATGGTCGTGGTTCCTTGTCTTCGAACGGCCTGCGCGGGGCGATGAGGCTCACGCCCTGCATTTACCTGCTCGAACAAGTAAACCAGCAGATGCATTCCCTATCACCCGCAGTGGCACGAAGAACTGCTCATTTCACTTGCCGGATGGCCCGCAGATCAGGGTGAGGTGCACGTTAGACTGGTGTTACATGTTCGAGCAGCACATGGAGGAGAGCAGCACCACATGACCCGCCCAGACTCTGAGTCCGTCAGCCCGGACGACGCCGCAGAGGCAGCACGCATGGCCATGCCGCCGTCGGTCCAGGCCGGCCCGATGAGTCACGCGATCTTCCGTGTGGCGCGGCTGCACCGCATGCTCGCCGGACAGCTCCTGCGCCGGGTCGGACTCCACCCCGGCCAGGAGCTCGTGATGATGCAGCTGTGGGACCTCGGCCCCCAGCGCCAGACCGATCTCGTCCGGCTCCTCGGCTCCGACGCCGCCACCATGACCCGCACCGTCAAACGGCTCGAACACGCTGGCTTCGTCCGCCGCCGCCCCAGCCCCACCGACAAACGGGCGACCATCATCGAGCCCACCGAAGCCAGCCTCGCCCTGCGCCACCAAGTCGACGAGCTCTGGGCGGAACTGGAGCGATGCACCACCGGTGAACTCACCCCTGACCGCAAGGCCAACGCCGTGCAGATCCTGGAAGACATCGAAGCCAACCTGGCCCTGGCCGCGACCCGTCACGCGCGACAGGACGCCCGCAAAGAGGACCCCCGAGGGCGAGCCGGCCACCCGTAAGTACCCCGGCCTCTCACACAAATGCCACCGAACTGGACGGTCGAGCTCGGTCCCACGGACGAGTGGTGACCGGCGTCGCGGCCGTGTGCCGCAGCGGCCGCTCAGAGGTGGCCGTCCAGCAACTTCCGTACCTCGGCGGTGGTCATGGGCCCCGTGCCGTGCGCCACCACCTCTCCCTCCTTCAGCAGGACGCAGGACGGGGCTCCGGTGATCCCGTATCGCTCGGTTGCGGCCGGACAACGCGTGATGTCGGCGCGGACGGCCGTCAGGCGGCCCGTGTAGTCGTCGGCGATGCCACCCACGACGAGGTCCATCACCCGGCAGGGCTCGATCGCCTTGGGCCAGGTCCCGGTGAAGTACGCGAGGACCGGAACTCCGCTCATCCCGAGGACGAAATCGAACTCCGCGTCCTCACGGGGTCGGTGAACCCGCTGCCTCGTCATGGAAGCTCCTGACTTCACGTTCCGTCATTCCATCCCCATCATCTCTCGCGCGGTGTGCCAGGCCGGCCCGGTCGGTCGTCCGGTTGACCTGTCGGAAGGGAGGCACGGGGCCGTCGCAGAACCAAGGTGGTCCCCGGCGCGAGCGGCCCGGCCTTCTCACAGACAGCGCCCCCGACGGGCTTCCCGAGGCCTGGTCTGGTCGCTTCAGCTGACCCGAAGACCGACCGCCAGCGTCAGTTCAAGGACCCGGTGCGGCGATGCGAGATCCGGAAACAGCTCCCGCAGCTGCGACATCCGGTACCGGACCGTCTGGGGATGGACGAACAACGCCGCCGCCACCTCGTCCCGCCTGCCCTGGTGCAGCAGCCACGCCCGCAACGTCTCCTCCAGCCGCCGTGCGGTCGCGACGGGCAAGGTCCGCAACGGTGCGAGGGCTCGGGCACGCAGGTCCGCGAACGCGTCCACGTCGGCGCTCAGCACCAGCTCGGGCAGGTGGTCCTCGGTGTCGCGGATATCGGAGGAGAGGGAGCGCGCGCGTACGGCTCGTGCGTACGAGGCGGACGCACGAGTCCAGGGCCGGGCCGGTCCGACCACGGCGGTGCGGTCGGTCAGCTGCCGCAAGAGATGTGATCGGTCGGCATCGGGGACGAACAGCACACCGGTGGCGTCCGGCAGATCGTCGAGGACGAGGGTGCCCGGGTCGAGCACGCGGTAGGCAGGCCGGGCCTGGGCGGCGGGCAGCAGGACCGCGGTCAGCGAAACCGGAGGCTGCCACCCGGCCCGTTGCACAGAGGCCAGCAGCACGTCCGGGCTCGCGCCGGCGAGGAGGTCGCGGGCCAGGTGTTCCAGGTGGCGCTCGTGGGCCCGGCCCCGGGCGGCCAGTTCGTCGGCATGGCCCGCGGCGCTCGCGGCGGAGAGCTCGTCGATGTAGGCGAAGGTCAGCTCGGCGAACTTGGCGACCTCGGCGGCGGGCAGACCTGCGGGTACGGCACCCGCTGCCAGGCATCGCCAGGCCACGCGGGCGCCGACGCGGTAGGCGCTGAGCAGGGCGTCCATCGAACGGCCGTCGCGGACCTCGCCGCGGCCCAGCTCGTAGGCCGCGTCACCGGCGTCGCCGCCTGTGGCGTTCCCGCTCGCGAGGTCCAGGTAGTGCCCCAGGGCGGTGCGGACAGCTCTGCGGATGGTGCCGCCCATGCTGCCCGAAAGGGCGTTGGCGTAGGGAGGGACCTCGTCGATGATCGCCTGGACGACCTCGTCGGCGGTGGTCCTCAGCGCGGCCCGAAGTGCGGTGACCGTCGTCTCATTCAGGGCCAGTTCGCTGGCCCTCCGGATTGCATGGCTCACTTTTTGTTCCCTACGAACAATTCAGCCGACCAGATTTACGTCTTGCGGTCAGGACTTTACGCCTTGAGGCACAGCAAGCTGGAGTCATGACGAGTGCAGCCCTCCGCAGCAGGGCGTGGAAACTGCTGGAGATGGTCACGACGCCGCTGCTGCCGTCGGACTACCTCGACCTGGTCAGCCCGCTGCGTGCGGGCGCTGACCTGCGTGGGCGCATCGAGGCCGTGCACCCCGAGACGGATGACGCCGCGACGATCGTGATCAGGCCGGGACGGGGCTGGCGCGGCCACACGGCCGGTCAGTACGTGCGGATCGGGGTCGACGTCGACGGGGTGCGCCTGTGGCGTGCCTACTCGGTCACCTCGCCGACAAACCGCCGGGACGGCCGCGTCACGATCACCGTGAAGGCGATCCCGGACGGCAAGGTCAGCAACCACCTGGTCCGCAGGGCGAAACCGGGCACCCTGATCCAGCTCGACCAGCCGACCGGTGACTTCGTGCTGCCACAGGCCAAGCCCGCCAAGGTGCTCTACCTGACGGCCGGCAGCGGCATCACGCCCGTGATGGGCATGCTGCGCGACACCGAGTTCGACGACGTCGTCATGGTCCACTGCGCGCCACAGCCGCAAGACGTGATCTTCCGCAACGAACTGCACGACCTGGCCGCGGACAAGAAGCTGCGGCTCACCGAGGTGCACACCGACACGGACGGCATGCTCGACATCGCCCGTCTCGACGAACTCGTGCCCGACTGGGCCGAGCGCGAGACCTGGGCTTGCGGGCCCGCGGGCCTGCTCGACGCCGCCGAAAAGCACTGGGCCGAGCACGGCGTCCAAGAGCGCCTGCACACCGAACGCTTCCGCCCCAGCATCGTCGTCGCCGGCGACGGCGGCGAGGTCACGTTCAGCACCACCGGCAAGACCGTCGATGCGGACGGCGCCACGCCGTTGCTGGACATCGGCGAGGAGGCCGGCGTACTCATGCCGTCCGGGTGCCGCATGGGCATCTGCTTCGGCTGCGTCACGCCGCTCAAGGCGGGCGCCGTCCGCGACCTGCGCACCGGCGAGATCACCGAGGCCGAGCCGGGCGTCCTCATCCAGACCTGCGTGTCCGCCGCGGCGGGCCCCTGCGACATCGAACGGTAGGAGCACCTTGACCGCCATCGACCCCACCGCCCACCTGACCGCGGAGCAGATCGAGGAGCTTGGCCGCGAGCTGGACGCGATCCGCGACGAGGTGATCGCCGGCCGTGGCGAGAAAGACGCCGCCTACATCCGTAAGGTCATCTCGGCGCAGCGCAAGCTCGAGCTGGCCAGCAGGGGCGTGCTGCTGTTCTCGTTCTTCCCGCCCGCGTGGCTGATCGGCACCGCCGGGCTGTCCGTGGCGAAGATCATGGACAACATGGAGATCGGCCACAACATCCTGCACGGCCAGTGGGACTGGATGCGGGACCCGAAGATCCACTCCACCACCTGGGACTGGGATCACGTCTCGCCGGCCGAGCAGTGGAAGCACTCGCACAACGAGCTGCACCACACGTACACCAACGTGATCGGCAAGGACAACGACCTCGGCTACGGCATCATGCGCGTCGACGAGGACCAGAGGTGGCACCCGTTCCACCTCGGCCAGCCGCTGTGGAACTTCCTCAACGCCTGCTTCTTCGAGTACGGCATCGCAGCGTACGACCTGGAGCTCGGCAAGAACCTGAACAAGCGCCGCCGCAAGAGCCCGGAGTTCCGCGCGCGGGCCAGGGCCGTGGGTCGCAAGATCCGCAAGCAGGTGCTCAAGGACTACGTGATCCACCCGCTGCTGTCGGGCCCGTCGTTCCTCACCACGCTCGCCGCCACGTTCACCGCGAACCTGGTCCGCAACCTCTGGACCCACTCGGTGATCATGTGCGGGCACTTCCCCGAGGGCGTGCAGGTCTTCGAGCGCCGGTCGATCAAGGGCGAGACGCGCGGCCAGTGGTACCTGCGCCAGATGATGGGCTCGGCGAACATCAGCGGCAGCAAGGCCATGCACTTCATGACCGGCAACCTGTCGCACCAGATCGAGCACCACCTGTTCCCGGACCTGCCGAGCAACCGGTACGCCGAGGTCGCGGTGAAGGTACGCGCGCTGTTCGAGAAGTACGAGCTGGAGTACGTCACCGGGCCGCTGCCCAAGCAGGTGTTCTCCGCGTGGCACAAGGTCTTCCGGCTCTCGCTGCCGAACAAGAAGCCCAAGGTCAAGACGCCGGACCGCGAGCAAGAGCTCGTCGCGGCCTGATCCCGGTACTGGTTCAGATCCTTCGGCCGTACCGACGGCACCGCCGGGTCCGGTGAGATCCGTTGCGGACGGAGGGCGGCCGCGACGGCAGACCGTACGACACGGGATCCGGGCAGCCCGGTGTACGGCCGCGCTGCCCGGTATCGAGCAGGCCGACTCGATCACCCTGGCCTCGAGGCCGAGCGCCACACCACCGCGTAGCGATCTCCGGCTCGCGGTCTCCGACTCCCGAGGCCGGACTCTGTCGGACGATCGTGCAGCGCTGGTGACGCCGGGGCTGAGGACATCGCCGTTGGCTCCGGGCGGTGGCGTCATGCCGGGTTGATGAGGCGGCTGTCGTAAGCGAAGATCACGGCTTGTATCCGGTCGCGGAGTTCGAGCTTTTGCAGGATTCGCCCCAGGTGGGACTTCACGGTCGCCTCCGCGAGGTGCAGGGTGGCCGCGATCTCGGGGTTGGACAGGCCGCGGCCCACCTGGACGAGCACCTCGCGCTCACGGGCGCTGAGCCGGCTCAGCCGCTCCTCGCGGTCGGCGCTGCTGTCGTCGGGGATGTGCGGGCGGAAGTTCTCCAGCAGGCGGCGGGTGATCCGCGGGGAGACCACCGCGTCGCCCGCGGCCACGCTGCGTATCGCGGCGAGCAGTTCCTCGGGTCTGGTGTTTTTCAGCAGGAAGCCCGAGGCTCCGGCACCGAGTCCGGCGAAGGCGTATTCGTCGAGGTCGAAGGTGGTGAGGATCAGCACTCTGCTCTGCGGGGAGATCCGGATGACCTGCCGGGTCGCCTCGATCCCGTCGGTCCCGGGCATCCGGACGTCCATGAGCACGACGTCGGGTCGCAGGTCCCGGGCGAGGCGTATGGCCTCAGCGCCGTCCGCGGCTTCACCGACGGGTGCCATGTCGGGCTGGGCCTCCAGGACCGTGCTGAAGGCCATACGGAGCAGTGCTTCGTCGTCGGCGATCAGGATGCGGATCGTCATGCGGATGTCGCTCCGCTGCTGCCGAGGTCGAGGCGGGTATGGACTCTCCAGCCGCCGCCCGGGACCGGTCCGGCCTGCAACGTCCCCCCATAGGCGGCCGAGCGCTCGCGCATCCCGGGGATGCCGTGGCCGGACGGTGTGGCGCCGGGCAGTGGCGGGCAGGGGTTGTTGTCGGTGACGTCCACGGTGACGGTCTCGGTCGAGCACCGCACCCGGACCTTCGCGTGTGTGCCGGTGGGTGTGTGCTTGAGGGTGTTGGTCAAGGCTTCCTGTACCAGGCGGTAGGCGGTCAGTTGTGCGGTGGCGGGTATGTGGGTGTGGCCGCCCTCAACCTCGACGCGGGTCGGCAGCCCGGCGGCGCACATCTGGTCGGCGAGGGTCTCCAGTTGCGCGATGCCGGGCAACGGGTGGCGCTCCGCGTCCGGTTCGTCGGTCCGCAGGATGCCCAACGAGCGCCGCATGTCCGTCAGGGCCTGCCGGCCGGTCTCGGAGATCTGGAGCATCGCGGTGGTGGCCTTGTCGGGCGACCGGTGCTGCGCGTAGACGGCGGCGTCGGTGAGAGCGACCATGACGGACAGGTTGTGGGTGACGATGTCGTGCATCTCCCGGGTGATACGTGTCCTCTCCTCGGCGACGGCCAACCGCGCCTGCTGGTCCTGTTGTTGCTCCAGGCGTGCGGCCCGTTCCTCCAGGGCCGCGAGGTAGGCGCGCGTGGTCCGCACGTTCACACCCAGGACGGCGGCGGAGACGACCATCGCGGTCACCGCGACGAAGGGGGCCAGGAATGCGCCTTCCGTCGCCCAGCGCAGGCAGGCCAGCAGGGCCCCGCCCTCCACGATGGCGGCGACGACGAGCGTGCCGCGCCGGCCCGAGTTCGCGGCCGCCGTGTACAGAGCCACCAACAAGGCGATGTCCGCCGGCAGTTGGACGTTCATCAGCCACTGGACGAAGGCCGCGGCTGCCACGGCACCGAACACCGGCAGCGGGGCCCGGCGCCGCCACACCAGGGGCAGCGCAAGAGCGGCGGTGAGGGCCACGGCCACCGGGAGCTCCTGCGGCGCGCGCGTGGTCATGACGTTGAGCAGCAGCAGCGCCGACAAGAGCGAGTCCCACACCACGGGCGGCGGCCGGCAGCCCCGGCGCCGGGCGGCCCTCACCGGTCGTGCCGCTCGTGCGGAGGCCAGGTCGGCGTACCTCGTCAGCCGTACGGCCTTCCACGCCCGCCGCACCCGGTCCGCGTAGCGCACCGGGTGGGCGTTGCCGGGCTCTGCGGCCGCCTCGGTCATCACACGTCCCTGTCGATTCAGCATCATCGTGGCCCCTGCCGGGTCACCACCGCGTACAGCCGGAGCCGGGTCGGGTACAAGGAGCGCACACCCCGCGCTCCCCGCCACGTACCGCGGCCCTGTCACGGTAGGCCGCGGTCCAGCGGAACGCATGAGTCCACCGTCTGATGACACCGTGCCGGGATACGACCGCAGGAGGAGTCCCGCTACCCCCGTGGTCGCAGGGCGGCCGCTGACCTGGCGTGCTCGATTGCGACTCCGGTCGCAGAGGGGACGTGCCTCGGATTGCCACTCCGGTTGCACACGATGGCGACCCGGGATCGATGTGGCAGTGCGTACCGCGCGCCGAGGATGGCCGGGTGAACGAGATCATCACGGGACTGCACATGTCCCCTTTGGAAATCCTTGCCTTGCTGGGTGCCGCCGCGCTGGTGGTGGCGCGATGGCTTCCCCCTGCTGTCCGCCCACGCGTCACGATCGCGGCGGGGGCGGTGCTCGTGCCGTCCGCGATCGTGCTGAGTGCGGTGGGGATCCGCTGGCAGATGCTGCCGGTACTGGCGGCCGCTGCCATGGCGTTGCCGTTCGCCCTCTCGCCCCTGCTGCGACGCCGTACCGGCCGGCCGGCGCGGCGGGCCCGATGGTGGCCGGCGTTGGCGGGGTCGGTGGCCTGCGTCGCCCTGATCGCCTCGGGTCCGGTGGCCGCCTGGGCCTTTCCCGTACCCGTGTTCCCCGAACCGTCAGGCCGCTTCGCGGTCGGCACCCGCGTGATGCAGTGGACCGACCCGAACCGCCCCGAGGCCGCCACCGCCGACCCGCGCGACCGGCGCACGGTCGTGGTCCAGCTCTGGTACCCCGCACGGAAGAGCCCCGCAGGCGCGCAGCGGGCCCAGTACCTCGGCCGCACGGAGCAGGAGGCGCGCACTGTCTCCGACGCCCTCGCGCGCTATGCCGGTCTCCCCGGTTTCCTGGTCGACGGCGTCCCGCGCGCCCGCACCCATGCGGTCTTCAACGCACCGGTGGCCCGCAACGGCGGACGGTTCCCGGTCGTGCTGTTCTCTCCCGGGCTGGGCGGAGTACGCACCCAGAACACCGCCTGGGCGGAGGAACTGGCCAGCCACGGCTACGTGGTCGCCGCCCTCGACCACCCGTACGACTCCGCCGCCGTCGTCCTCGCCGACGGCCGAACGATCAACACCAAGATCACCTCCACCGGCGACGACGAAGAAGATGACAAGCGGGCCGCCGAAACAACGGGAATTCGGGCAGTGGACCTCAGCTTCGCCCTCACTCAGCTGGGCCGTCTGGACCGAGGTGGGATCGACGGCCCGCTCACCGGACGCCTGGACACCGGCCGGGCCGCGGTGACCGGCCACTCCCTGGGCGGCGGCGCCGCCCTGCAGGCAGCCCGCCAGGACCGCCGGTTCGACGCCGTCATCAATATGGACGGCTACCCCCGCGACCCCCACCTGCGCCCCTACCACCAGCCGGCGCTCGCGCTCACCCAGGCCATCACCCCGGAAACCGACCCGCGTTACCTACCCCGCCTCACCGAGGTCCTCGAGCTCAGCACCGCGACGAGCTACCGGCTCACCATCCCCGGCGCCGCACATCTCACCTTCATGGACGGCCCCCTGTACCTGCCGCCGGTGCCCTCGATCGTCGGCTCCCTGGGCCGTACCGAGAGCCCGCACGTCGTCGCCGCGACCACTCTCGCCTTCCTGGATGCCACCCTGCGGCACAAACCCGGTGACCCGGCCGCCGCTCTGTCGGCCTACGGCGACCTCAGCGCCTACCGCCCGGACAACAACCGCTGATCAGCTGTGCCTCCAGACGTCGCCTGGGGGCAGGCGGCCTTCCTGGAACGCGGCCGCTCGATCACCACCTGGCCACCCCAGACGCACGCTCGTTCGGCAGGCCCTCGCTCGGAGGGCGAGACGCCTGGTCAGGCAGAGGCGAAGGCTTCCTCGGGGGCGTCGTCGAGGACGAATCCGTTGTCGAGCCGGACGCGGACCGTGACGCGGAGCATCCGTCGCTGGTGGGCGGCCCACTGCTCTTCCAAGGCCGCCACCTGCTCCTCCAGTTGCCTTCTGCTCTCCGGCGGCATCTGGTGGCCGAAGTCGTCGAGGAGCGACTTGAGGCGCAGGTACTCACGGACCTCGTGGCTCTGCTGCCGGTGATGTTCGTCCACACGCTCGACCGTGCCCTCGATACCTGCTGCCAGGGCCACAGAGGCGGCGAAGGCACCCGTCTCCTGCGGGGGCTCCTCGGCTGGGGTCACCGACCCGGCCAACCGGAGGTCCGCCGCCAGCCGCACCCGTTGGCCCACGCTCAGCATCATCGATCCTTCGTCTTCCTCGTCGGTGCGATCCGGTAGACGTGGCGGCGCCAGGCGTACCGGAGAGGAGAGGATCATCCCACCCTCGCCTCTGGTCCGACACGATCGAAGCTCCTCGTCGACCAACGCCTGCACACCGCGCGACGGGCAATCAGGAGCCGAGACAGTCTGCTGAACCTGGCGAGAGCGGCTTGGGGAACGGCGAAGGAGGCTGGACGGTGCAGGTACAGGTACAGGTACAGGTGCCCGTGCGGCTGGGCCGTGCGACAGCAGGTACGGGCCTGGTTCAACTCGACGGCCACGCCGGCGTCTACGGCGGGTAGGTGCCTCTGAGATCTCCTCGAGGCAATTACTTGGCTAGCCACACAACTGGTGCTACTTTTATGTGGCTAGCCACGGAAAGTGGTCGGCGTAGCATCCCACCTGAGGAGAGCACCGTGATGAAGGCCATCGTTTTCGACGCGTTCGGCGGCACCGAGGTTCTGCACGAGGCGGAGATCGACATTCCTCAGCCCGGCTCCGGCCAGGTCCGTGTGCGTGTACGGGCTGTCGGCGTCAACCCGGTGGACGGCAAGATCCGCTCCGGTGTCATGGAGGCCATCTTCCCCACCACGCTGCCCGCCGTCCCCGGCGGGGAGATCGCCGGTGTCGTCGACGCCGTCGGGGAGGGCGTCGACCACCTGAAGGTGGGGGACGAGGTCCTGGGCTGGTCCGACACCGGCTCCTACGCCCAGTACGCCCTGGCACCCGCGGCCGTCCTCGCGCCCAAGCCGGCCGGCCTGGACTGGACACACGCCGCCGCTCTGCCTGTGGCGAGCGACGGTGCCGAACGCGTGCTGGACCTGCTCGGCGTCACCTCGGGTGAGACGCTGCTGATCCACGGAGCGTCCGGCGCGCTCGGCACCATCGCCGTCCAGCTCGCCGTCGCACGCGGCGCCCGCGTCATCGGCACGGCCGGAGCCGCCAACCAGGAGTACGTCACCTCGCTCGGCGCGACCGCGCTGGTCTACGGCGACAACCTGGTCCACCGGGTCCGCGAGCTCGCCCCCGAAGGCGTGGACGCCGTCTTCGATGCCGCGGGCAAGGGCGCACTGGAGGACTCCATCACCCTGCGCGGCGGCACCGCCCGGATCGTCACCACCGCCGACTTCCGCGCCCGCGAACTCGGCGTCGTCTTCGCGGAGGGCCCGCAGCGCCGCTCCGCCGCGCGGCTGGCCGAACTGGCCCGGCAGGCCGCCGAAGGCACACTGGTGACCACGATCAGCGCCACCTACCCGCTGGCAGAAGCCGCCAAAGCGCAGCAGGCCGGCGATGCCGGCCACAACCGCGGCAAGATCGTCCTCACCGTCGCCTAACCGGTCACCGACAACTCTTCAGGTCAGGGAGCAAGAAATGTCCGACACCACCGCATCGGAGCTGCCGGACGCGGCACGCGACGGGCGCTTGAGCTATGCCATCTTCCAGCTCGCCCGCGCCCACCGCGGCCACGCCGCCGCCATGCTGCGTGCCCTGAACCTGCACCCGGGACAGGAACTGCTGCTGATGCAGCTCTTCGACCGCGACGGCCAGACGCAGGGAGAACTGCTGGAGCGCGTCGGCCTCGACCACTCCACCGTCTCCAAGTCACTGCGCCGCATGCAGGAGGCCGGACTGCTCACCCGGGAGCCCGCTCCCCACGACCGGCGGGTCATGGTGGTCAGCCTCACCGATGCCGGCCGTGCCCTGCGGGAGCCCATCGCCGACATGTGGCGCACCCTGGAGCAGATCTCCGTGCGCGATCTGACCCCAGACCAGGTCGACATGTTCACCACGTGTGCGCGCACCATCGAGAAGTCCGTCAGGGACCACAGCCGACAGGCACCTGCCGGGTAATCAGGAGCCGTCCCCGGTCCTCGTCGTACGACGGGCTCGCGCACTGTCCGCGGGGGCAGGATCCGCGGCATCGCGCGAGTCCCTCATCGAGGCCATCCTGCCCCGCCTGTTCCGCCTCGCTCAGGAAACCGGCTCGGGAACCTCGCCAGGCCTGACCGGCACGATCTCGGCACGGGTGCAGGCCGAGTCCGATCGCGTAAGTGCCGATGCTGTCTTCGGGACCGTTCCGGAAGCGTTTGATCACGCGCTGGACGGGCCAGATGATCGAGCCGTCGGGCAGGCGGAGAGCGATGTTCACCTCGCTCTGCGGGGCTTCGTCGTCGGCTTCCCAGGTTCCGACGTCGTGCATGGCCTTCAGGAGTTCGTCGGGGGTCGTTCCCCCTCGACTGTCGGGAAATCCGGGCTCGAAGGCTTTCTGCTCTGGTTCGCCTCAGCCCTCGCATGGGCGTACGCCGACGGGGACCACGGCCGGCACGCACTCCAGCGCGCGTACAACGTCACCTTCGGATGGGGCGACGGGGCCTGAGCACCAAGGCCAAACCAGTAGGGGGAATTTGGCGAGTCTGCGGATAGCGGATGAGGGTGCAGGCGGCGATGTTGGTCGCACCCGCTCAGGCGGCCGAAGTGTTCCTTGTCGCCTCGCGTGCCACGGTGAGGGCTCGCTGCCTGAGGTTGCCGCCGAACAACTGAATCGTGGTGGCGGCCAGGATGTCATCCCTGCCGATGGTCCGCCCGTCCCCCCTGCGGGCGGGCTGGACCCGGTGGGAATCCTTGCGGAACGGGGGTGGGGCCGGTTCGCCCGACATCACCAGGGTGACCGTACCGAAACGTTTGACCCCGCCCTCGCGGACGACCATGGCCGCGTCCCGGGCGAGGTCCGTCAGGAACACGCTCGCGATTCCGTCCAGGTCGCGGACCATCGCCGGGACGGCCGTCGCCCCTTGGCTCCGCAGCAGCATCTTGACCCCGGCCTCGAACCTGTGGGCGCCGACCACAGCACTCGGTCTGCGCGACCTACTGCGCTTACGAGAAGGCACGATGACACCCTCGGCGTCGTACAGGACACCGGTCAGCCCTTTAAACGTCGGGCTGTGCTCGTACCACTTGTCCCCCACCTCGAGCTCGACGTTCCGGTCGATCGCCGCGACAAGGTCCTCGGGAATCAGCTTCTTCCGGGCCTCCGCCGCCGCCGCTCTCCTCGCGCCGTCGATGATCTCCGTCAGCACGGTCCGCGTCACCGACGCGGCGGCCCACGCGGCCGACCGAGAGACGTGCATCGGGGTCACGTCCCTGAACACCGCTTTGACGAGAGAAGGCTTGAACGGCGAGACATCCATGCCCGAGGCGGTCTCGGGACCGCTGCGCTCAGGACGTGCGGGCTGTGCGGTCATCGGAAGAAACGCTCCCTGCTGTCAGAGTTATCAGAGGCCAGTACAAGTTTGGCCGAACGCACCTGGAAGTCTGTCCCGTGATCATGCGGCTTCGCGGGGAACTTCCGCCCTCGGAACGGGGTATCCGATCTGTGCCAGATCGTCAGCGAGGTCAACGAGCTCGACGTCCGGATTCAACGCCGACACCACACTCTGAGTGAGAGGCCGCAGCGCATAGACGTGGCGGATGGCCTCGATGTCCGTAGTGACCTCGAAGTACTCCTCCGCGAACTGCCGATAGGCCTCCGGACTGCCATCCAGCAAGACATCGAACAGCCACTCCGCGCTGCCACCGTCCTCCACGCCCACAGGCAGAGCCTCGATGACTCCGGCCCTCCATTCGGCGTCTGCCTGTCCACGCCAGAAGCACACGGTCACCCGCGGTATTCATCGGGACCGCTGAGACGGTTCGACGTGCAGGACCGTGACGCAGCGCGCGACCTGCTCTGGCGTTTTCACCTCACGCTTTCAGCAACACGTCACCCCGCCTGCTCGCCCAAGCGGAAGCGGAGCATCGTCACGGCGCCCGAATGGGGCGGTCACGGGGACCGGGGTGCGCTCAGCCTGAGGAGGACGGCCGTGTCGGGGCGCGGCAGGTCGACGGTGAGTTTGCCTGTGGCCGCGTCCCAGTCTGTGGTGGCGTCGGCGGTCGCGGGATAGAGGACCGCCGGGTGGAGGTGGGCGCCGCGCAGGTGGGGCAGGGTGAGGGTGCGGCTCGTCGGGCCGGCGCCGGGCTCCCTCCGCCACACCGTGAGGTAGGTGGAGTGCTGTCCCCGCAGACCGTGGGCGAGCCAGGCGTCCTCCCAGGTCGGCAGTCCGAGCGGCCAGAAGGGGCGCGCTTCCCGGATGTCCGGGCGGATCTCCTTGTACACGTCGATCGCCGAGCGGACGAGGTCGAACCGGTCGTCGTCCATGCGGTCGAGGAAGCCGGAGAGGTGGACACGGCCCAGCAGGGCTCCGGTGAGGGTGAAGGTGATCTCGTCGAGGGTGTGGTCGGGCTGGGGGTAGGCCCATACGGCGGCCTGCTCGGGTGTGGCGGCGGTGGCGGCCGCGGCGGCGATGGGCGGGTAGCGCCGGGGGTCCTGCTGGTCGCTGGTGGACTGGATCTGGGCCACGGACAGTTGGGCGTAGTCCATGCGCAGGCCGCCGGAGCCGCAGTTCTCCAGGACGAGGCCGGGGTGCCGGTCGAGGAGGGAGGCCATCCAGTCGAGGTGGGCGCGGTGGTGCCCGAGCAGTCCGGCGCCCGGGCTCTCGGGGCCGCTCTCCGTGCCCGGGCCGATGTTGATGTTGTAGTCCAGCTTGAGGTAGCCGACGCCCCACTCGCCGACCAGCCGGTCCACGACCGAGTCGAGGTGGGCGCGCGCCGCGGGGTGGCGCAGGTCCAGGTGGTGCCGTCCGTGTTCGGTGAGCCGCAGGCCGCCCCGCCGGAAGAACGCCTCGGGCGGCAGGGTACGGGCCAGGGGGCTGCGTACGCCGACGACTTCGGGTTCGAGCCAGAGTCCCGGGGTCATACCGCGCCGTCGGATGGCGTCCAGGACCTCCTCGATGCCGCCGGGAAAGCGGCGGGGCGCGGCCTCCCACGCGCCGACCGCGTCCCACCAGCCCTGGGCGTCGTCGTCGTACCAGCCCGCGTCGATGACGAAGACCTCGGCGCCGGCCGTGCCCGCCGCCTCGATGAGCGGCAGCAGCCGCTCGGTGGTCGGGTCGCCCATGAGGGTGTTCATGTAGTCGTTGTAGATCACCGGGAGCGTGCGGTGGTCGGGGTGGTCGCGGCGCAGGCCGCGGCGGTAGTCGGTGAGTTCGCCGAAGGCGGCGTCCAGACCGCCCGCCTCGGTCCGCACGAGGACGGCGGGAACGGTGTGGAACTCCTGCCCGGGGGCGAGGGTGTGGTGCCACTGGTGGTGGGCGTCGTCGGGGCCGAGCAGGGCGACGTAGGCCGCGCCCTCGCGTTCGCCCGTCTCGAAGCGCCACCCCGCGCTGGACTCGATCTGCCAGAGCCAGGCGCGCCCCTCCCGGTCGGTGAGCGCGCCGATCGGAAGGTGGCGGCCGGTGGACCAGCTGCCCTGCGAGTAGCGCTCGAAGCAGCCGCGCCCCTCGTGCCCGTGGGCGGCCCTGCTCAGCGGGACGACCCGGTCGCGGAAGGCGGCCTGCCGCCAGCGGCATTCGGCGAGCCAGTCGTTGTCCGCCCAGTGCAGGGTGAGGTCGTCGAGGCCGCCGTCGGCGCCGGTGATGCCGCCGAGCGTCAGGGTGGTCACGCTCTCCAGCCGGAGCGGTGCGGCGCCCTCGTTGACGAGGCGCACCGCCGCCCGCAGGAATCCGGCGCCCGGACGCGCCTCCAGGGTTACCTCGGCGGCCAGGCCGGTCGCCGGGTCCGCCAGGCGGATCGTCGTACGTTCGCGGGTTCCGTCCTGGATTGTCTCGTGGTCGCGGTAGGTCAGGCGGTCGCCGATGACGGTCTCGATGAAGCGTTCCCCCGACCACAGGCGTCCGTGGCCGGTGGCGGTGACCTCGACGAGGGGGACCAGGCCTGCCCAGTCCTGGTCGGGCGTCCCCAGCCGGACCGAGCCGGTGGCGTCCATGACGGCGTGCAGTCCGAGTTCCGGGTGCGACCAGAGACGGGATCGGTCGACTGTTCCGACGGCGGCGGTCAACGCAATGCCCCCTTCCCAAGCTGGTTCGTTCGTCCTGCGGTCGCTCTCATGGGTACTGAGCGGGGAGTTCACGCTCCCCGGGAGAGGAGGTTCCGGGCCGACCGATCTGTTCGAAGGGGTGGATCCCGGGTTACGGCCTCCCGACGCCAGCATGGTGACCGCTCACGATCTTCGCACGTCTGTGACCGGTCACACAAGCTCCGGTAGCCACGCCGACCCCCTCGCCCGTACGTCGTCCCGTATGCCGTTCCGCCCGTTGCCCGGACCGCCGCTACACCCGCGAACACGGTCCCGACGCCTACTACGGCAACACCCCCTCCGGTCCCTCCCGCTGACCGGCGGCTCACCGCCGTCACTCGGTGGTGACACGGGCGGCGGACTGGACCGTCCGGGAGGCGGCTTCGTCACGAGATGGCCCGGAGCCCTCCGTGGGGCCGTCGGCGGAGTTGCCCGACGGCCTGAGCCGTCTCGTCGTCCGCGGGCAGGAAGACGACGAGTTGCTGGGCGTCCGAGGAGAGTTCGAGTGTCTCGCGGCGCAGCCGGAGTTCGGATCCGGAGGGGTGGTTGAGCCGGAGGATGCCACGGCGTGGCACCACATGGCGGTTGCGGCGGCGGGTGAAGTCGGGTCCGGCGAGGGTCGCGAGTTGTGCGGTGAGCCACTCCGAGTTCTCGGCGGACGGTCCGAGCCACAGGTCGAACGCCTGCTCGTCGGCGATGTCGTCCCAGTCGGCGAAGAACGTACGGGCGCGGGCGTCGGTGAAGACGTAGCGGGTGAGATTCGGAGCGTCGGCGTCGAGCAGTCCGGCTTCGCCGGTCACCGACTCGTATGCGTCGGTGTGGGCGAGGATGTCGCCCAGCCGGTTGGTGACCACGGCGATGCCCGGTTCGAGGAGGCGGAGCGTTTCGAGCACCGCCGGTCGCACCTGCCGGGGCGGTGGTGCGGGCTGGGGGTGCGCGGAGCATTCGCCGCCGGTGATCTTGGCCAGATAGCGCAGGTGGTCGCGCTCCGAGGCGTCGAGGCTGAGCGCGTCGGCGAGCGCGTGGATCACCGCCATCGAGGGGCGGCGGTCACGGCCCTGCTCGATGCGGGTCAGGTATTCGACGCTGATGCCGGCTCGTGCGGCGAGATCCAGGCGCCGCAGGCCCGGTGACCGGCGGCGGCCGCGATCGGGAAGCCCCAACGACTGCGGCTGGATGCTGTCGCGCTTGGCCCGGACGAAATCTCCCAACGGCGTGCCCATGCGACGAGGATAGGCCGCCGCCCGCTGCCCGCGCAGGGCTCAGCGTGGCCCTGTGGGGGCCAGCCTGAGCACGGTCTGGTTGCGGCCGCGATGCGGCCCGATCGTGGTGGGCATGGACAACGACAAGTACAAGCTGGTGATCATCGTCGGGAGCGTCCGGGAGGGACGGTTCGGCCCGGTGGTGACCTCGTGGGTCGCCGAACAGGCGCGCCTGCACGCCGGATTCGACGTGGACGTCGTCGATCTGGCCGAGATCGACATCCCGCTCACCCTGCCCGCGGCTTCACCGAAGTTCGCCGGCGACGACTACCCGCGTCCGGCCGGGATGACGAGGCTGACGTCGGCGCTGGAGAGCGCCGACGCGTTCCTCGTGGTCACGCCGGAGTACAACCACAGCTACCCCGCCTCGTTGAAGGCGGCCATCGACTGGCACTTCACCCAGTGGACGGCCAAGCCCGTCGCCTTCGTCAGCTACGGCGGCGCGGCAGGCGGCCGGCACGCGGTGCTGCACCTGGAGAACGTGCTGACCGAGCTGCACGCGGTGACCATCCGCGACGGCCTGGCCTTCCCGAACTACTACACCGCGTGGCAGGACGGCCGTCCGCTCGACCCCCAGGTCCCCGGGTACGCCAAGACCCTGTTCGACCAACTGGCCTGGTGGGCAGGCGCGTTGCGCACAGCGCGCGAGACCACCCCGTACCCGGCATGACGACGGGCGATGTCATGACGGGCGGGTCCACCGGAGGTTGACCCCGTCGTCGGCGCCGGGTCTACGCCGAGAAGCCGCTGGACGCCAGAAGTTGACGGAGGTGCTGGCTCGCTGCCGGACGCCGTCGGCACCCTCGTCCTCCTAGCCTCGGTATCACCGGGACGACGTTTCGACGGACCGGAGTCGAGAGCGGCCGGCGCGGCCGGCCACGGGGGAACACCATGAATGCTGCTGTCCGCAAGATCCGCAAGACGCCCGGGAGTCCCAAGGGCTGGAAGTCCTGTGCCCTCGGGGCCGCGGCGATCGGCGCGCTGCTCGCGTCCACCGCGTGCGAGCCGGATGAGGCCGACGGCGCGGGCTCCACCGCCTCGGACCGGCCGAGCGCGACCAGCACGGCGAAGCCGGGTGCGACAGGTTCGGCCACGCCCGGCGCGACGGGTTCGGCCACACCGAGCGGTGGTCCGGGGGCCACCGGTGGCGACAGCACGGGGGGCGCCACCGGTGGCGGGAGCGGCGGCGGCAGCGGTGCCGTCCCCGCCTGCGCCGCGACCGACCTCTCGTTCGGCACCACGCTCGAGGACGGGAAGGGCGAGGTCCCCAAGCATCTCCTCATCACCGTCACCAACGCCGGCGACAAGAAGTGCGGCCTCTTCCACTACCCGCATCTCTTTCTCGGTGAGTACGCCGAGGCCCGCTATCCGATCGACGTGTACGAGGACAGCGACCCGAAGGCGGGTCCCGTCACGCTCGCCCCGGGTGACGAGGCGTACGCGGCGCTGCTCGCCTCGGGTGTCCCCATGGACCAGTACGAGACGAACACGATCACCCTCCTGCTCCACGGCCGCGAGCTCGGCAGCGACGGGAGCAAGCCGATCGGCGTCGACCTGCCCCGCACGGTGGCGTTCGACGACGGGGCCCGCGTCACCTACTGGACGACCGCTTCCGGCTTCGCCCTGGACTTCATCATGTCCTCCTGACCGACCTCGACCGGGACCGGATCCCGGTCACCGGCCTACGCCCGCCCTGCCGAAGACGTCCTCCGGCAGGGCGGGTGGTCATCTGCAACTCCCGTAGGAGGCGGATCGGTTGAGAACCGTCGTCTACCATGTCCGGATGTCCGCGACGGAGGCCTTCCGGCCGCGCCCGGCCAACGTCGCCCTCGCCGTCGGTTTCGCCCTCGCGGGCTGCCTGGCCGGCGCCTTCTACCATCCGGCGCCCTGGCGGCCGTTCGACCTGTGGGCGTATCTGCTCACCTTGCTGATCGCCCTGGCACTCGCACTGCGGGAGAACCGGCCGTTCGGGGTGCTCGTGGTCACGGCGGCGGGCTTCGCCGGGTATCTGCTGCTCGGTTACCAGCCCTCGCTCAACTTCTGGGTTCCGGCGGTCGCGTTCATCTCCGTCGCCGCCCGGGAAGGACGCGGCCGCATCGGGTGCGGTACCGCGCTGCTCGCGGCGGTCATCGCCCTCAGCGGGGTGTGCGGCCGGCTGCCGTGGCCCGTCGTGGCCGTGCAGGCCCTGATCGTGCCGGCCGTCGCCTGCACCGTGGGGCTCACTCAACGCCGTCTCACCGAACGCAACGCCGAGTTGCGGCGACTGACCGCCCTGCTCGATCAGCAGCAGCGGCGGGAGGCCCGCCGGGCCGTCCTCGACGAGCGCTTCCGCATCGCGCGCGAGCTGCACGACACGATCTCGCAGCACATGACGATCGTCACCCTCCAGGCCGGGCTCGCCGAGTACGTGTTCTTCACCGATCCGCCCTCCGCCCGCAAGGCGCTCGGTACCGCCGCCGCGGCCGGACGGGAGTCGCTGGAGGAGCTCCGCCGCCTGCTGGTCGTCCTGCGCACCCATGATCTCGGCGACGCCCGCGGCCCGGAGGATCCGGCCGACCCGGTCCCCGACGACCTGCTGGCCGGCGTCGACCGCATTCCCGCGCTCGCCGAGCGGCTGGAGGCGGCCGGCCTGCACGTCGAGGTCCGGTTCGCGGGAGAGCGCCGGCCCCTGCACCCGGGAGTCGAACTGTGCGCCTACCGCGTCGTCCAGGAGGCCCTCACCAACGTCGTGAAGCACTCCGGGTCGGCCACCGCCGAAGTGACCGTCCGATACCTGCACGACGAACTGCAGGTCACGGTTCTCGACCAGGGCGGCCCACTTTCGGCCACATCCACCGCCGGGTCCGGACACGGCTTGATCGGGATGCGGGAACGGGCCAAGATTTGGCACGGTTCGCTGACAGCCGGTACGCGTCCGGAGGGTGGATTCCAGGTACGACTCGGTCTTCCCCTGGGACAGACCGCGACGGCGGCCGATCCGTGACGTGAGCATCTCCGAGGAGCGCTGTGGCCCGCATCCTGGTTGTGGACGATCAGCATCTCATCCGCTCCGGCATCGTCACGCTTCTGCGCACGGTGGAAGGGCTCGGCACGGTCGTGGAGGCATCGGACGGCGTGGAGGCCGTCGCCGCGGCGCGTGAGCACCACCCGGATCTGATCCTGATGGACATCAAGATGCCCCGGCTCAGCGGGCTCGCGGCCGCGGAGCGCATTCTCGCCCTCGGTCTCGACCCGGCTCCGCGCATCGTCGTCCTCACCACCTTCGACGACGACGAGTTCGTCTACGCGGCCCTGCGCGCCGGATGCAGCGGCTTCCTGCTGAAGGACATGCCGCCGCAACAGCTTCTCAGCGCCGTCACGGCGACCCTGTCCGCCGACCTCCTGGTGGCTCCGGCCCACGTCCGGCGGCTCATCGAGCGACACGTCCACCCCCAGCGGTCCGGGATCGGGACCGGATCGACGAGCATGCTCACGGGCCGCGAGGTCGAGGTGCTCGGGTATGTCGCCAAGGGGCTCGGCAACGAGGAGATCGCCGGACACATGTGTGTCAGCGAGTCCACCGTCAAGACGCACCTGCACCGCGTGATGACCAAGCTGCACCTTCACAGCCGCGCCCAGGCGGTGGTGTTCGCCTACGAGACGGGCATCGCGCAGGTCGGCGGGGAGCGTCGGTGAGCCGTCGGGTGAGCTGTCCGGTGACGGAACGGGCGGACCGCCCCCTCCGGTGACCGCACGGGCGGGCACGAGGGGCTGCCGGGTGGTCTCGGCGGGCGTCGGTTGAGCCCAAGTCGGCTTCCTGGTCGGGGTGTTGTGGCAGTATCGGCTGGCATGTCGCCATTGGCCGTGTGGTCGCCCGTGCCCGCTCGTCGTCCGTCCGTCGTGCTGCTCGTCCTGCTCGTGCTGCTCACGGCGGTCGGCGCCGGTGTGCGTGAGGCCGGTGCGGCAGCCGGGCCGGAGGCGTCCGGGGCCGCGGCGACGCCCGATCGCGCGCGCTACGACGTGACCCTGCGCTCCGACGCCGACGGCGGCCACTGGACCGGACGGCAGCGGGTGTCGTTCCGCAACGCCTCCGACCGGCCTCTGCGTGAGGTGTACCTGCGGCTGTGGGGCAACGGCGAGGACGCGTGCGGCATACCCGGCGCGCCCTCCCCCGTCGTCGTGTCGAGCGTGGCGGGAGGCACCCCGGGGCGTCCTGCCGTGGGGTGCACGGCCCTGCGCATCGCCCTGCCGAAGCCGCTCGCGCGCGGCGCGCGGACGGCCGTCGCCTTCGATGTCTCCCTCACGGTGCCCGACCGCAATGCGCGCTTCGGCCGCGAGGGCGCCTACCGCTTCCTCGGCAACGCGTTGCCGGTGCTCGCCGTCCACGACACACAGGGGTGGCACCTCGATCCGTATGTGGCGCTCGGTGAGAGCTTCTACGCCCTGGCGAGCGACTTCCGCGTCCGTCTCGACCACCCGTCGGCCCTGAAGGTGCCCACGACCGGTCATACCCGAACCCTCCCCGGCGGCCCGGGACGTACGGTCACCCTCGGTGTCGCGGACCGGGTGCGGGACTTCGCGTGGACCGCGGGCCCGTTCCGCACCGCGACGCAGACCACGCCCGGGGGCGTGCGCGTGAAGTCGTACTGGACGCCCGGCACCCCCGCCGAGGGCGTACGCCTCAACCGCGCGGACGCCGTGGCCGCGATCGACCGGTTCGGCCAGGAGTTCGGCCGCTATCCGTACGGCGAGATCGACCTCGTGATGACCCCCGGGTTCGGCGGCGGCATGGAGTACCCCGGCCTCGTCCTCCTCGGTACCACCGAGGAAGGCGGCGCCGTCGTCCACGAACTGGCGCACCAGTGGTGGTACGGCATCGTCGGCAACGACGAGTACACCTCACCGTGGCTGGACGAGAGCTTCGCCCAGTACGCCAACGCCCGTTTCTACGGCTGGGAGACCGGCGACTGCTGGTCCGACGTCTACTGGCCCGACGACAGCGCCGCACTGACCGCAACGATGGCCTACTGGTCGCAGCACCGCGGCGAGTACCACCTCGTCTACACGGCCGGGCCCTGCGCCCTGGCCGACCTGGAACGCACCCTCGGCGCCGACGCCATGGCCCGCCTCCTCGAGCGGTACGCCCGGGACCACTGGTACGGCGTCTCCACCACCGCCGACTTCAAGAAGGCCGCCCAGTCCATGACGGACCAGGACCTCGGCCCCTTCTGGGAGACCCACCGCATCCGGTGACCGTCCGACGACCGGCGAGCGGAGGGGACCTACCGCTGTGTGAGACCTACCGCCGTGTCAGGTGCGGGTGGCGCCGTTGCGGGGTGTGTCGGCGAGGGCGATGCGGGCGGTGATGCGTTTGCCGACCGGCTCCTGCTCGATGAAGAGGTCCTCCGTCACGGCCTTGACGATCTCCAGGCCGTGCTGGCCGATCCGGCCGGGATCGCTCGCCCGCGCTGCGGGAACAGTCGGGTCGCTGTCCCACACGACGACTTCCACCGCGTGGGCCGTGAGGCGCAGCTCCATCAGAACGGGGCCGGGGGCGTACTTGCGGGCGTTGGTGACCAGCTCGCTCACCACCAGCTGGGTGAGGTCGCGCGCGCGGGCGGGATCGGGCAGGCGGTGCTGGTCATGGGCCCGGTCGAGGAAGCCGACGGCATGGTGGCGGGCCTCGGCGATGCTGCCGCCGTCCGCGCCCAGGGAGTATCCGGCGCGCATCAGGTGGCCGTCCAGCCCGGTACGGCCGTCGCCTCCGGCGTGGGATTCCACGTGTCCTCGCCCTCACTCCCCCGGTCACGTGCGCCGGTACCCGCGATCGCGCCATGCATGCCTCGGGCCGCCCCTCGGCACAGCCGCCCGGGTGAATGCCGCCGCGGTGGTGGGGCAGAATCTTCCGCGCACGCCCTCACCCGGGGGCCAGCCTAAACGCAGTCGAGGAGACGGTGACCGACATCGGGAAAGCGGACCGGCCGAAGAGCCTGTCCGTCGAACATCGCGTGGTCGACGGCGTCCGTGTCGTGACCATGCAGGGCGAGATCGACCACGACGTCAAGGAAGTCCTGGGCGAAGCCCTGCTCTCCGCGGACGGAGCGGTGCCGCCTCCACGGATCGTGGCGGACCTCAGCGGCGTGACCTTCATGGACTCCAGCGGCATCAACGTCTTCCTCGCCGCCCACCGGCGGACAAGCGGCGCGCAGGGCTGGTTGCGCATCGCCGCCGCGCGGGAGCCCGTCCTGCAGGTCCTGCGACTGGTCGGCGTCGACGCCCTCCTCTCCTGTCACCCCACCATCGAGCAGGCCCTGAACCCCTGAGGCCGACGTGCTCCGATCTTGACCTCAAGTGCGGTTGAGGGCCGAGGCTCCTGCTATGACCACGCAGACGGATCACACCGAGATCAGCATGCTCGTCAGCCGGTTCTTCCGAGCCCTGGACGAGCGGAGGTTCGAAGGCGACTGGGCCCGCCACTACGTCACCGACGACGTCCGGACGGTGACCCCGGTCGGCGCGGCCGACGGCGTCGAGGCGATGGCACACGCCAGGGAGGCACTCGAGAGGTACGCCCGCACCCACCACATCGCCTCCGACCTCCTGGTCGTCGTCGAACCGGCCTCGGGCAGGGCCACGGCGTCCTGGAACGCGTTGATGACGCACATGCACCACGACGCCACACTCGAACAGCGCGGTGAGGACGCCGACCCTCTCTTCACGGTGGGCGGCTACTGGGAGGCCGAACTGCGGCGCGAACGCGAGGGCTGGCGCATCAGCCGTATGTCCGTCCGCGCGATGTGGACCACAGGTCAGCCGCCCGAGCTCGCCCCGGAGATCCGGCCGGCACCGGTTGCGTGACGCACCGCTGCGACCAGGCTGCCGGGTGCAGCTGGTTCGCCCCCTCCGCCAGGCGGGATGCGTCGCAGGAGGGAACCCGGTGGAAATCCGGGACTGCCCCGCAGTGGTGAGCGGGAACGACCGCCGTCATACGCACTGGGCCCACGAACAGGCGCCCTCGGCACCGACGCGATCACCGCCGAACTGGCCGCGAACCCGGCCGACCTGGCCGCCCGGGCGCACTCCCCCATCACCCACGACCCGGCCGTCCGCGCCCGCGCCGCCGCCGTCAGAGCCAGGCCAGGCCAGGCGGGCCTGGACGTTCTCGTGCACGGCGAGCCCGAACGCAACGACATGGTGCAGTACTTCGCCGAGCAGCTCACCGGCTGTCCGGCCACGGAGCACGGCTGGGCGCAGTCCTACGGCACCCGTTACGTCCGCCCGACGATCCTGGCCGGCGACATCTCCCGCCCCGAACCGATGACCGTGCGCGGGACGACGTACGCCCAGTCCCTCACCGACCGCCCGGTCCAGGGCATGCTCACCGGCCCACCATGCCGGCCTGGCCCTTCGTCCGCGACGACCAGCCCCTGGGCGCCACCGCCCGCCAGGTCCCCCTCGCCCTGCGCGACGAGGTCGGCGACCTGGAACCGGCCAAGGAGGGTGGGTGGTGACGTGGGTGAAGGGGGCACGGGCTGTTCGGAGCCTCGCAGGGTAGGCGGGGTGGAAGCGGTTTTGCGGAAGGTCGTCGCCCGGAGGGACCGGTCGGCGCACGCAGAACGGAGGAAGCGATGTCCGAGTCCCGCCGGTCCTCGGCCGCCCGTGTCGTCGTGGGGGTGAGCGGCTCGCTGGGGAGTCTCACCGCCCTGGTCCGGGCCGCCGACGAGGCGCGGCGCCGGGGAGCCGAGCTCTGGCCGGTGCTGGCCTGGGAGCCGCCGGGCGGGGAACTCGCCGCCCGCAGGTCGACGGCCGCGGCCGTCCTGGTCGAGGACTGGGAGCGGCTGGCGCGTGAGCGGCTGCTCGGTGCCCTGCGTGAGGTCTTCGGCGGTGACGGCCACGGGCTGCGGACACGGCCCCTCATCGCACGCGGCACCCCGGGTCCGGCGCTGGTCGCGACCGCCGACCGGGAGGACGACCTCCTCGTGATCGGCGCCGGACGGCGTGGTCTGCTGCACCGCGCGCTGTGGCCGTCCATCAGCCGTTACTGCCTGGCCCACGCCGGCTGCCCGGTCCTGGCGGTGCCGCCGTCACCTCTCCAGGCCACCCTCGCGGCTGCGCAGCGCCGGAACGCGTGGCGGCTGCGACTGGACACCGGGCATGTGGCGAGGGAGTTCGAAACCGTGCCGCCCGACGCCTGAGACGATCGAGTCGGTGGGGCCCCGTGCGGGCCGCCGTTACCGCGCGTTGTCGGCGAGGGCGGCCACGGGCACGGCTGGCCGGGCCTGCTTCGGCCGGGTGGCCGTGGACCTCAGCGTCTCGAAGGCGGCCGCCGTCGGGCCGGCCGGTTCGGCCTGGTAGACCACCAGTTGCTGGTGCGGGGCCCCGTTGACGGTGAAAGCCGCCAATTCGATGTGCAGGTCCCCGACCGCGGGGTGTTTGAGCCGCTTGCATTCCTGGGACTTGCTCTTGATCTCGTGCAGCCGCCAGATCGCGGCGAACTCGTCGCTCTGTGCGGACAGTTCCGCCACGACTTCGGCGATACGGGCCGATGCGGGGTCGTGGCCGTAGGCGGCCCTGATCTCGGCGGCACAGGAGTGGGCGGCCCGCTCCCGTTCCTGGTAGAAATCGCGACCTGCCGGGTCGACGAAGACCATGCGGGCGAGGTTGTCGAACCGGTCGAACCCGCTGTGCAGCGCCGTGGCGAGGGAGTTGGCCGCCATGATGTCGAGGGCCGGACCGACGACGAACGCCGGAGTGTGATCCCATCCCTCCATCAGCCGCAGCAACTGCCCGCTGACGTCCGTCTCGTCGCCCCGGACGCGCGGGCGTTGCGAGGCGGTGAGGCAGAGACGGTTGAGATGGTCGGTGGCTTCCGCGTCCAGCTTCAGCGCCTGCGCCACGGCGTCGAGGACCTGCGGGGACGGGCTGTTCTCGCGCCCCTGTTCCAGCCTGATGTAGTAGTCGGAGCTGACGCCGGCGAGCAGCGCGACTTCCTCTCTGCGCAGTCCCGGCACCCTGCGTCGCCCGTATGCGGGAAGACCGACGTCGTGTGGCTTCAAGGCTTCCCGGCGGGCTCTGAGGAAATCACCCAAGGGCGTCCCATTGGTCATGCGGCAAGACTAGACGGCTGCGTCGATTTCTCCGCGCGTGCAGAGAACGCCTCGGTCCGGCCGCAGCGGGACTGTCCGGCGCGGGCCGCCGAAGGGTGCCCGGCCCGCGGCGTGACGAGGTCGCGGCGCTCACGGCCTTCCTCGCCGGGGGACCACCCGGACATGCGCGGCCCTTCACCGGTTCGTAGCCGCCGGGCGCCCTCGAATACGTCAGCAGGAGCGTCCCGAGCAGGGGAAACGGCCAGAGTGGACCGGCGCGGGCCCCGGCGGCCGCACCGTCTAAGCTCCGAGCCATGCGCGTATTGGTCTTGGAGGACGATCCCGAGCCGGGGACGCTCGTCGCCGCTCAGCTGCGTGGCGCGGGGTTCGCGGTGGACCTCGCGCGGACGGTGGCCGTCGTGGATCCCGAGAGGGGCGCATGAACGCTCTGCGCAGGCCCCGGCTGTTGGTCGGCAGCGCCGCGGGATTGGGCGCCCTGGTCCTCGCCGCGACCCTGCACGGCCTGCCCTTCGGTGGCGACACCGGGCCTGCCTCGACCGAGGTGGCCATCCGGGTGGACCAGGTCGGCTATGTACGAGGCGAGGCGAAGCAGGCTTACGTCATGGGGCCCTCGGACGTCCTCGCCGGAGCGCGCTTCGAGGTCGTCGACGCCGAGAACGACGTCGTCGCGACGGGGCGGCTCGGCGCCTCCACCGGCCGCTGGAACGCCACGTACCCGTCGGTGCGCACCGTCGACCTCTCCACGCTCGACACCCCCGGCACCTACCGCATCGTCCTGACCGGCACCGCGGCCGGCCGCTCGCCCGCGTTCCGGATCGCCGGTGCCCGCGAACTGATGACCCCGCTCGTCCGGGACAACGTCCGCTTCCTGCAGGCACAGCGCGACGGAGCCGACGTGCTTCCCGGCGCTCTGCGGCACGGCCCTTCGCATCTGACCGACCAGGACGCGGCCGTCTACGCCGATCCGGACTACGACGAGGAGGGCGACGAGCTGCTCGACGAGCGGCTGAGCCCGACCGGTGACCGGGCCGACGTCTCGGGCGGCTGGTTCGACGCGGGGGACTTCCTCAAGTTCACCGGCACCACCTCCTACTCGGTCGCCGAACTCCTGCTGGCCCAGCGTGACTTGCCGGGGATGGCGGAACTGTCCGCCGAGGCCTCGCACGGGCTGGCCTGGCTGGACAGGATGTGGAACGAGGACAGCGGGACGCTCTACGCACAGGTCGGCATCGGCGTGGGCAACGACGCCGTACTGACGGACCACGACGTGTGGCGGCTGCCGGAGGCCGACGACCGACTCGAAGTGTCACCCCGTGACCCCGACTACACGATCAAGTACCGGCCGGTCTTCCGCGCGGCCGCACCGGGCGAGGCGATCAGCCCCAATCTGGCGGGGCGGGTGGCCGCGGTCTTCGCCCTCGCCGCACAGCGCGCCGCCGCCACGGAGCCGGAGGAGGCCCAGGACTGGCTGGACAAGGCGGCCGCCGTCTACGACCTGGCCGACACCGACCACGACCCCGACGAGCAGCTCGTCACCGCGTTCCCGGGCGCCTTCTATCCCGAGGACTCATGGCAGGACGACATGGAGTTCGGCGGCGCGGAACTGGCCCTGGCCGCACGGAAACTCGGGGACGACCGGGAGGGCGACTGGGCCGACGCCGCGGCCGGGTGGGCCGGGGACTATCTGGCCTCCGACGTCAAGGGCACTCTCAACGTCGCGGACGTCAGCGCCCTGGCCCACGTCGACCTGGCCACGGTCCTGGACGGCACCCGGACGAACGGCATCGGGGCCGAGGAGCTGTACACGGACCTGCGCCGCCAGCTGGACGACGGTGTCGCCCGTGCCGGGCACGACCCCTTCGGAGCCGGCGCCGTCTACGACGACTTCGACGCCGTACCGCACACCTTCGGCCTGGTGGCCACCGCCCGCCTCTACGCCAAGGCCACCGGGGACACGCGCTACGCGGCCTTCGCCGGCCGGCAGCGAGGCTGGGCCCTCGGCGCCAACGCCTGGGGAACCAGCTTCATGATCGGTGCGGGTGAGGTCTACCCGCACTGTCCGGAGCACCAGCTCGCCAACCTCCGCGGTAGCCGGGACGGAAAGGGCGCCGTCCTGCGGGGCGCCGTGGTCAACGGCCCCAACGCCGCGGCGCGGCTGAAGGAGTTGAACGGCTTCCCGACCATGAAGAAGTGCACGGCCGCCCCGCCGACCGGAGCCTGGACCGACTTCGACGGCAAGGGCGCACGGTACGTCGACGACGTGGGCGCCTGGCAGACGGTGGAGCCCGCGCTGGACTTCACCACGACGGCGCTGCTGGCCTTCGCCCTGACCGCACAGGGCGACAGCGGACGACCGAGCCTCTGAGACTCCTCAAGTCGCTTGGCACGCACGGAGCATGAACGTCACGCTGCTGCTCATGACAGGAATCGCGGGACTGAGCAAGAAGAACAACTTCGTACTGGCCATCCGGGACGCGGACCTGGTCGCGGCGGCCCTGCGTCAGGCACTGGCCGAGGCATCGCCGGAGGACCGACCGGGCCTGGAACGCGCCGCCGCACTCGTCGAGTCCACCGCCGCCGCCACCGAGACCCAGCTGCGCGCCCGCTGGGTCCGCTCCCGGCTGGCCGCCGTCGGCTTCACGGGCGACATCGCCTCGGTCACGGCGGTGAGGGTGCTGCGCCGGGCGGAACCGAAGCTGAGCCTGCTGGCGGCGGTGCAACTGCAGAAGGAGGCGGTGGCCCATCCGGAGTGATCCGGGGTGATCCGACGTGACCCGGAGTGATCCGGCACGCGGCGATGGACCACCGTCGCGGTGGTGATGGCGGGGCCTGCTCAGACAGCCGAGGTGTTCAGCACGTACTCGCGCGAGGCGTGCACCTCGTCGCGCAGGGCGGCCAGGTCGACGTCGAGGACGTGTCCGTCCCACTTGCGGGGCTCGCCGTTGACGAGGACGGCGCTGATGTTGCGGGCGTCGGAGCCCAGCACGATCGTGCCGATCGGGTCGTTGAGCGGCATGTTGTTGAGGTCCTCGGCCTGGATGACCAGCAGGTCGGCCTTCTTGCCCGGGGTGAGGGAGCCGGTGCCGGCGGCCAGGCCGTTGGTGCGGGCGCCCTGGAGGGTGGCGAAGTCGAGGACGTCGTGGGTGGTGATGCGGGAGGGCTGCCGGTCGGTGCCGTAGACGGCGTTGACGGCGCGCATCCGCTGGATGGCGTGCAGGGCCCGCATCTGCGTGAACATGTCGCCGGCGAGGGCGACCTCGACGTCGATGCTCAGTCCGGGGCGGATGCCGACGGACAGGGCTTCGTCGACGGCGGGGATGGCGGTCTCGAGGCCGATCTGCGCGTCGGAGGTCGGGGCGAGGGCCACGGTGGTGCCGGTCTCCCCCATCGCCTTCCATGCCTCAAAGGTCAGTCCGGTGGAGTGGATGAGGGTGACGTCGGGGCCGAGGAGGCCGCCCTCGGCCCACCGCAGGACCGCCTCGGAGGAGGACGTGCCGAAGACGGCGTCCACGCTCACCCCGATACCCAGATCCGCCGCGACACGGGCCAGTTGGGGTCCGTAGGCGAGCGCGGGTCCGGCGATCTCGTCGGTGGCCAGGGTCGCCAGGCGCAACGTGAGCAACTGGTCGTCGCTGCTGAAGTACCGGTTCTTGATACGGGCCAGATCGCCGGGCCACTGCCGGTCCCACTCCCCGAAGTGCGGGCCCATGGAGGCGTGCACACCGCGGATACCGGTGTCGATGAGCGCCTCGACGGCGGCGTCGGAGTGCTCGCGGGTGCGGGAGTTGTGGGAGAAGTCGAGCATGGTCGTGATGCCGCCGTCGATCGCGGTCAGGGCCGCCAGCCGGGTGCCGATGTACATGTCCTCGGGCCGGTAGACCGTGGCGTAGCCGGCCAGGGTGGCCATGACATAGCCGCCGAGATCGTCGACGTCCGGCATGATCCGGCGCAACTGGGCCTCCCAGGCGTGCCGGTGGGTGTCGACGAAGCCGGGGGTGAGGAGCGTGCCGGTGGCGTCGACGACCACGGCATCGCCCGCGGCGAGTTCGCGTCCGACGGCGGTGATCGTGTCGCCCTCGACGAGCAGGTCGCCGCCGTCGACGACACCGAGGTCGGGGTCCATGGTGACGATGGTCGCGCCCGTGAACAGGATGCGCCGCCGGTCGGTGGGCCTGCGCCGGAGCTCTTCGAGCACGGCGGCGCCGGTGGTGTCGTGGACGTTCATGAGTGGTCTGCTTTCCGTACGGCGGAGCCGGCCTGGAGGACGGGCCGTCCGCTGGAGAAGGGTGGCAGGGCGGTCGCCGGCGGTGCCCCAGGCTGCTCGGACAGCCGCTTCGGACCGTCGGCCGAGCTTCGTGACGTGGCCCGCGTGAATGGATTTCGACGCCCCGGAATGCTCCGCGGGCCCGGCGGCGAGGTCGTGCCGGGCGGTCACGCCGCGCGGCCGCCCGACCACCAGGTTCGTGGCGCGCGGGAGCCGGAACCAGGCCGCCTTGTCCCCAGGTGCCGGGCACCCAGGGTCCGTCGCGTGCGACGGAGTCGCGGACGACGGAGGCATGGGGAGGTCCCGGACGGCTCGCGAACGACTCCCGGGCGGCGCCTGCGCCGTCGCCGCGCCTCAAGGCAGGCCCCCGTCGCTCGCGATGCTGGGTGTGCGGCACCCAGGAAGCTCTCACCTGGGGAGACGGCGGCCTGGTCGGCGCCGGCCGCCGGGGCGATCGTGGAGCCATGACCAGCAACGACACGCCCCGCGACCCGCACCCGTACGTCGGGATGTGGGTGACCGCGGACGGCTTCATCCGCCAGGAACTGCTGCCGAACGGCCGCTACGACGAGGCCCGCGGCAACCGCCGCAGCGCCTACACGGGCAGCTACACCGTCACCGGCAGCCACCTCGACTACGCCGACGACACCGGTTTCACCGCCACCGGCGACGTCCGCGACGGCGTTCTCTTCCACGAGCACCTGGTCCTCTACCGCGAGGGCGAAGAACGCACCCGCCGGTGAGCAGTGCACGAACGCGTTCCACACCCGGCCGCATCAGTTCCCGGGTGCCGATGGGTGTCAGGTCACCTTTCTCGCGACGAGTCGGACGGGGATCTCGGCGTACGTGTTGAGCAGCGTGTTCTCCGCGATCACCGGATCGCCGGTGAGTTCGATGCGCTCGACGGACTCGAGAAGCGCGTGGATCAGGGTGTTCATTTCGAGGCGGGCCGCGCCCTGTCCGACACAGCTGTGCGCTCCGTATCCGAATCCGAGGTGGTCCAGCGGATTGCGGCGGAGGTCGAACTCGTCCGCGCGCTCCCACTTGCGTTCGTCACGGTTCGCCGAGGCGAAAAGGGCCCACACCCGCGCGCCCTGCGGGATCGTCACCCCGCCGAGTTCCGTGTCGCGTGCGGCGACGCGGGTGAGGCCCCGCAGGGGACTCTCGAATCTGAGCAGCTCGTTGATCGTCGAAGCCACGAGCGCGGGCTCGTCGCGCAGCGCGGCCCACTGGTCAGGACGCTCGGCGAAGACGACGAGCAGATGGCCGATCGCCGCGGCCGTGGTCTCCAGCGACGGTCCGATGAAGTCCACGAGGAGGAGCGGGCACTTCTCCTGGGGAATGACGCCCTGATCGGCCGCTTCGAGCATGGCGGCACCGGGGCTTCCCGGGGCGAGTTCCCTGTCGGCCGCGAGTTCGTGGGCGAACTCGAACAGGCGCCGCGTCATCTCCAGGTTGTACGGGGTGCGTTCGGTGACCGGGCCGAGCAGGTCGTTGCCCACCTGCCCCCACTCGTAGAGGTGCTCCCGGTTGCGTTCGGGCAGTCCGAGGAAGTCGGGGATGACGGCCATCGGCATGACCTGGGCCAGCTCGGCGACGCCGTCGATCTCGCCCTTGGCGACGACTTCGTCGACGAGGTCCCGCGCCTTGCGGGCGACCTCCTCACCGCGTCCGCGCAGCGCGCGGGGACGCAGTCCGGCCCCGACGACGGAGCGCAGCACGTCGTGCTCCGGCGGGTCGCTGACGAGGGTGACGCCCCGCATCATCTGGTTCACGACGGGGTTGAATCCCACGCCCTCGCCGGAGATGAAGGCGCCGTGATCGGCCAGCGCGGCCTTCACCTCGTCGTAGCGGGTGACCGCGTACACGTCCGGTTCGCGCAGCCGGACGACGGCGCCCAGCTCGCGCAGGTGCCGGTACTGCTCGTAGCGGGTGCGCTGATCCGATGTCGCGAACATGTCGATCTCGGCCATGGGTACGACGGCCACGGGTTCCTCCCCTGAGCTGCTGGCGACGATGGTCGACGTACCCGGTCCAGCTGCCGGAACCTGCCCGGCCTTGCCGGTCGGGGCGGCCCGAGGACGCGGCGCCGGTGGGTGCCTGAGTCCACGTCGACCGGCGTGTCCCGACTCTCGGTCCGAGAGGGACACGGCGCGCACCTTCGTTTCTTCGTTCGAGCCGGACACATCCCCCTGAGCCTGCTTCGGCGCCCGTCGCAGCAAACCCTGTTCCCGGCTCTCGTGTCGCTCCCGCCTCGGCAGCACCACCGGTACCACCGGGCCGGGCGGGCGACGGCCCTGTGCCAACCGCATCCGAGCGGATTAAGTAGCCATGTACATAGTATCCATGTACTCTATTTTTTCATGAGTGAGCGCAAGGGTCCCGAAGGGGCGACGCCCGGGTTTCTGGTGTGGCGGCTGTCGACGAAGTGGCGCGTGGCCGTGGACCGGGCGGTGGCCCCGCTCGGCCTGACCCACGCCCAGTACTCGCTGGTCGCCTCGCTGTACGGGATGCAGCGCGTCGGCGAACGACCCAGTCAGCGCCGGCTCGCCGACCACACCGGCCTCGAGGCGCTCTATGTCTCCAAGCTGGCGCGTGCCCTGGAGTCCGCCGGTCTCGTCGAGCGCACCCGGGATCCCCGCGACCCGCGCGCCGTACAGCTCGCTCTGACCGAGCGGGGCCAGGACGTGACACAGCGGGCCGTCAAGGTGGTCCAGGGGCTGCTGGAACAGCTGCTGGAACCGCTCGGCGGCCTGAACAGCCCGCGGACACGCGCGTTCACCGGCGAACTGGCCCTTCTGCTCGACGTACCGCTCGACCTCACCGACGAGAGAACGCAGGAGTGACGATGACCGACACCGCACCGCCCGTCGGCGGCCGCACCATAGGACTGGCCCACTACGCGGGCCGCGCCGTCCTGGAGCGCGTCCTGGCACGGCATGGCGCCACCTTCCAGCAGCAGATCACCCTGCGGGCGGCCGTCGCCGCCGACGGGCCACTGGAGCGCGGCGCGCTCGTCGAGCAGGTGACCGACGCGCTCAAGACCGAAGCGGCGGACGTACACGCCACCGTCGACGGGCTGCTCGCCGTGGGACTGCTGACGGCCGACGGCCCCCTGGTCCGGCCCACGGACGCCGGGCGTGAGCTGTTCGCCGCCGTCGGCGCCGAGACGGGCGAGATCTCGGCCCGGATCTATGCCGGGATCCCGCCGGAGGACCTGGCGACCACCGGCCGCGTCCTGGCCCGCGTCACCGAGCGGGCCGAGGCGGAGCTGGCGGAGCTGACGCGCGCGGCCCGGTAGCGCACCCGCGAGCACACCCGCTCCGGGTAGTGGAATATTCAAGTACCACGCCCGGTTGTCGGCCTCGAAGGAGGCACGAGTGGACACCACATACGAGACGACCGACAACAACGCCTACTACGCTCACGGAACGCCGGCGGAGCGGTGGGAGCGGGCGCGGCTGTTCTTCGCCGCGAAGGAGTACGCCGCCGCCGCGCGGGTGCTGGTCGGGCTGGTCGAGGAGGTGCCGGAGCAGACCGGACCGCGGCTGCTGCTGGCCCGCTCCTACTACCACTCGGCCCAACTGCTTCGCGCCGAGACCGAGTTGCGGCTGATCGTCGAGCGTGACCCGGTGGAGCAGTACGCCCGGCTGATGCTGGGCCGGACCCTGGAGCGACAGGGGCGGCATGCCGAGGCGGGACCGCACCTGCGGCTCGCGTCGGCGCTGGCCGGGGACTTCCCCGAGGCCTGAGCCCGCGACAGCGAGCGGCCCGGCGGTGACTTCCAC